>JBFIJN010000648.1:0-4075 GCA_041600735.1 Nannocystaceae bacterium
CACTCCGGCGGGCGGAGGGAAGTACGTGCGCAGCAGCGGATACAGCAGCGCATGGCTGGGCCCGCAGCCCTCACCGGTGGAGCCCGTGGCCGGGTCCGTGACGAGGCCGCACGTGATGAGTCTCTGCGCTTGGAGCCGGTTGCTGAGCGTCTGGCTGGTGGTGTCGAGGAAGGCCTGGGAATCCCAGTTTCGTCCGCGCAGCCCCTGCACATTGAGGACCGCCCCCCAGTAGTCGGCGAACTCGGTGACGAAGGCGCGGCCGTTGGCGCCCTCTTGGTCGACCGCCTCGCTCACGAGCTCGTCGTAGTTGGCCCCGAGCCCGGCCCAGGCGATGCGCAGCGGGTTGAGCTCCACGTGGCGATAGTTGGTCGGCACGACGCGGCTCTCGCCGAGGAAGAACGCGCGCACCTTCATGTCCTCGATCGCGGCGACTCGGGTGAGACGCAGCGGGATGCACGGCTCGGTGCCCGCGTAGCGCAGGGTGATCGGATGGATCTGGTCGATCCCCGCGCCGGGGACCAGCTTGAAGGCCACGAACAAGAAGCCCTCGTCGAGGTAGGCCTGGAGGATCTTGGGCGCCTCCTCGTCGCGAGCGTAGCCGTTGTCGTCCAGCCACTCGCCAATGCCGTCCACCGTGCCGCCCTGGAGCACCGAGTACTCGAAGGCTCCGACTACGTCCTGGGCGAGCACGGCGGGCTCGTCGTCGTTGGGACCGCCAGTCTCCTCACCCTCGTAGTAGCCGTCGCCGCCCGCTAGCGCGTCCACGCTCGAGCAGCCGAGCCCTTGTCGCTCGTCGCCGCCGCAGTCGCCCTCGAAGGCCGTGCTCACGGTGAAGGTGGGCACGGTCCCGGCGAGCAGGCGGTTGAACAGCTCCTGCGAGCCCACCGAGACCTCGGGCTCGGCCATGATCGGCACGATCCACGCGAACTTGGCCGGGTCGCCCCGGTACTCGATCTGCACGTGGGTCTCGACGAACCCATCCCCCATCACGAACAAGATGCTCTCGCCGCTCTGGTCGACCGACATCGTGACCGGACCCGGGGTTACGTCGCAGAACGTGCCCCCGCACGCGGAGGCGGGGCGGGGAGCGGCGGCGACGAGGCTGCAGAGCGCGAAGGCGGCGGCGATGGACGACGATCTGAGCCAAGGCATGCGAGGGGGTAGTGCCGGTCGCTCCACGATCGATCACGGACCGTAGAGAATCTCTCGTCATCGGCACTGCGCGATTCGCGCAAGTGCGCCTATTCGTGCGGCAGCAGGCCAAACGCCGGCTCTGGCGCGCACTCGAGCTCCGCCCCGGGCTCGCCGAGGAGCGGCGGCACCACCAGGCGCCAGGCATGCAGGAGGAACCGCCCTGCTCGCGCGTGCTCGCCCCGCGGGGCGCCATAGCGCTCGTCGCCCACGATCGCGTGACCCGCCTCGGACAGGTGCACGCGCAGCTGATGCGTGCGACCGGTCCGCGGGCGGCACTCGACGAGCGCGCGCGCGCCATCGCGTCGCAGCACGCGATAGTCGGTGATCGCCTTCTTGCCCCCCGCGCGCACCGAGCCCCAGCGCACCGCACGAGCCGAGCGCTCGACCGGGGCGAGGAACGAGGACCATGTGCCTTCGTCCTCCGCGGGCGAGCCGTGCACGAGCGCGAGATAGGTCTTGGCGATCGTGCGCGAGGCGAACGCCTCGCCGAGCGCGGTGAGCATGGGGGCGTCGAGGGCGAGCAGCAGCAGGCCGGAGGTGTCGAGATCGAGGCGGTGCGGCGGCTGCAGGAGCGCGTCGTCGGGTAGCGCGAGCGCGGCGCGGACCCACGAGACCACACTGGGGCGCGCGGGATCGCGAGTCGGCTCGGTTGGCACACCCGGCGGCTTGGCCACCACCAGCAGCGACGGGCTGCGGTAGAGGATCGGGATCGAGGGCGGCGGGCCAGCCACGGACCGCGAGCATAGCGTCGGACCGCGGGTTTGACCGCCCAGGGGTAGGCTGCCAGGCTCTCGTCGATGCGCAGCGGATCGGTCGCGGTGATCGTGTGGTTGCTCGCCGTGGGAACGGGCTGCGACCGCGAGCCCGTCGCCGCCGAGCCGGCTGCCGCGCCCGCCGAGTCCGAGTCCAAGTCCGAGACCAGCCCGGCGCGGGAGCGGTCCTGGGGACCTTGGGGGCGGGCCGCGGAGGCCGAGGAAGCCGCCCGGGAAGCGGAGCAGGAGGCGCTGCGTGCCAAGCAGGCGCTCGAGCTCGAGCGCAAGGCCGAGGCACTCGCGGAGCTCGACCGCAAGGCGGCCGCGCTCGAGCGCGAGGCGGCGGCGCTCGAGCGTGGAATGACCGCGCCCACCACCCCGACCGAGCCCGCCCCGATGTCGCGCGAAGAGCCCGAGCTGCGGGTCCTGCCCGCGCCACCCTTCGCGTACACGCTGAACGCCGAGGCCCCGCTCGCGCACCAGGGCCCGCAGCCCAAGCTGGTGAAGCGCTCGAGCAAGCGCAACGCCATCATCGACGTCGACGCCTGGTTCCTCGCCAACCGGCTCACGCTGCCGATCTACGCGCTCCCGCCGCGTCCCGCCTCGACACCGTTTCCTGCGCCCCCGCGCCTGCACCGGGGCCCGGGCGACCCCTTGCCGCCCGCCATCCCGGTCACGTTCGCGGGCCACGGGATTGCCAAGGCGATCCGCAGCACCGACGCGACCGTGGCGATCTACGGGCCCGGCCTCACTCGGGTGGTGGCCTACGACGACCTCGGCGATAGCTTTGGTGCGCTCGATTTCTCGGCCTACGGTCGCGCAATGGATGTGCGCTGGGCCGAGGCCCACCTGGGGGTGCTCTACGTCTGCACCTCCAACCTCCACTACGCCAGCGAGTCGGGCGGGCTCAATGCCTTCATCACCGCGATCGAGCTGCGCAGCGGCACGCTGCTGTGGCAGAGCGATCCGCTCGTGTGCAACAGCCATGAGTTCGTGATCCACGACGGCTGGATCATCAGCGGCTATGGCTACACCGCCGAGCCCGACTTCCTGTTCGTGATCGACATGAAGACCGGGGCCACCGTGCAGCGGGTGCCCGTGGCGAGCGGGCCCGACGAGCTCGTCGAGAAGGACGGCGAGCTGTTCGTGCGCACCTACGATCGCGACTACGTGTTCGAGCTGCGCTAGCCCGCGGGCGGGCACCGTGAGGAACAATCTGCGGCCGCATCTGGACTTGTCGGGCCCTCCCTGTCACGGTCTGGCGCCGTGAAGCTCACCACCCGCTGGTTCTCGCCCCGCCTCAACACCGAGGTCCTCGTCGCGCGCTGGGGGCACTTTGGTACGCCCGTGCTGCTGTTCCCCACCGCGGGCGGCGACGCCGAGGAGTCCGAGCGCTTCCTGATGATCAAGGTGCTCATGCCGCTGATCGAGGCGGGTCGCATCAAGGTGTTCACCTGCGACAGCGTGGCCGGCCGGATCTGGACCGACGGCGAGAGCTCCGGGGCCTTCCGCGCGCGCATTCAGAACGCCTTCGATGCGTTCGTGATCAACGAGCTCGTGCCGGCGATCCGCCACGACTGCCGCGTGCCCAACGTCGAGGTGATCACGGCCGGCGCGTCGATCGGGGCGTTCAATGCACTCGCCGCGATCTGCCGCCACCCCGACGTGTTCAAGTCGGCGATCTGCATGAGCGGCACGTACGATCTGTCGCGCTGGATGACGGGCCAGCACACCGAAGACTTCCACCACGCCTCGCCGCTGCACTTCTTGCCGTACATGAGCGATGGTGCCCACCTGGCCAAGCTGCGCGAGCGCTTCATCCTGCTCGCGACCGGCGAGGGGCGCTGGGAGGCGCCGGGTGAGTCGTGGCGCGCGGCCAATGTCCTCGGCAGCAAGGGCGTGCCCAACCGCGTGGATCTGTGGGGCACCAAGTACGACCACGACTGGCCGACCTGGCGCGAGATGTTGCCGACCTACCTCGACAAGATGGCCTAGGGGGTGTCCCTCATTGTCGCGCGGGCGGGAACGCCGTCAGCGTCCCGCAGACCAAGGCGCGAGGAGGGAGTTGGTCGGGCACCAGTGACTGACGAGCAACGCCGGGCTGCGGGACGGGGGCGGTGTTCCCGTTC
>JBFIJN010000649.1:0-4074 GCA_041600735.1 Nannocystaceae bacterium
CCGAGCACGCCGAGGACCGCGAGCAAGAGCCCACGTCGCGGACGCGGCGGACCACGACGAGGGCCGAGCCAGGCCGCGCCTTGAACGAGCGCGACGAGCGAGACGATGCCGAGCAGGTAGCCCACGGGTGCGGGATCGTAGCGCGCACGGGCACCCGCTGCTCGAGCGCTCGCGCGGTACCACCCACGACCGAGGACGGCAGACGTCGTACGATGCCATCGCGTCCGGATGGCCGATTCCTCGCCGCAGCTCGCTGCCCTTCCGCTCGACGAGCAGCTCCAGTGGCTCGGCGAGGCGCTCGCACGCGCGGAGGACCCGCGCGCGCTGCTGCACGACTGCGCGGCGCTGCGCGACCATGCCCCGCTCGCGTGGTTGACGCGGACGCTGCTCGAGCGCAGCTGGCTGGCGGGCTCGCCCGAGCAGCAGTGGCTCGCGGAGCTGCTGCTCGAGCAGCCCGACACCGCCGTCGATCGCGTGCTGCGAGCACTCGTGGGGGATGGCACGTTCCGCGGGACTCAGGGGCCGGAGCTGCAGGCCACCCTGCTCGCGGTGCTCGAGCGCGTGACGCTGGCGCAGGTGTCGGTGATGTGCCTGGTCGATCGCGCGCTCAAGCACAACTTCGTCGAGGCCCGCGATGCGCACGTGCAGGCGCTCACCGAGCGCTGCGCCGCGGCGCTGCGCGAGGGGAGAGTCGAGGAGGTCACGGTGGACCGCTTGGCGCAGGTGTCCGCGCCGGGGGTCGCGGCGCTGCGCCAGGTCGCCGCCGCCCACGGGGCTGCGACCGCGAGCGGGCTCGAGGTGCTGCTGCACACGCTGGCGCAGCGCACCCTCGAGATCCTGGGACGGGCCCCCAAGGCGGTGTCGCAGTCCAACGCGGAGGAGCTGCTGTCCAAGCGCGTCTATACCGACCCGGGGCACTTCTTGGTGGAGCTGCTGCAGAACGCGGAGGACGCGGGCGCACGCTGCTTTCGCCTGCGCTTTGGGCCGCGCCGCATCGTGCTGTGGCACGACGGGCAGCTGTTCGATACCCGCGACGTGGTCGGGGTCACGTCGATCGGACAGACCACCAAGCGCAAGCAACAGATCGGCTTCTTCGGCGTCGGCTTCAAGTCGGTCTACGAGGTCACCGACCGCCCGCAGATCTACTCCGACATCTATCGCTTCGAGATCGCCGATGTGTCGATCCCAAAGTCGCTCGCGGCGCGGCCCGCCGACGTCCCACCCGACGGGACGGTGTTGGTGCTGCCGCTGCGCGACCCCGCCGACCCCCAGCGCTCCGCGGCCGCGCTGTTCCGCAAGGCGCGGGCCCTCGATGCGATCGTGCTGTTCACGCTGCGCCGCATCGACGTGCTCGAGCTCGAGCTGGTGGACGAGCGCGGCGGCGTCACGCGGCACGCGGTGCACGAGCTCGCCCCCGACGAGCGCGGGATCTCGCGGATCCATCAGCAGCCCGACGGGTGGGTGCGCGGCTACGCGGTCCACGACGCCGAGCACGTCTATGAAGGAGGCCAGCGCGCGCCAGGCCGGGCCGACCGCACGCGCGTGATGGTCGGGGTGCGCGTCGACGAAGACGGGATCCCGCGCGCGCTCGAGGCCGACACGCCGACCATCTATAGCTACTTGCCCACCGAGGAGCGCTCGGGGCTGCGCTTCTTCGTGCAGGGGCACTTCGACGTGCCGGTGGACCGCGAGCGCATCACCCAGGACTCGCCCTGGAACGCTTGGATCACGAGCAAGGTGCCCGAGGGCCTCGCGTGCCTCGCCACGACGCTGACCGCAGGCCACGACCCGCCCACCGCCATGCGCGTAGCCGAGGGCTTGTTGGGCGTGCTGCCGCTGCGGGCCGAGCTCGGCTCGCCGCTGTTCGCCGCGATGGTGCCGGGGCTGCGGCGTGCATTCGCCACGCTGCCGATCGTGCCGTGCGAAGACGGCACGCTCCAGCCGCCCGCGACCACGCGGTGCATGGACGACGAGCTGGTCGCGCTGTTCGAAGGCGAGCCGGTCCATACCTCGCAGGGTCTGCGGCACGTGGTGAGCCGCACGCTCCAGGCTCGCGCGCTCGAGGTCGCGCTGGCCCTGGGCGCCGTCCGCTACACGGTGAGCGATCTGGTCGAGGGGCTCGAGCGCTCCCTGGGTGCCCTGGCCGAGGGGGCGAGCTGCGAAGATCCGACCGCGCCGAGGTTCCTGCGCGAGCCCTCCGCCGCGCTGATGCTCGGGTGCTACGAGCTGCTCGACGCGACGCTGATGGGACGCGGCGGTGCGGGCCCGCGCAGGCTGGCGGACCTCGCGACCTTGCGGAGGCTGCGGGCCCTGCCGCTCGTGCTCTCGGAGCGCGGGCGGCTGTACCGGCCCGGGCCTGCGATCGCGCGCGCCGAGCCGGCCCTGCGAGCGGTCTACGCGGGGCTCCGCGCGTTCGTGCACCCGGAGCACGACGCGGCCGTCGATCCCGAAGCCCCAAGCCGCGCGACCGCGACGGCGTTCCTCGAGCGGCTTGGCGTGCCGTGCCTCGGCGTGCGCGAGCTGCTGGAGGACCTCGAGGCGCGGCTCGGCGCACAGCCGGGACCGGTGGAGGCGCTCGATCCCGCGGGATTTCCCGGCACGCCCGAGCGCCTGCGCGCGGCCCTGGCGTTGCTCGCCGATGCGCCCGCGCCCCTGCAGCGCCGCGCGGTCCGACTGCCGCTGTTCTTGGCCCAGGATGGCCGCTGGCACCGCGCTGCGGCCAGTGCGGGCGATCGCGGCGGTGTGCTTCGCCATCAACCGAGCCCGCTCGCGGATGAGCTGCTGAAGTACTACGGCGACACGCGACCGGTCTGCGCGATCGATGCGAGCGACGACGACGATCCGGCGCAGGCACTGCTGCGCAACGCGAGAGTCCCGCTGCTCTCGCTCGCGTCGTTCGTCGCCGATCTGCGCGCTCGCGCGGCCGACCTCGACGCCGACGAGCTCGAGCGCGTGCACGCATTCCTCGACGTCGTGCGCGACGAGCTGACGGAGCGTACCCATCGAGCGCTGGCGGAGCTGCCGATCTGGCCCGACACCGCCGGCGTGCCGCACGTGCTGCGGGGCGACGGCGCGGTGCGCCTGCCCGCGTCGCCTGCGATCGCGGCGCTGCTGCCCGCGGTCGCGTTCTTGCACCCGCGGGTGCTGGCACGGCGCCACGTCCACGCGATGGGGGGCGAGGTGGTGGGGCTGTCGGCGATCGTCGACGCGCTCGCTCCCGAGGCCGAGGCACCGCTTCGCATCGAGCCCACGACGGCGTCGGTGACCGCGGTGCTGCAGGTGCTGCGAGCCGAGCGTGACGGGATCGACCCGCGCCTGCGCGCGCGCGTGGCCGAGGTGCCCGCGTTCCTCGACGACCAAGGCCGCCCCGCGCGGCTCGACGCGCTCTCGTTGGCCGCCGACCCCGAGCTGCGCGCGATCTATGCCGACTGGCCGCGGCGCCGCTTCGTCGACGCCACGTCGCTGACCCGGGGAGTGATCGCCGAGCTCGAGCTCGATGCGCGGCTCGTCCGCGCCGATGCCGACACGCTGGCCGCGGATCTCTCGGAGCTGTCGCCCCAGCTCGACGGCCGCGCGATCGCCTCGGGACCGCTGCCGCTGCTGCGCGATGCCGAGGGGCTCGCCGGGGCGCTGCGCTACTACGCGGCCCACGCCCCTGCCCTGCCGCGCGCGGTAGTGCAGCGGATCTGCCGAGCGGCGGTGTTTCCCGATCAGCACGATCGGCTGGGCCCGCTCGGCGCCGCCACCCCTCCCCTCGGCGCGCACGTGCACGCGTGCGACGACGCGGTACGCTCGATCTTCGCGGCCACCGGGGTACGCGTGCTGGCGGCGTGGGCCCAGCCGCTGGTCGAGCCGCTGATCGAGGCGAGCGGCGGCTGCATGCTGGATCTGGTGGGGCTGGTGGAGCACCTGCGCCCGCTTCCCAGCGTAGCCCCGGGGCAGCGCCCCGCCCCCGTGCAGGCGCCGGAGGTGCTGGCGCGCATCCAGGCGCTGCTGATCGAGCGCGCGCCCTTTCTCGCGCATCGCTTTGCCCCCGTGCCGCGCGAGCACGGACCGCCGAGCAGCGCCGAGCTC
>JBFIJN010000650.1:0-4052 GCA_041600735.1 Nannocystaceae bacterium
CGAGATGGTCGAGGCCTGCGAGCGGGCGCTGTCCGCCGCCGAGGCGACCGACGGCGCGCTCGTCCACGTCGACGGCGATGCGTTCGCCGCGTGCCCCTCCGATTCCATCGACTACGCGGTGATGGAGAAGACGACTCGCGCGGTGGTGGTGCCCATGGACGTGGGCTGGAACGACGTGGGCTCGTGGTCCGCCGTGCACGACGTCAGCAAGCACGACGCGGCGGGCAACAGCGCGCTGGGTGACGTGATGATGCTCGAGTGCAGCAACAGCCATGTGCACGCGCAGCACCGCCTGGTCGCGGTCGTGGGCGCGCGCGACCTCGTGGTCGTGGAGACCGAAGATGCCGTGCTCGTCACGTCGCGCGAGCGCAGCCAAGACGTGAAGAAGATCGTGGAGCAGCTCGAGGCGCGAGACCGCCCCGAGGCCTCCGGCCATCGCACCCAGACGCTGCCGTGGGGCAGCCAGCGGCGCCTCGACACCACGCCGCCCGCGTCGATGTGGGCGCTCACCGTCGCGGCCGGCCGCCGCACTCCGGTGGAGGCGCATGGCGCCTGGGATCGACGGCTGGTCGTGGTCTCGGGCGCGGGCGAGCTCCAGCTCGGCGAGGGCGAGCCCGCGCGGCCGCTGCGGCCGGGCGACAGCGAGCTGCTCCCGTCGCGCACTGGCTACTCGCTCAGCGCCAGCACCGAGGGTCCGCTCGAGCTGATCGCCGTCGACCTGCCGGCGTAGCGATCTGCTCGCCTAGCGACCTCGCTACGGGCCCGACCAGATGTAGCCGGCGATCCCCTCGTCGGCGAAGCCCAGGTTGTTGACCGCGTTGTCGCGCTCGGGCGCGCTGGTCGTATAGAAGTGCGCATCGGGAGGCACGTTGCGCAGGCGATAGAGCGGGGTGGAGCCGCAGCGCGCATCGGGTGAGATGAAGCCCATCGTGAGCTCGGGGGCGGCCGTGCCCTCGCAATCGGTCGACGTGGTCATCCAGCGCTTGCCGTTGGCCTTGATGCAGCGAAACAACGGCTGCAGGCCCTCAACGTCGGCGTAGAGATAGAAGTAGTCCTGGGACTCGAGGTTGAGATCGCCGCTCTGCGCCTCGGCGAGATCAGTCGTATAGAAGTGGCCGAGCGTGGGGCTGTTGGAGCGATGCACGCTCACGCGACAGCCCAGCAGCGGACCTTGGTCGCACGCGCCATCGCAATCGTCGTCTTGCACGTTGCAGGTCTCGACCGGAGTCAGGCACACGGGCTCACCCGCCGACGCGCACGCATCGGTGCAGTCCACCGTGCCCTGCGAGCCACACGTGGTCTCGCACGGCGAGCCCGCTTGGCAGTCGAGCGGCGTCTCGCAGCCAGTCACGACCATCCCGTCGCAATCGCTGTAGCCGGGCTCGCAGCCGGCCATCGCGCACTCACCCGCCACGCAGGCGGCCGCCGCCTGCGGGATCACGCAGCTGCGGCCACACTGCCCGCAGTTGCTCGGATCGGCGTCGAGGTCGGCGCACACGCTGCCGCACACGACCTCGTTCGCGGCGCAGTCCGGGGGTGGCGAGGCGGTCTCGTCGGCGGAGTCGCCCTCGCTGCCCGACCCGGCTGAATCGGTGCCGCTCCCCAGGGTGGTCGCGATGCTGCTCGTGCCCGGGTCGGCCGGCGCATCGTCGCCTCCGCAGGCGCCGAGCACCCACGCGAGCAGGGCTACCCCTGCCCCGCCGGCTCGTATTTCGCGTGGGTGTGTCACCGTGGCTCGCACTACTTCTTGCAGAGCGGGTTTGCCGAGCCCATCACGCAGGCACGGTTGATGAGGCGAGTCGCGGCATCCTTGTCGACCGGCAGACCCTTACCGGTGCGGTAGATCTCCGAGAGCGTCTCGCAGGCGTAGCGGTCCTTGCCCTGGTTGCACGCGGCCTCGAGCGCCTTCGACCCCTCGCCGGGATTCTTGGGCACGCCCTTGTGACCCGTGATCTGCCACTCGCCCTGCCTCACGCAGCCGTTGCTGCTCCCGAGATCGCACGCGCGCGAAACCAGCTCCAGTGCGCGCTTGGGATCCTTGCGGACCGGCGGCTTGCCCTCGAGCAGCTCGTTGGCGAGGTGCAGGCACGCGGCCGCGAGGAACAGCTCGTTGCACGCCTTCTCGAGGTACGCCTTGGCCTTGCCAGGATCGTGCATCCCGGCGCTCTTGCTCGCGTGCATCAGGCCGAGCGTGTTGCAAGCGAGCCCCACCCCGCCCTCGCACGCCTTCTCGTAGTACGGGCGGTCTTCTTGCTGGCGTGCCGCGTACTCGGGAGCGTTGGGGGCCACCGGCACGCGAGAGAGCGGGCCGAGCCCCGCGTTGTAGCAGCTGTCCGCGTTCCCGTTCTCGCACTGGGCCTTGCAGTCCTCCGCATCGTTGCGATTGCAGCGGTACGCAACCCCAGAGTCCTTGCGCGCGCACTTGCCCCCGGCCGCGGGCACGAAGCCCTCCGCACACGTGTTGGTCAGGCCCTCCTCGGCCTTCGGGGGTGGGCCTTCCGCCGCGCCCTCGTTGATCGGGTACAGCTCCACGCGCACCGCCGAGCGGCACTTGCCGGGCGGCTTGTCGCTGTCGGGGTCGTGGGACTCGCACGCCGCCAGGTCGCCGTCTCGGGTGAGGGCCGTGCGCGAGCTCGAGCTCCCCGCCGAGGCCCCCGCCTTGAAGATCTCGGCGGCAACCTCGGCCTTGCCCTTGGTGCCGGTCGCCATCGAGAACGCGCCGACGTAGGCCGAGCGCACGTAGTGAGTGGCGCCGTCGCACTCGCCCTTCAGCTCGGTGCGAGCGGGCCCCGCCACCAGCGTGCCGAGCCGGCCGATGATCGCGGTCGCGATGTCGATCTTGGAATCGCCCGACACCTCGGCCGAGAACTTCGCCCCCTGCACGGGCAGCGAGGCCTGCACCGCATCGGCGGTCTCGAGCTCGACCACCCCCAGCAGCAGCTGCGAGCCCGCGTAGCGGTAGTCGCCCTCGATCGAGCAGTGCTTGAGCAGCGAGAGCCCGTCGCAGCCGTAGTGCACGACCGCCACGCCGCCCTGCTGAAGCGTGATGCCGAGGTCGACGCGATCGTGGTCGGCCCAGTCCACCACCAACGGCTCGGCCGCGGGCGCGACCGCGGAGCAATCGAACGCGGGCGCAGTCTCGCCCAGCGCCTGCGCGCCCGTCTTCTCACCGGGGCGCACCGACTCGCCCACCGTCTTCTGGCACGCCGTCAGTGAGAGGAGCGCGAGGGACACGAGCGTTGGAAGCGAGCGAAGCGTAGTCATGGTGGCGAGCACGATTGTAGTCGTGCCCGCCCGCGCGAACCATCCCGAGGTCCGCGCTACACCAAGATGCCGCCGAGGTGCTCGGTCGTCTCGCCGCCGTTGAACCCGTAGCTCGGCGTCGGGATCCCCAGCGCTCGCAACAGTGTTACGTGGGCCAGGCTGAGGTTCCCGTCGGGCACGCGCTCGTGCACGTTGGGGTTGATGGCCCCGCACGCACGCCCGGCGAAGATCACCGGGTGCTCCTTGTTGCCGTGCTGCCAGCCTTCGCCGTACTCCGAGGTGGCGAACACCAGCATGCGATCGAGCAGCGTCACGCCGGTGGGATCTACCGTCGCCTGCATCACGTCGAGGAAGCGCGCGAACGCCTGCATCTGATACGTGGTGATCGCCCGAACCTGCTCCCACAGCCCGTCGTGACAGGTCTTGTGCATCCCATCGGGCGCGCCCACGTTCGAGAACACGTGGGTGGTCGCCGGCGAGGTGAGCATGAAGCTGAACACCCGCGTGAGCCCACACAGCAGCCCGCGCGCGAGCAGCTGCGCCATGATGTCGGTCTTGGCCACCAGATCGCTCGAATTCCCCGGCGCACCGGGGTCGTCGCACGCGGCGACCGACAGCTCGAGGCGTCGCTGGATCTCGTCGAGGTGCCCGAGGTGCTCGTCGAGCCGCACGCGATCCGCCGCGCCCAGCCGCACCCGCAGATCGGCCGCATCGGCCATCACCGCGTCGAGCAGGCTCGCGCGATGCTCGAGTAGCTGCGTATCGGCAGGCACGTCGAACAGCAGCCC
>JBFIJN010000651.1:0-4036 GCA_041600735.1 Nannocystaceae bacterium
CACCTGCTGTCGCTCACCCGCTCGGCGGTGCGGGAGAAACCACCGTCGACAGATCCGGCACGGCCGCTTGCGGGTCATTCGACCAAAGCGTCACCCGTTTCGCTGCCCAGGCTGCCCGCACCACTCCCTTGGGTTCCAACGCCCGGGGCGGCACCGGCTGGTACCGGGTCGGTCCTCGGTCAGCGAGCTCTTCAGCGCTCAGGCCGAGGCGCTCATTGGGGGGGTCCGTTCTCGCCAGCGAAACCGGGTTCATTCTCGCCAGCGGTGAAGTTCTACGGCGGCACGCCACGATCCAAAGCGATGAAGGGCTGCCATGTACACGGGCCGATGACGCTGTTGGGCCAACGCCGAGTTGGCCTCGCCCTGCTCGTATAGCTTCACCACACGGGACGCCACTCGTTCCTTTGTCCACAGGAGACGGCTCTCTCCACTTCTCTCATTGCGTAGCGTTATTGGACACGCTGGGAGGTCAAGTTTGGATATCGTACGCCGGACCGCTAGAACCGGAGCCCCGAGTTCCTCGGCAAGCTGCTTCGCCGACATCTTGAGAGGATAGTTTTGCTTGATCAGCACAATATCCTGCTTCGAGAACACGAAGCTCGACTCCGCTTTGGCTTTGCACACACCCCCGCAGAAGCGAGCTGAGGCGACCTTGCTCGGCTTGACGCGCCTTTTGGCGCCGCAGACCTCGCAAGAGACGGTGCAGCATGCGTCGCATACGGTTCTGCGCCCCGACCTCGAGATGAACTCGGAGCCGCAGCCGGTACACATTCGCCCAGTGCGAAACTCGCGCCCTGCGTACAAACACGGCCGACTGCAGTAGACCACCGTCCCAGACTGGATCTTGCTTGGGCTGGCCCTGAACTTCATCCGACAAGTCCGGCACTCGACGGTTCGGCACCGAGGACACCAGTTTTGCCGGCTACCCATTGGCAGGAAGCGCCGGTTGCAGTTCTCACATTCCCGCGATTGGCGCTTCCGCGTCACCTGCTGGGAGCGTACCAGATCGGCCCGCATCCGGCTCTCGTCCCGTACGCGACACGATCGATGGCGGCCACGTTCGAGCCGAAGCCGATCGCCAGCAGCACGGCCGTGGAACGCTCGGCGAAGATCTCGCCCATGAGACCTTCGTAGCGGCCTGGTGATGCACCAGCGAAGTTGCACCCTTTGCTGCGGAGCATAGCGAGCGGGCTTGGGGAGCAAGGCTCGCAGCGGCAGGGGAGCCTACGGGGCCATTTCGAACCCCGCACAACCCCCACAGATGCGATACCCAAGCGTCAGCATCCCAACCTTGATCCCCTCCTCACGCCCCCCTCGATACACCCCCCGCGGCCGCATCGACGGCGAGCCCACCGGCCCCCGCGCCAACACCGAGAGCGGCACAGGCCGATCGCACACCAATGCCACCAGCATCTCCGTCCTCAACCCCTCCCCAACCACCGACCCCCCCAGCTCGAACCGCAGCGGATCCCTCCTCGTCCCGATCACCGCCGCAGACTCCCCCACCAGCGGCAGCCCCCCATGCGCATGGGCGGTCACCCAGTCCACGGCCCGATCGGCCCGGATCCTAAACACCGACACATGCGCTCGCACCCACGGCTCGGCCGCGACCTCGACCCACAGCGGTGATCCGGCCGCGACGGTTGCTCCTTCGCCAGCCCACTCGCTCCGCTCACCGCCCTCACCCCACGTCCCCCACCGCAGGCTGATCGCGTCCTGAGGCCACGGGGAGCCGCGCTCGGCCACGGCAAGCCAGTCATCGAGTGCGAGCAATCGGTCGATCCACGCCGCCCACGTCCCTTCGTCCACCCGCGAGGTGCTCGCGACCAAGTCCCCCCACCGATCACGGATCTCGACCGCTCCCCCATTCGCGGTGAAGCGCACGAGCCCGGCGACATCCTCCACCTTACCGAGCGGCGTCTGCTCGTAGACCATCCACGTGAGTGGCTGAAGGCGACGCGCAAGCTCGCTGCGCTCGCGCTCGCTACCATCCACGACCACCACCGCGCGCCGCCCCTGGGGCGCGGCCCACGACCACGCGAACTCCCCCAGAGACTTGGACCCCCCGCCGCTGGGCTCGAACAGCCGCAGGCGCTCGCCGTCGGCGTCGAGCTCGGCCCAGGCCTGCGCGGGCAAGTGCAGCGATGGGGTCAGCGCCACGCGCCGATGCGAGGTCCATCCCATGACACCCGCGTGCTCCATCCTCCACTCGCCTTCCCGCCGAATGCACGGGACGAGCCCCGTCGGCCGCTCGAATCGCTCGGTCGACAGCGGAATGCGGTCGCTCGGCCCCGTGACGCCAGGGTGCTGCTGGGCCTTCGCCCAGCCTGCGCGCAGGCGATCCATCAGCGCCCACCACGGCTCGTCGGGATGCTGGGTCAGCAACCGAACCAGGCCGGAGGTCAGCTCGCCGACGTCGGCACGATCGTCGTGCCCGGTCGCGAGCACGCGCACCACCCCGGGGAGGGGGTCGCTCGCGTCGCGATGCCTGCGGGCGGCCAAGCTCTCGCGGACCCGCTTCATGAGCGCGGCACGGGCCTCGGCCTCGGGCCAGCGCTCCATCAAGGCCAAGGCGTGGCAACAATCGAGCACGAGCGTCACGCCGGGGCCGTCGCGGTGGTGGGCGGCAGCCTTCTTCGACAAGGCCCGCATCCAGGTCATCCACGTGTCTCCGGCGATCACCACCTGGGATTCGAACGCATCGATCGGCAGCAGCGCGGCCAGCGGCTGGGGATGGAGATCCGCGCCGGGCAGGACCTGCATGCCGTGCCCGGCGTAGTACACGAGCACCCAGTCGCCGGGGCCGACCGCGTCGAGCAGCGCGCTCCACTGGCCTTCGATGCTGGCGGCGTCGGAGGTTGCGATCTCCCCCACGCCAACGAAGCCGCGCGCTTCGAGCCACCCGCGCACGGCCGCCAAGCACTCGGGCACGCCGCGGAGCCCGGCCAGCGGGGCTCCGATGAGCAAGGCGTGCCCCCGGATGGGAGCACCGTCTTCGGTGCGCAGGCGCATGACCTCCGCACCGTCCGCTCGCGACGAGCGGTCCCGCATCGCGGCCTCGTTCATGACAGCGGCGCTGCTTGCTGCACGTCGTCGACGCCAGCGTCGTCGGCCGCGACCAGCACGAAGCCGCCGCCTTCCTCGACCACGTGGAAGTGGCCGCCGCCCTGCGGCACGGTGGGGGCCTGGGCGGAGTTGTCGATCTCGATGCGGATCTCGTCACCGAGCGAGAACAGCGGCGATACGTACACACCAGCCTCCAAGGGCCAGGAGGTCCACGGCCCGCTGCCGAGATCCGGCGTGGGGACGGACCGCACCTTCGTGATGCGACGATGACTCTCGGGGTCCTTGCCGCGAAGCCGCACCTGGACCGTGGCCGGCGAGCCCTCGGGGAGCTCGAGGACCAAGCCCACGGAGTCTTGGCCGAGGTCCTCCGACGCGAGCCGGACTACGCTGTCGATCGTTGCGAGGATCGTAACTACGATTGGATCTGCCATCTGCTCATCGCCTCTCCAAGGGCCGCCCTGGCCCGATGTTGGGTCTACTCGGTCGCCGTCTTGGCGACCCTTCACTTGGGACACCGCGCGAAGACGCCCGAACATTGCGGGCCGTCGAGTCGTTCTCGTGCGGGCTGTTGGCCTTCGGCTCGAGGACAGGGATGCTCGAGCCACGCGGTGATCATCGACCGCATCTGCACGGCGCCCGCCGTCTCGACGGATCCAAAGTAGGCAAGCGCCTGCCGGGCGTAGTCGGGACCCGTGCCGTCCACACACGACGCTCGCCCCAGGGCCCAGCGCGTGATCGCCAGCCGCTCGGGATTGTCGCCGCGCTCCGCCCACCCGCGCTCGGCGGCCCGCAGTGGCCCGGTGGCTTCCCGCTCGCGACCCAGCGCGAGGAGGCTCTCGCCGTAGCGGAGCTGGAGCTCCGAGTAGTAGTCGTGGGAGCGCAGCGATGGATCGCCCTCGAAGGTCCGCTGGGCCTGCTCGAACAGCGGCATCGCGGTCTCGTGCCGGCCCGCGCTGGCGTGCGCGTGGGC
>JBFIJN010000652.1:0-4036 GCA_041600735.1 Nannocystaceae bacterium
CAACAACGCCCCCAACGCCCCCACGAAGACCGCCCCACGAAGACCACCCCACGAAGACCGCCCCACGAAGAACGCCCTACTAAGAACGCCCCACGAGACCGCCCTAAGAAGAGCGCCTCACGAAGAGCGCCCTACGAAGAGCGCCTCACGAAGAACGCCCTACGAAGAGCGCCTCACGAAGAGCGCCCTACGAAGAGCGCCCTACGAAGAGCGCCTCACGAAGAGCACCCTACGAAGAGCGCCCCTCAACCAAGACCGCACGCAAGTCCGCCCCCCCCGCAATCACCCCAACCAAAAGGCCCCCTTGGGGGCCCCCGGTTGCACCGTACAGCCACCCCCTATGCGGGGGGCCAGGCTAGTGAAGTCGGCGGTAGACGCCGACGACCTTGCCGAGCACGTCGACGGAGCGGAAGTCGTCGCGGTGCACGTAGATCGGGTTCATGGTCGAGTTCGCGGGCTCGAGGCGCACGCGATCGCCCTCGTGATAGAAGCGCTTGCAGGTCGCTTCGCCCTCGATCATCACGACCACGATCTCGCCCTCGGACGCGGTGTTCTGCTTGCGTACGAAGATGTAGTCGCCGTTGAAGATGCCGGCGTCGATCATGCTCTCGCCGCGCACCACGAGGCCGAACACTTCCTTGGCCTTCACGGCCCCGAGGAAGTAGCGGTCGACCACCACGCGATCGATCACGTTCTCCTCGGCGAGGATCGGCTCGCCCGCGGCCACGCGGCCCAGGATCGCGATCTCCATCTCGTCGCCGCGCCGGTTGTCGGTGGACTCGGAGGCGGGCGCGCGGGTGGACTGCGGCTCCTCGACGTCGCCCAGCGGGCGCAGGGCTCGGCTCTTGAGCTCCTCGCGCATGAGGTAGCCCTTGCGCTCGAGCGCCTTGAGGTGATCGTTCACGCCGTTGGTCGAGCGGATGCCCATGTGCTCCCCGATCTCGCGGAGGGTGGGCGGGTATCCGCGATCGGAGAGACAATCGCTGATGTATTGCAGCGCTTGGCGTTGCCTTTGGGTGAGGGCAGGTCGCACGAGCGATTCTCCTTGGTCGACGGGGTGAGGGGCGATCTCCGGGGTGATGGAGATCGGTCGACCGGGCGCCGGAGGGGCGAGGGTGGGGTGAGCGGGCGTTGCGCCCAGACGTATGTTCAGGAGAAGAAGAGAAGACCTAGCGCACGGGGCGCTCGATACTGAACACGTGTACTGCAATACTGCACCATTGGTCAAGGGTCGCCAAAAAAGTTGCGAGCCCGAGTGCTCCCCCGAGGCGGTCCGCCACCCCCGCGCATGAACGGCGGCGTCTCGCGTGTCATGATCGGACGAGCCCGGATCTCCCGGGCCCCGGAGACACGCTACATGCCGCTCATCCTACGGGCCATCATCACCGGCTTCGGCTACAAGCTCGGCGCCGAGCTCGGTCGCTATGTGGCCACCCGCATCGGCCTCGTCGAGAAGGACAAGGCCAAGAAGGAAGAGGCCGAGGAGGACCTGCCCGAAGGGATCCCGATCGTGCCGCCGGGCGCCGAGGACGGCGAGCCGAGCTAGCCGAGCGGGCCTCGAGCCGCCCTATTTCTTGGGTGGTGGAGCCGTCGGAGGGCTCGGCCGCGGCTCCGCGGCGCCGCCGACCTCATCGTCGCTGCGGCGGATCTTCGCTTCTTGCCGGGTGATCTCGGGCTGTGCAGGCCCGTCGCCATCGCGGGAGAAGCGGACCTGCATGCTCACATCGATGACGAGCCCTGCGATCACCTGCTGGAGGAGATCGGCCGCATCCATCCCATCGAGGAAGTTGCGCATCTCCGCCGAGACGATGCGAATGAACTCCTCCTTGGTGGCCTGCGTGACCCCGGTGACGATCCCGGAGCCGCGCCGAAACGCAGACTCCGGATCCAGCAACCCGGTGAGCTGCTCGCCTAGCCGCTGAAACCGCCGCCCCTTCTCGCGTGGGGCATCGTCTCCCGACTCGGCACCATCGCCCGCTTCATCCGACATCGTCGGCAAGCTACCAGGCTCGTCGAATCGGCTCCACGCCCCCACCCTCCCCCACCGATCTGCTCGGGGATCGTGTCCCAAATCGAGCCCCGGCGAGCCTCTCCAAGCACGAATTCGGCGGCGCCAAGGGCGAAGAACTTTGTACCGCGGCGAATCCGTACCCGGGTCCAGGGGGGTTTTCAACGCGTCAGGGAATGTGTTAAGGACGGCCCCGCGTCTGGCGAGGCGCTCCGACCGGCCTTTGGCGACCTTATTTGGCCGTCGGTCCATAGTCCCTTAGCATCTCCGTACACACACCTACATCGAACCACAGTTCACCCTGTATCCCACGATGTAGGACCGGAGTCTCGGACGGACCGAGCAGCCACCCAAAGCCCCCAGAGTCCTCGAAAATGACCGCCTACTACCTCGGAAACCTCTGCGCTGCCCTCGTTACGGTAGGTCTCCTCGTCGGGACCCTCCGCTTCACCCGGCGGCTTTCCTAGCCCTTGCGTCCCGCCGCCCGGCTCCGTCGCCCTCGAGCCCTCGGGCTTCCCGCGGCCGAGCCGCCCTCTGCAGGGCCCGCCCCACCCGCCACTGGTATCCTGGGCCGGCCCGGTCCCCTTCCCCGGCCCAACCCGTGACCAGTTCTCGCAAGCGCATCACGGGTGCGTTCCTCATCGAGGAAGAGGACGAGGCCGCGCGTACCGGCCGCACGCTCAGCCGCTTCAACCAGCAGGACTTTCACGAGCTCCACCTGCTGCTGCGGGGCGACTCGGTGATCGACTGGCATCGCCTGGCCCTGCGCGGCGAGGAAGACGTGCTGCGACTGCTGCGGGTCAACGGCTTCGAGCCCGACGATCCCGGTGATCTGCAGCGCCTCGAGGCCCTGCGTGAGGAAGCGGTGGAGTATCTCGCGGGCCCGCTGCACCTGCGCATCGATCCGGTGGTGGCCAACGAGCTCCCCGCGCTCGCGCTGCCGGCCATCGCCTCCGCGCGCAGCAAGCATCAGCGTCACGCGTGCGTGCTGCTGAAGGTGATGCACATCATCTATCACCTCGACGCTCGCGAGCTCCGCACCGTGCTGCCGATCGCCGACGGCGTGCTGTTTGGCGCGGTCGAGCGCAGCGTGGCCGGGCTGTTCGAGCAGCTGCGTAGCTCTGGCGTGCCCGTGGCCGAGTTCGCGTGGTCGCGCAAGACCAAGGAGTCGCTGGTCACCAAGCTGCTGGTCAAGCGCGACACCAATGCGGCGCGCGTGTTCGATCGCCTGCGCTTCCGCTTGATCGTGGAGCGCGAGGCCGACATCTTGCCCACGCTCAACTTGATGCTGCGGCGCTTCATCCCGTTCAACTACGTGGTGCCCGGCCAGACGGACAACACGCTGGTCGATCTCGCCCAGTTCGAACGTCGCGCCAGCAAGTATCGACCCGTGATCGTCGACACCGGGGATGGGCGCCCGCCGGGCAACGAGTTCTCGGGCAAGGGCTACCAGGTGCTGAACTTCATCGCCGACCTGCCCGTGCGCGTCGATCGACTCCTGGCCGACACGCCCGACGCTCACCTCGCACCGCCCGGCAGCGTGGTGTTCGTGCTGACCGAGTTCCAGGTGGTCGACCGCAAGCGCTCCGAGGCCAACGAGCAAGGCGAGCGCTCGCACGAGCGCTACAAGCACCGCCAGCACCTGCGCGTGCGCGAGCGGCTGCTGCGTGGGCCCAAGGACGGCAAGGACTAGCTACTCCGAGGGCGCGGGCCTGGGGGCCAGCACCTCGACTACCCACACCACGTGGGCGCGACGCGGGCGACAGCGCTCGACCTCGCAGGTGACGTACTCGACCAGGCCCTCCACCTCGTAGCGACCGGCCGCGCTGGGGGCCACGTAGCGCGCTCGGATGCGCGGCTGCGAAGCCTGCGGATCCACCACATCTGCATCATCGAGCCGCGTCTCCGGCAGGCTCACCTCCTCGGAGTGCAGCCGCACCGACAGCGGCGCCACGCGGGCTGGCGTGTCGAGGATCGTGAGCGAGAGCTCACCCGAAGCACCCGCCAGCAGCGGGCTGGGCGAGGTCA
>JBFIJN010000653.1:0-4023 GCA_041600735.1 Nannocystaceae bacterium
CCGTCCTCGGCCGCCTCGAACAGGCGCTCATCGGGCATCGAGCTCCACAAGAAGTAGGAGAGGCGACTCGCGAGCACGTAGTCGTCGAGCCACTCGGGATCATCGTCGTCGGCGCTGGTGCGGGCGCGATAGAAGAACTTGGGCGAGGTCATCACCGCACGCAGCACGATGCGCAGCGCGTCGTCGTCGGACTCGCCGTTGGCGCGGGTGGTGGCCCACAGCTGCACGAGCGCGGTCTCTTCGTCGCCGGTGAGCGGCCGTCGCCACGCGCGGTAGGCGAAGTGGGTGATGATCGCCGCGTAGCAGCCCTGCGAGAGCAGCACGGTGTCGGCCTCGGCGGGCTCGCACACGTAGATCAGGCTGCGGCCGGGGCCGGGGACGGTCTCCACCGTGCGCGCCGACAGCGAGGCGACGAGCACGTTGTTGCTCGTGTTCGCCACCGGGTCGTTGATGAAGTTGGTGGGCACCACGCGAACGCTGTGCACGCCCGCGGTGAGGGCCAGCGGAATCACGTGGTCTTGCGGGGTCGCACCGCCGCCCTGCACGGTGAAGCTGGCGATCACGGCGCCGTCGACCTCGAGCGCGACGGTGGGCTCGGGCGCGGGGCCGATCGTGCTCGCGCCCGCGGTCAGCACGAGCTCGTGGTCGGCATCCTGCGGCACGTCGATCTCGACGCTGGCGGCCGCGCCCGACAGCGCCCACAGGTTGCCCACCGGGTAGCCGCCGGGAACGTTCAGCGCTTCGGAGGTGAAGCGCACGAGGAATGCGGGGCGCACGTCGAGCGCATCGGCCACGACCTGGCGCGCAGCGGTGGCGTAGCCGTCGAGCAGCACGGGAGAGAGCCCGAGCTGATCGGCCATGTTGTCGAAGCCGTTGGCCTCGGGATCGGGGCCAAACGCAGCCGCGGGGCGCAGCGCGGTGCCGACGAGGTCGCGCACGGTGTTGTCGTACTCGAGCCGGTTGAGGCGATGCAGCCCCTGCAGGGGGATGTCGGCCTGCGCGTCGTCGCCCGACTCGGCGCCGTCGGTCGTGCCCGCGTCGTCGCCCGCGGTCTCGTCTTCGCCCGCCAGCTGGGGCCCGCCGCGATAGCAGCCAACCGCCATCGACACCATCACCAACGCCAGCAGTCCTCGACGGGTCTCTTCCACGCTCACACTAGCCTACATCCCCGGTCGAGCCCTGGAGGGCCAAAATCAGCGTTCCCCGACGATTTCCGCCGCTCGGATCGGGGGTCCACCCCACGCATCGAACACCAGACGCGAAAAAGGCCGGTCGCTTCCGACCGGCCCTCCTGGCAACCCTCAGCTCTTCACCGCCGAGCGTTGCTAGAGCCCCCCTTTGAGGGGGGCACCATGATGCCCGCCCGCAGCCGGTTGGCTGCGGGGGCAAAGACTAGATCCCGACCACGTTCACCTTGAGGGCGACCTGGATGTCCACGTTGAAGCGGACGATCACCTCGACGGTACCGGTCTCGCGGATCGGATCCGGGAGCTGCACCGCGCGGCGGTCGATCTCGATGTTCTGCATGGCGAGCGCCTCGACGATGTCGCGCGAGGACACGGAGCCGAACAGCTTGTTGTCCTTGCCCGCCTTGCGGGCGATGGACACCGAGGTGGTCTTGAGCTGGTCGGCCAGCTTCTGCTGCTGCGCGCGCATGCGGGCCATCTCGGCCTCGATCGAGCGCCGGTGGTGCTCGTGCTGCGCGACGTTGCCGCGGGTGGCCAGGAGCGCCAAGCCGCGGGGAATGAGGAAGTTGCGGCCGTAGCCCGGGCGGACCTTGACGATCTCACCAGCGCTACCGAGGTTGTCGACGTCCTTCTTGAGGATGACGCTGATCATGACGACGCGTCCTTTCCCTACGAGGTGTAGGGCAGCAAGGCCAGCATGCGCGCGCGCTTGATCGCCTTGGTGAGCTGCCGCTGCTGCCGTGCGGTGAGCCCGGAGATGCGAGCAGGCACGATCTTGCCGCGGTCTGAGAGGAAGTTCTTGAGGAGCTGGGGATTCTTGTAATCCAGCACCAGGTTCCGGTCGGCGACCATGGCGAAGCGCTTGCGGCGACTGCTCGCGCCATCACGTCCGCCTCGCTCGCCTCGCTCGCCGCGGTCGCCGCGGTCGCCGCGATCCCCACGGTCCCGGTCACGCATGTCGTCGTCCATTAGTCTTCCTCCTCATCGTCGTCGTCGTCGTCGTCGTCGCCGCCGTAGTCGCCGTAGTCGTTGTCGCGCTCGCGCTCACGCTTGTGCAGCGCTTCCTCGGCGGCCCGCTTTGCGGCCTCCTCGGCGGCCTTGCGCGCCAGCTCCTCCGGATCGGGACCCGGGTCGGAGGCGGCCTCGAGCAGCTCTTCGGTGACCTCGCTGGGTCGAGCCTCGGGGTCGACGTCGACGTCGATCTTGATGGTGTAGAAGCGCAAGACCTTGTCGAACAGCCCCATCAGGCGCTCGAACTCGGCCACGATGTCGGAGCCACCAAGGTAGCGCCAATAGAGGTAGATCCCCTTGCGCTCGTGCTTGATCGGGAACGCCAGGATACGCGTACCCCAGCTGTCGATCTTGATGAGGCGCGAGCCGAACTCGACGAAGACGCCTTGCATGCGCTCGATGAGCGCGGCGATCTCCGGCTTGCTCGTTGCCGGGCGTAGAATTGTGACGGACTCGTATTCGCGCTGTGTGCCTTGCTTGGAAGACACCGAGAGCACGACGCCCTTGGCGATTGCTTGGGCCATGGGCACTCCTTTCGGACGGGTTGGGCCCCCGCGCAGGGCGGGAGCAAGGAGGTATCGGGTGAGGGGCGATCCCTAGACCACCCGAAGAAGCTTGGCAAGCCCCCGCGCGCGGGGAAGCGGCGACCGCGGGTGAGGGGGCAGTGCTACGCTCGGTCGTGGCCGTGGGCGTACACATCGGCATCGATCTGGGGACGACCTACTCGCTCGTGAGCGTGCTTCGCAACGGGCGAGCGGAGATCCTGCCCAACGGGCTGGGGGAGCGGCAGACCCCGAGCGCCGTCAGCATCGACGAGGACGGCGCGATCCTGGTGGGGGCGCCGGCGCGGGCGCGGGCCCTGACCCACCCCGAACGCACGTTCCGCAACTTCAAGCGCGACATGGGGACGGATCGCGAGTTCCGCTACGGCGGTCACCGCTTTCGCCCCGAGGAGCTCTCGGCGCTCGTGCTGCGGCACCTCGCCCGCGATGCCGAGGACGCCCTGGGCGCGCCGGTCGACGAGGCGGTGGTGACGGTGCCGGCCTACTTTGGCGAGCTGCAGCGCCGGGCCACCCGCGACGCCTGCGAGATTGCCGGGCTTCCGGTCGAGCGGCTGATCAACGAGCCCACCGCGGCGGCGCTGGCCTACGGGCTGCATCACCGCGATCGCGAGTGTCGGATCGCCGTGCTCGACCTCGGCGGCGGCACCTTCGATGTGAGCGTGCTGGAGATCATGGAGGGCGTGATCGAGATCCAGGCCTCCGCCGGCGATGCGCTGCTGGGGGGCGAGGATTTCGTGGAGCTGCTGGTCGATGCGCTGGCCGAGCAGGCGCTCGCGCGCTTTGGCCTCGATCCTCGGCTCACGCGCAAGGGCAAGGCCCGCTTCTGGGAGGCCTGCGAGCTGGCCAAGTGCCAGCTCTCGCGGCTCGAGCGCGTCACCATCGAGGTGCAGCGACCCGAGGGGTCGCGCGGGCTGTGGGGATCGCGCGAGCGCGGGGTCGAGGTCGAGCCGCTCCACCTGCAGATCACCCGCGAGGAGGCGTGCGCGCTGTGGCAGCCGATCGTGCAGCGCATGCACCCGCCGATCCGCCGCGCGCTGCGAGACGCCGGGGTCTCGCCCGACGACATCGACGAGGTGGTGCTGGTGGGCGGAGCGACGCGCATGCCGATGGTGGTCGAGCTGGCCGAGTCGCTGTTCGGCCGTCCGGCCCTGCGCACGCTCTCCCCCGACGAGGCCGTGGCCCAGGGCGCCGCGGTCCAGATGGGGCTCAAGTCGGGCGACGAGCAGCTCGACGACATGGTCGCCACCGACGTCGCGCCGTTC
>JBFIJN010000654.1:0-4014 GCA_041600735.1 Nannocystaceae bacterium
CAGCGCCGCGTCGGAGCCGGAGGCCTCGTGCACCCCGCGGGTATCGAGAATGACCCGGTCGATGCCGAGCTCGGCGAGCATCGCATCGAGCTCGAGCGCGGGGCTGCCCTCGAACAGCTGCGGGTGGCGCACCTCCACCGCATAAGAAGCCACGGGCGGCAGCGCGAGCAGGAAGTCCTCGAGCACGGGCAAGCGCGCGGGGCCAAAGCGCGGGGGCAGCTGCACGAGCACGGGGCCGAGGCGCGAGCCCAGCGGCTCGATCACCGACATGAAGGCCTCGGCCTCGCGCGCCGCGTTGACCAGCATGCGCTCGTGCGTGACGGTGCGTGGCAGCTTGAAGCAAAAGCGAAAGCCGGGCCCCGTCTGGGCAGCCCAGCGCGCGATCGTGGAGGCGGGAGGGGTCGCGTAGAAGGTCGTGTTGCCCTCGACCGCGTTGAACACCCGCGCATACGCGGCCAAGCGCTCCTGGGCGGGGGTACCCGCGGGGTACAGCTCACCGCTCCAGTCGGCCCGGTTCCAGATCGGCAGACCCAGGAACACCCCCGTGATCACGGCTGCGCCCCTCCTCGGCAATCGTGGGGGCAGGCCACGATGGAGCCGACATGCTCACACATCTCGGGCAGCTTAGCGCACGCGCCGGCCCGGCGGGCCCCGTGATGGGGCGGCGTTTGCAGTACGATCGCCCCATGGCGCTCTCGCTGACCACCCAGTGGACCCTCGTTGCTTCGGGGCTGATGGCCCACGCCGACCGCGTGATGTCGGGGGAGGAGTGCGAGCACTTGATGACCCTCGTCGACGAAGAGGTCGACGAAGATGCCTACGCGAAGTGGATGAGCATCATCAGCGAGCCGGGGCAGCTGGAGGCGCTGCTCGGGGACCTTCCGCTCCCGCCACCCGAGAGCCACCGCCAGATCCTCGAGGATGCCTGGCTCATCGCCGTGCTCGACGGGGAGCGCGTGGAGGCCGAGGTCGAGGCGCTCGGGCGCATCGGGGCGCGGCTCGGCGTGGAGCCGATGCAGCTCGAGTTCTGGCGCGAAGCGTGGAGCGCCGCCCAGCACACGGCCGCGCAGACCGCGGTGGCGACGCTGGGGTACGTGCTCGGCGGCGGCGGCCCGGCGCTGCCCGAGGACGTGGGGTTGATCGAGAGCTTCGCGCACGGGCTCCCCACCACCCACGAGCACCGCACGCAGCTCGTGGCCGAGGCGCAGCTGCCCCACGAGCACGATGCGGTCGAGCGACAGCTCCGCGGGCTGGCGCGACCGCAGCGTCACGAGCTGATCCGTCGGCTCGCGAGCACGGTCGACGCCGCGACGCGGGCCGACGAGGTGCGTGCGCGCTGGCGGGCGCTGGGGCGCGAGCTCGGGCTCACCGAGGAGGAGCTCGATCGCCTGACCCGCGGCTGACCACCCCGCGGATCGCGAGGCTCACCCGGCCGCGCGCGCGCCCGGGAACGCGTCGTAGTAGCGAGTGATGTCGTCCTCGCTGCCGCACAGGTAGACGCGATCGCCAGCCTTGGGCACGAAGTCCTCGGAGAAGTCGACGATCACTTCATCGGCGCGCGTGACCGCGACCACCGAGCACCCCGTCTTGGCGCCCACCCGCGACTCCGAGAGCTTGTGCCCCGCGAGGCCCGCGGAGTCCACGTGGACCAGCTTGAGCCGCGCCTCGAGCGAGATCCAGTCATCGCCGAGCAGCTTGGCCGCCAGGATCTCGCCGGCCACCTGCCCGAGCGAGAGCGCAAAGTCGGCCCCGGCGCGATGGAAGCGCTCCACGTGATCGACGTGGGCCACGCGCGCGATGATGGGAATCTCGGGCACGAGATCGCGGACGATCGCGGTGGTGAAGAGGTTGGTGCTGTCGTCGGCCACCGCGAGGATCGCCGCGCGCGCCTCGTAGAGCCCGGCGCTGCGCAGCACCACGGGATCGAGCGCATCGCCGACCACGTCGACGCCCTCGGCCGCGACGCGATCGATGACGACCGTGGTCTCCCCGGCATCTTGCAGGAACTGCACGACCTTGCGACCCACCGCGCCGTAGCCCAGCACCAAGAACGGCCCCTGCACCGAGAGCGGCTTGACCAGCTCGCCCAGCCGCTGCAGCGCGCCCGTGCTCCCGACCGCCATCAAGATCGCGCCGGCCTCGAGCACCGCCGAGCCGGGCACGCGAGCACTGAACTCGCCGCCTTGCCACTGCCCGACCACGGTGGCCCCGGTGCGACGGCGAATGTCGGCGGCGGCGACCGTCTGGCCGACCAGCACGCTGTCGCGATGCACCCGTAGCTCTCCGGTCTCGAGCTTGCCGCCCAGGTGCTGGATACCGATGAGGCGCGAGGTCGCGCGCCCGTGGGCCAGCCCGGCCAGCGCCGCCGCCTGCACGTGGCCCGGGGTGTACACCGCGGTCGCGCCCTGCAGCATCATCGGACGCCGATGCAGGGGCTCGTCGACCAGCGCCACGATGTCGCCCTCGTAGCCGAGCTGCCGCGCCACGAGCACCATCGAGCCGTTGGCGGGGTCGCTCCCGTTGGCCACGATGGCGCGCGCGCGCAGCAGCAGCTGCGGGTCGAAGTCGTCGTCCTCGAGCACGCCATAGACCACCGGGAGCCCGCGGTCGCGCAGGCGCCGGGCCACCGCCTCCTCCTCCTCGAACAGCAGCGTGGGCACCTTGGCGCGCTCGAGCTCGTCGAGCAGCGACTCGACGGCGGGGCTCCAGCGGTAGATCAAGATGTAGTCGCGCAGGCGCGGCGCGGTGCGAGGCAGGCGTCCCTCGAAGCGCTGCTCGAAGTAGGGCATGACCAGCAGCGGGAACACGAGGAAGGCCACCGACATCCCGAGGAACTGGACGGTGGTCGCCAGCGCCACCATCGCGGGGTGCTCCCAGTGCGAGTCATGACCATAGCCGGTGGAGGACAGCGTCTCCGACGCCCACGCGAACGACTCCGAGAACGTGCGCGGATCGTGCTCGAGGTGCTCCATCCCCAGCATGTAGATGGTGGCCAGCACGAACAGCAGGCCGGGCAGGCTGCCGATCAGCAAGAGGACCCGACGCGAGGACGTGGACATGCCGCCCCAAGCATAGGCCCCACGCTATGATCGCCGCGATGCCGGGCTCAGCGAGGATCCGCGCGGTGGTGCTGACCGGGCTCTTCGCCGCCTGTCGCCCAACTTCGCCGAGCGGGGCGAGCCACGGCGTCACGGCCGGGCGGCGGCCCGAGGCCGACGCCGCCCCGATCTCGGAGCCCGCGCGCCCCGAGCTCGCGGCCACGGCGTCGGCCCATCGCGTGCGCTCGCTGGAAATCACGGTGCTCTCGACCACACGCGCGCCCGTCGGCGAGGGCGAGTGGGGATTCGCGGCGCTCGTGACGGCCGATGGTCAGCAGATCTTGTTCGACACCGGGGCCAAGCCAGACACGGTGCTGCACAACGCTAGAGCGCTGGGGATCGAGCTCGCCACCGTCCCCACGGTGGTGCTCAGCCACCACCACGATGATCACGTGGGCGGGCTGATGACGCTGCGCCGCGCGGTGGCCGACGAGGCACCGGGCGCGCTGGCCACCGTGCACGTCGGCGCCGGCGTGTTCGCCCCGCGGCGTCGCGGCGAGGGCACGCGCGAGCTCAACGCGATGATCCGAATGCGACCGCGGTTCGAGGCCAGCGGCGGCGTGTTCGTGGAGCACGAGCAGCCCTTCGAGCTCGCCCCCGGCGTGTGGGTCACCGGCCCGGTGCCGCGCGTGCATCCCGAGCGCAACTGGAGCGGCACGCGCAAGATCGAGTCCGCCGACGGCTGGGTCGAGGACACGCTGCCCGAGGATCAAGCGCTGGTGATCGACACCGACGAGGGACTCGTCGTGCTCTCGGGCTGCGGGCACTCGGGGATCGTCAACGACCTCGGCTACGCGCGTGCCCGCATTCGCGACGCGCCCGTGCGCGCGGCGATCGGTGGCTTCCACCTCATGGACGCGACGCCCGCCCAGCTCGAGTGGACGGGCTCACGGCTGCGCGAGCTGGAGCTGCGCGA
>JBFIJN010000655.1:0-3952 GCA_041600735.1 Nannocystaceae bacterium
GGCGGGCCGGTCCATCACGTCGCTGCAGGCGTTCTACGTGCCGGCCGACGACATCACCTACCCCGCCCCGCACACGACGTTCGCCCACCTCGACGCCACCACGGTGCTCTCGCGTGGTCTGACCGAGATCGGGATCTACCCCGCGGTGGATCCGCTCGACTCGACCTCCACCATCCTCACTCCCGAGGTGGTCGGCGAGGAGCACTACGCCGTGGCTCGCGGCGTCCAGCAGACCCTCCAGAAGTACAAGGAGCTGCAGGACATCATCAAGATCCTCGGCATGGACGAGCTCTCCGAGGAGGACAAGCTCACCGTGGCCCGCGCCCGCAAGATCCAGCAGTTCTTGTCGCAGGCCTTCCACGTCGCCGAGCAGTTCACGGGCATGCCGGGCAAGTTCGTCGAGCTCGCCGACACCGTGTCTTCGTTCAAGGAGATCCTCGACGGCAAGCACGACGACCTCCCCGAGGAAGCGTTCCGCTTCGTGGGCGGGACCTCGGAGGCCGTGGAGAAGGCCAAGAAGATCGCCGAAGAAGAGCTCGCCAAGAAAGAGCTCGCCGCCAAGGGCTAGCCAGAGGAACCCCCCGCCATGGCCGATCGCATGAAGCTCGACATCCTGACCCCGCGGGGTCCCAAGCGCCAAGGCATCGATGTGTCTGGCGTGGAGATCCCGGGCCTCTTGGGTGAGCTCGGCGTGCTGCCCGAGCACGCGCAGCTGATCACCGCGGTCAAGCCGGGCGTGGTTCGCTTTCGCGAGGGCAACGAGTCCGTCCGCTTGGCGGTCGGCTCGGGCTTCCTCGAGGTGACCGAAGAGGGCCGCGTGGTGCTCTTGTGCGAGCGCGCGCTGGCCCCCGAGGAGATCGAGGTCGAGCCCACCCGCACCCGCCTGCGCGAGGTGGAGGCCGAGATCGCCCAGTACTCCGGTCCGATCAGCGCCGCGAGCTACCGCGATCTCGATCAAGAGCGGCAGTGGCTCGCCGCCCAGCTGCGCTGCGCGGGCTGAGCCCCATGCCGCAGCCCGCCGAGCCCTGGGCAACCGTCCGCATCCACCTGTGCGGCGAGCGAGACGAGGCGCTCGAGCACGACGTCGTCGATCGGCTCGATACGCTGGGCCTGCTGCTCACCGCAGATGCGCGCGTGGGCGGGGTGGAGCGGCGCGACGCGGGGACGCTCGTCGGCGCGCCGCGGCCCGAGCTGTGGGTCTACACCACGCCGCCCGGGATCGAGGCCGTGGTGGCGGCCGCCGCCGCGCAGGCCGCCGCGCTGGGGCTCGTGGTCGCCACCGAGGTCGAGGTGCACCTCGACGACGACTGGCGCGAGTCGTGGAAGCGCTTCTATCAGCCGCAGGTGCTGGGCGAGGGCGCGCTGCTGCTGCGCCCCAGCTGGGTGCCGCGGCGCCCCGACGATCCCCCACGCGAGGTGATCCTCGATCCCGGGCGGGCGTTCGGCACCGGCCTGCACCAGAGCACGCGGCTGTGCCTCCATCGCCTGTGCGGGCTGTGGTCCGAGGGGCTGCGCCCCGGCACCGTGATCGACGTGGGCTGCGGCTCCGGCATCCTCGTGCGTGCCGCCGCGCGCCTGTTCGAGCGTGCGCGGCTGTGGGCCCTCGACTTCGATCCCGAGGCGATCGAGACCGCCGAGGAGAACGCCGCGATCAACGGGCTGCGCGAGCGCGTCGAGCTGTGGGTCGGCACCGCCGAGGCGATCGACCTGCCGCCGATGGACCTGCTGATCGCCAACATTCGCCCCGAGGTGCTCATCCCCGCCGCCCCGCGCCTGCGCGGCCTCGTGGCCCCCGGCGGTCGCATGCTGCTGTCTGGGATCCTCATCGAAGAAGCCCCGGCGGTGCGCGCCGCGTACGAGGCGCTCGGCCTGATCTCCGTCGATGTCGAGGGCCCGATCGACGGTGAGTGGCAAGCGGTCGAGCTGCGAGCGCCATGAACGAGCGCTCGCTGCGGGTGTTCGCGCCGGGCCAGCCCGAGGCCTGGACCGCGGGCCAGCGGGTGCGACTCGCCGCCGACGAGTCGCACTACCTGCTGCGCGCACGCCGGGCGCGGGTGGGGATGGCGGTCGAGCTGCTCGATGGCGAGAGCGCGGCCTGGGACGCGGTGCTGGTGGCCGCCGAGGGGCGGGTCGCCGTGCTCGAGCTCGAGGGTCCGCGGCCCGCGGTCACCACGATGCCGTTGGTGCTGGTGCTGGTCGTCCCCGAGCCCCGCGCCACGCTCGAGGCCCTCACGCTCGCCAGCGAGCTGGCCGCGACCGAGGTCGTGCTGGTCGAGGGCGATCACAGCCCCAGCGGCACCCCCGGCGCCGAGCGGATCGCGGGCACGCTGCGGGCGGCGCAGCGGCAGTGCGGGCGAGCGAGCCCGCCCGCGGTCACCCACGCGCCTTCGCTCGCCACCGCGCTCGAGCGCACCGAGGGGCGGCCCGGCTACGTCGCCAGCGTGCCCGATCGCCGCGTCGCGACCCCCGTGCGCGTCGATCCCCAGAGCGGCGCCAGGCTGCTCGTGGGCCCCGAGGGGGGCTTGTCGGCGGGCGAGCAGGCGCTCGCGCTCGCCTCCGGGCTGCAGCCCCTCGCGCTCGGTCCTTGGGTCTTGCGCACCCCCACCGCGGTCGCAGCCGGGCTGGCCCGGCTCTCGGCCCCCCACGACTGACCGCCGCGTCACGGCGAAGACGGCCGCGCCCATGATACGCTCCCGCGGAATGGGCTTCCTTGGCGGCGTCCGAGACCGTCTGCGGCGGCCGCCCGGGCCGAACGCCTTCAGCGTTCGCGGTCTGTGGCGGGCTTCGTGCCCCACCGTTTGTCCGGTGTGCGACGCCGCGTTGGACCCAGCGCTCGCGGGCGCCGAGGTCCCTCGCTGCACCCAGTGCGAGCGCGTGCTCATCCCGGCGCGGGTGGCTGGCCTCTGGCGTCGTGCCCTCGCCGGTGTGCTCGACGGCGTGGTGCTGCTGTGCACCGCGGGCCTGCTCAACCTGCTGCTGCTCGCGTGGCTCGAGCCGCCCCCGCTGCTCGGTGACGCGAGCGGCATCGATGCGCTGCTGCGCATGCTCGAGCTCGATCCCATCGCGGTCTCGCGCCGCTTCGCCCCCACCCTGGTGATGAGCGCGATCTATTTCGGCCTGTTCTGGTCGCTGTCGGGACAGACGCTCGGTCATCGCGTGCTGCGGCTGCGCGTGGTCGACCCCTACGGCCGCCCCCCGCACCCGCTTCGCGCGGCGGTGCGCGTGCTCGGGCACGGCCTCGGCCTGGCGGTGGGTGCCATGGGCTGGGTCTGGGTGGCCTTCGATCGCGAGAAGCGTGGTCTGCACGACCACCTGGCGCGAACCTACGTGGTGAGGGAAACGTGACGCACCTGCGCCGCTATCTCGAGGAGAACGGGGTCCTCTACCCCGAGCAATTGGCCGAGGCGGTGCGCCGCCAGCAGATCTACGGCGGCAGCCTCGACACCGTCTTGCTCGAGCTCGAGTTCGTCGACCCCGTGACCCTGGGCGAGCTGCTCGAGCGCGCGTGTGGCTTCCCCGCGGCGCCCCACGACCTGCTCGAGAACGGCCTCGAGCGCCCGTGGACCGAGATCCCCGAGGACATGCAGCGCTCGCGCTGGGTCGAGCCCCTGGCCCGCGACGGCAACGAAATCGTCGTCGCCGTGCATCCCGATCTGCCCAACGACCAGCTCGGCCTGCTGCTGCGCAGCGTTCGGCGCCTGCGTCCGATGGTCACGCCCGAGTGCTGCCTCGAGAAGGTCGCCGCCGAGCGCTACCACTCGGTGGTGCCGCAGCGCTACGCCGTGCTGTGCTCGGCCTACCTCAGCACGATTCGGCGCCGGCCTTCGCTGTCCGGCGTGTTCGATGTGCGCGAGGCCGAGCCGCAGTCGATTGCCCCCCCCGCGACGCCGACGACGGGCCCGCTCGCGACCCCGCTCGCGACCCCGTTCGCGACCCCGACTCCCACCCAGCC
>JBFIJN010000656.1:0-3923 GCA_041600735.1 Nannocystaceae bacterium
GGCGGTCCCACGAGCGGTGGTAGAAGTTGGAACCATGCAGCACGCGCTGGTGACCGGAGCACCGGGATTCTTGGGCGCCCACATCGTCGAGCGGCTCGTGCAGCGCGGCGTGAAGGTGCGCGGCTGGGCGCGCCCCGGCGAGGCCCGCGACAACCTGAAGGGTCTACCGCTCGAGATCATCGAGGGCGACATCCGCGACCCCGAGCGCGCGCGCGTGGCCGTCGAGGGCATCGACACCGTGTTCCACGCTGCTGCGGTCTACGAGTCGTGGGCGCCCGATCCCACGCTCATGTACGACGTGAACCTGCGCGGCACGTTCAACGTGCTCGAGGCCTCGCGGCAGGCCGGCGCCCGCGTGGTCTACACCGCCAGCATCGTCGCCCTCGGCCGCCCCACGCCGGGCACCGTCGGCAACGAGGACACGCCCTACGAAGCCTGGGATCTCGACTTCCCCTACAGCCGCAGCAAGTACCACAGCATGCGTCTCGCCGAGGACTTTGCCGCGTGGGGTCTCGACGTGCGCATCGTGTGTCCCGGCTACGTGATGGGCCCCGGCGATCGCACGCCCACGCCCTCCGGCCAGCTGCTGCTGGCGCTGGCCCAGGGCAAGGCCCCCGGCTACACCCCGGGCGGCGTGGCCTACGTCGACGTGCGCGACGCCGCCGAGGCCCACGTCCGCACCGCCGAGCGTGGCGAGGCCGGTCGTCGCTACGTGGTCAGCGGCCACAACATCGACAACAAGGCGCTGGTGAAGATCGTCGCGCACGCGGCCGGGCGGCGCGCGCTGGCCGTGCGCCTGCCCAAGCCCGTGGTCAAGACCGCCGCCCGAGCCATGCAGCACATGGCCGTCGCTCGCGGCCGTCGTCCCGATCTCGCGCTGCCGATGCTCGAGTACGGCATGCGCGAGTGCTTCTACGACAACCGCCGCGCCCGCGAAGAGCTGGGCATGCGCTTTCGCGCGTTCGAAGACACGGTGGCCGACAGCTTGGCGTGGTTCCGCGAGGTCGGGATGTTGTGAGCGGGCCGATCTCCCCAGCACATTCTCGTTTGACAACCCCCGACCCTGCCCCTACCCTGGGCTTCGTCGTAGTCGTCGGGTGCCCCGGCGAGCGGCGAGGAAAGTGAGGACGACCATGCAACCCCTTGTCATCAGCGGATCGCAGTCGAGCCTCGCTTCCGCGCGCTCGTAGCCCCGCAGCGGCGTTCCAAGCCCGTGTGCCGGCCCGCGGAGGTCAGGCTCTCACCTCGTTTCGCAACCCGAGACCGGTCGCATCCTCATGGATGCGCCCGTGAGAGCAACCAATCCGATGAGCCCGAAATCCGATCGGCGCGGCCGCAAGCCTCGCCACGGGGAGCAGCCCAAGCACGGCCTGCCCCTCGAGACCCTATACTTCCAAGCACCCTCGAGCCGCACCCGTGGCACGAGGCATTCCAACGACAACAAGGCGCGGCAATTGTGCCGACAAGTCCAGCGCCGCCTCGACCTCGCGCTCGCCGAGCTCGAGGATCCGATCCTGCAAGGCCTGTGGGTGCAGTCGGTCGAGCAGGCGCCGGGCGGCCGCGCGCTGCTCGTGGCGGTGGTCGTGCCCGATCTCGAGGCCGTCGCACCCACGCTCGCGCGCCTCGAGGCCGCGCGCGGGCACCTGCGTAGCGAGGTCGCGGCCGCGATCCACCGCAAGCGCACTCCTCACCTGCAGTTCATGGTGGTCCCGCAGACCGCCATGATGCAGCTCGCCGGCGAGGAGGAGTGATGACCGACGAGCTCGCTCCTCTCGATCGGTGGCTGGCCGAGCCGCCCCCCGCCGAGGTGCAGGAGGCCCTCGAGCGACTCCGACGCGGGCCCGACGTGGCCCGCGTCGCGGTCATGCCCGACGTGCACTTGTCCGCGGACGTGTGCGTCGGCGTGGCGCTCGCGACCCGCTCGACGCTGATCCCCGCCGCGGTCGGTGGGGACATCGGCTGTGGCATGGCGGCGCTGGCCTTCGCGGCGCCCGCCAGCGTGCTCGACTCGGCGTCCGCGGCCGCGCGGATCCTCGATGGCCTCTACCGGGCGATCCCGGTGATGCGACACAAACGCAGCACGCCGCCACCCCTGCCTCGTGCGCTCGCCGAGCGCGAGCTCGCCCACCCCACGCTCGCCGCCACCAAGGCACGCGAGGCCCCGCTGCAATTCGGCACGCTGGGTCGCGGCAACCACTTCATCGAGCTGCAATCGGACGAGGACGATCGCCTATGGTTGATGGTGCACAGCGGCTCGCGCGGTATGGGTCAGGCGATCCGCGAGGCCCACGAGGCGCGAGGCATCCGCGACCGCGCCGGGCTCCGCGGGATCCCCAGCGACTCGGAGGCGGGCCGCGCGTACCTGCACGATCTTCAGTGGGCGCTCGACTATGCCGCGGCCAGTCGCGCGCGGATGGTGGAGGTCGCGCGTGACGTGATGCGCGACGCGCTGGGCGTGCACGCAGACGAGACGCGCTTCATCGAGTGTCACCACAACTTCGTGCGCCGCGAGCTGCACGAAGGCGAAGCGCTGTGGGTGCATCGCAAGGGGGCAATCTCGGCGCGGGAGGGCGAGCCGGGCATCATCCCGGGATCGATGGGCGCGCTCAGCTTCCACGTGGAGGGCCGGGGTTGCTCGCGATCGCTGAGCTCGAGCTCGCATGGCGCGGGCCGCTGCATGGCGCGCTCGGTGGCGCGACACCGGATCTCCACCCGGCGATTGCACGAGCAGATGCGGGGGGTGTGGTTCGACCACCGCCTCGCCGAGCAACTGCGGGAGGAGGCACCCGGCGCGTACAAGGACATCGGTGCGGTGATGCGGGCTCAGCGAACCCTGACGCGCGTGGTGCGTCGGCTGCGACCGCGGCTGGCGTTCAAGGGCGCATAACAAATAGACCGATGGATCAGGCTGCACTGAACACGGCCGTGGAGATCTCGTAGTCGGGAATCGTGACCTCGGATGCGGCCGTGCTCACCCTTACCAGCCGCTCACCGATCGCGAGAATGCTACCGGCGGGCACCGACTCTCCCGGCTGCACGACCACCCATGTCCCGCTGGCGCTCGCGAGATCCTGGACGAAGGTCCCCTCGCGGCGCATCAACAGCTGCAGGTGGAGCTCGGCCAGGGAGTCGTCCCAGGGCAGCACCACGTCGCCGATCTCGCGTCCGAGCGAGATCGCGGTTCCGCGCAGCGTGATGCCCATGTGGACGCCGCCGTCACCGTCGAGGACCAGCAGGCGTCCGGGTCGACCCCCGTGGCCGGCCTGGAACGACAACCACTGACGGCCCGCGCACAGGAGATCCCCGTCGTAGAGCTCGATGGCCTCGCTGACCAGCAACAACACGCAGCCGCTCGAGCCGGCGAACCCGACGCGCACGCTGCCGTCCGCCAGCGCGCGGAGCGACACGTCGAGGGTTCCCTCCGAGATCCTCGCCACGGCGTCCTGCCGCAGTACGATCGTTTCCTCCTGGAACCCGGGAAGTGTTTCTTCCGTCATCGACACTCCTTCTTCGTCCTCCAGCAACCCAGCCGCTCACCCGCGAATGCGTGCAAAGCTGGGTCCCTCGAATTGCGAGTGTCCTGTTCATGGTCAATCGTTCACTTCAATGTCAGCGAAAGATCGAGACCATCCCAGTTCGATCATTCCAACGAAGGCAACGATTCGAACGTGGTGGCTACTGTAGCCACCTCGGCCGCGCGGCAGCTCGACGAGCTCAGGCGGCCGGGAGCTCGACCACCCAGCGGCGCCACTCATCCTTGAAGGCGCCCGACAGCTCGATCGCCCACACGCCGTCCTCGAGGCACTCGCGCAGCACGGCATCGCTCGAGCCGTGCAGCTTCGGGCGATCGACCTCCACGATCTCGTCGAGGGTGCTCTCGAGCTCCAAGCGCACGCCCGCATCACGACCGCCGCAGGCATCGA
>JBFIJN010000657.1:0-3914 GCA_041600735.1 Nannocystaceae bacterium
GCGCTCGGCGAGCTCACCAATCCCGAGCTATTGCCCTACCTGCGCCATCAGATCGAGCTCGTCCCCGCCGCGTACCGGGCAGTGCTAGAGGACACCACGCGCCGGCTCGAGCGGCGCATCCGATGAGCGACCCGACGACCCCGCCCCCCCGCCGCGAGTCCGCCTGGGCCCTGCTCCGCGAGGCCCTGGGCGGTAGCCAGCGCGACTTCGGGCGCGTGTCGCTGCGCAAGGCGATCCCGCTGCTCGCGATCCCGATGGTGTTCGAGATGGCGATGGAGGCGATCTTCGCCGTCGTCGACGTGTACTTCGTGTCGAGCTTGGGCCCCGACGCCGTCGCTACCGTCGGCCTCACCGAGTCGATCGTCACGCTGGTCTATGCGCTGTGCATCGGCGTCTCGATGCCGGTCACGGCCATGGTCGCGCGGCGCTTCGGTGAGGGCGACCCCAAGGCCGCCGCCCGCGTCGGCGGTCAGGCGCTCCTGCTGGCGCTCGGCTTCGGGCTGCTGATCGGCCTGCCCGCGCCGTTCGTCGCCGCCGATCTCTTGGAGCTCATGGGCGCCGAGCCGGCGGTGGTCGAGCACGGGAGCGGCTACGCGCAGGTGTTGCTCGGCACCAACGCGGTGATCATGCTGCTGTTCATCCTCAATGCCGTGTTTCGCGGGGCGGGCGACGCCCCCCATGCGATGCGAGCGCTGTGGCTCGCCAATGGCATCAACCTCGTGCTCGATCCGTGCCTGATCTTCGGGCTGGGCCCGTTTCCCGAGCTCGGCGTCACCGGGGCCGCGGTCGCGACCACGATCGGGCGCGGCGTGGGCGTGCTCTACCAGATCCGCGTGCTGTTCGTGGGTCCGCGCATTCGCCTCGATCTCGACGCACTGCGTCCCGCGCCCGCGCTCATCCGCAACATCCTCCAGCTCTCGGTCGGCGGCGTCGGGCAGTACCTCATCGGCACGGCCAGCTGGATCGGGCTCGTGCGCATCTTGGCCGGCTTCGGCTCCGATGTGGTCGCCGGCTACACGGTGGCGATGCGCATCGTGGTGTTTGCCCTGCTGCCCTCGTGGGGCTTTGCCAACGCCACCTCCACGCTCGTCGGCCAGAGCCTCGGCGCCGGCGACCCGGCGCGTGCCGAGCGGGCGGTGCTCTACAGCGGCCTCTACAACATGGGCTTCCTGGGGCTCGTGTCGATCGTGCTGATCGCGTGGCCCAGCGCCATCGCTGGCCTACTCACCCACGATCCGATCGTGCGCGAGCAGGCCGCACGCGGCCTCATGATCATCAGCTTCGGCTACGTGTTCTACGCGTGGGAGATGGTGCTGCTCAACGCATTCAACGGAGCCGGTGACACGCGCACGCCCTCGCTGGTCAACATCGTGGCGTTCTGGGTGGTCGAGCTCCCGCTCGGCTATCTGCTCGCCCACGTCGCCGGGTGGGGCCCCGACGGCGTGTTCTTCTCGATCGCGTTCGCCTACTCGCTGGCCGCCGTGATCGCGTGGTTCGCGTTCCGGCGCGGCCGCTGGAAGCTCGTCAAGGTCTAGCCCATCCAGTAGCTGAAGCCGATGGTCAGCATGCTGGTCATGGGGAGGTCGCCGCGGAAGCTGCCGAGCAGCGCCTGATACCCCATCGAGAGCCCGAATCCGTGGAAGAAGCGCCGGTTGTCCGCGCCCGTGAGGCCGATGTCGAGGCGCGCACGCGGACCGTGGGGAAGCAGGTTCTGGGTGAATTGGGCCAGCACGCGCGGGTCTTCGCTCTGCGAGGCCAAGATCGGCGGCGCGTCGCTGCGCTGGTTCACGACGCCGTAGTAGATGTCGTAGCCGAGCCGGAGATCCAAGAAGCCGTGGCTCAGCAGCGCGAGGCGGCCCAGGCCCAGCGTGAGGCCGCCGCCGACCAGTCCGTTGAGCTCGGCGCCGGTGTTGGGCGGCAGCAGCACCCGGCCCGCCCAGCCGCTGACCGTGCCCGAGACCCCCACGTAGTTCCACGAGGGCCCCACGTCGACCGAGCCGCCGCCCATGCGCCCGTTGACCCGGTCCTGGCCGCTGATGTTGGCGAACATCAAGCGCCCGGCCACGTTGAGCCGCAACGGGTTCCCGGGCGGTCGGTAGCGCGCCGCATCGGCGTCATCGAGCGCCGCGGTCTGCTCCTCGGGCGAGCTGCCGCGGCGCGCGGCCGGGCGTGAAACCGCGGCCGGCACCGACTCGGGCTCGGCCGCGTCGAGCAGGTTCGGATCCACGGCCGGTGCCTTGGGCTCGGTCGCGGGCGCCGCTGGATCTTCGCTCGTCATCGCGGGCTCGGATGCTGATTCACTCGGCTCCGCGCGCTCGGGTTCGGGCACCGCGGCGTCGGGCTCCGCTGTTTCACTCGGGATCGTCCCCGCATCCTCGCCAGGTTCGGGCACCGCGGCGACCTTCTCCGGCTCCGCGGCCGCCGGTTGCATCGCGCCGGCAGCGGTACTGAACGCTGGTACGGTCACGAGTATCGCAAACGCCGAAATTCGTGAGCTGACGACGAGGCGAGGTCCAAAGGCCATCCTGTCTAGGCTAGCGCCACTGACCCGTCCGGGCGAGCAATCCGCCAATGATGCCCCATTGGGGCATCTAGGGCCGTGAGCTTGGGCGCGCGAATCACCATCCCCGTGTGCCTAGGCGAAGGGTTGACGTTTTTGCCGCGGGGTCTACAGTTCGCGCACCCACACCTTGGTTGGCGCGTGCGCACGCATCGCTCCAACCACCACCCGATTTTTTGGACGGAAATCGAAATGCACGCACATCGTCTCCCCGCACGCCGATCCGTCGGATTGTTCACCGCGGGCCTCCTTGCCACCTCTTTCGCGTTGGCTGGCTGCGCTCCCCGTATGTGGAGCGACGACGCCGGTCTGGCGATCGTCGGTACCGCACCCGAGCCCGAGGCGGTCGCCGCCCCGGAGCCCGAGCCCCAGAAGCGGGTTGAGGTCCGAGATAACAAGATCGTCATCAACGAGAAGGTCCAGTTCGAGTTCGACTCGGCGAAGATCCTCGAGGTCTCGCACAGCCTTCTCAATGAGGTCGCCAAGGTGATCAAGGAAAACCCGCAGATCAAGGAGATCTTGGTCGAGGGTCACGCCAGCTCCGAAGGTAGCGACTCCCACAACCTCAACCTCTCCGATCGCCGTGCCAAGGCCGTCATGAAGTATCTGACGAGCAAGGGCGGGATCGAGAAGGCCAAGCTCAAGGCCAAGGGCTACGGCGAGACCCGGCCGATCGCGAGCAACGACACCGACGATGGTCGCGAGCAGAACCGCCGGGTCGAGTTCACGATCACCAAGCAGGACGTCGTGCAGAAGAAGGTCGAGATCGACGACCAGGGCAACGAGAAGGTCATCGAAGAGAAGAAAGTCGGCGGCTGACGCCGGTTCGATCCCCGAAAGGAGAACTCACCATGCGCAAGACCATCGCACTACTCTCTCTAGTGGCCTTCGGTGCCGGTTGCAGCTTCATCGCGCGCGACACCGAGACCTACAAGAAGGAAAACCGCAGCCTCGTAGAGACGCGGACCTCGGACATCAGGGCCTGCTACGACGCGGCTCTGGCGACCGACCCCACGCTCAAGGGCGAGGTTTCCATCAGCTACACCATCGAGAAGAAGACTGGGAAGCTGAGCAACATGACCGTGCTGACCGACAAGTCGACTGCGCCCGAGGGGCTGCAGAACTGCGTGATGTCGGCGCTCGAGGGGCTCACGTTCCCGAAGCCGGACCGGCGTGACGGAATCGTGCAGTCGTTCACCTGGAGCTTCCAGGGCATGGGCAAGCCGGCGGCCTAGCCTGCGAGCCATCCTGCTGCGATGAGGCCCGGGCACCGAGAGGTGTTCGGGCCTCTCTCAATTCGGCTGCTCCAATTTGCGCCGCGGTTGGTTGGTTGGTTGGTTGGTTGGGTGGGGTA
>JBFIJN010000658.1:0-3909 GCA_041600735.1 Nannocystaceae bacterium
CCGGCCTCGTAGGCCTCGATGCCCGCCTCCACGTCGCGGTCCGGTCGCGCGAGCTCGTCGGCGAGCCAGCCCGCGAGCAGCGCGGCCAAGAGGATGCGCCCCGGGATCACGAGACGGACCTCCGGCGATCGGGCAGCGCGAGCGACAGGCACAGCAGCAACAAGCCGGCGACCACGGGGATCGCATAGCCCTCGTCGTGGTGGACCTCGATGGTGTCTTCGCGCTGCGTGCGGCTCAGCTCCTCGAGCACGGCGCGGACCTCGTCGAGGCTGAAGCGGTCGGACTCCACCTTCACGTAGCGCCCGCCGGTGAGCTTGGCGATCTCCTGCAGCAGCGGCTCGTCGAGCCGGGTCATGCGGTACTCGCCCGTCTCTGGATCCTTGATGAAGCCCGTGGGGTTGCCGTTCTCGTCGAACGACTGGATCGGCTCGCCCGAGGTGGAGCCGATGCCGACGGTGTAGACGCGCACGCCCAGGCGCGCGGCCTCCTCGGCCACCTCGAGCGGGCGGCTGGCGTTGTCCTCGCCGTCGGTGAGCAGCACGATGGCTTGGGCATTCTCGGCCGGCGGGATCTCGCGTGCGGCCGCGGTCTCGTCTTCGTCCTCGTCCTCGTCTTCGTCCTGGCCGCCGAGCGGGATCTCGTCGACGCCGCGCCGCGCGTCCACGAGGAAGGTGAGCGCGCGCGTCAGCGCCTTGCCCATCGCGGTGCCGCCGGGGCGTTCGAAGCGCGGGTCGGCGTCGCCCAGGTAGAGCTTGAGCAGGCGCATGTCGGGCGTGACGGGGAAGCCCCGCGCCGCGCCGGCGAACACCACCAGGCCCACCCGATCGCCGCGGCGGCCCGCGTCGTCGAGGAAGCGCCCGAGCTCGGCCTCGAGTCGCTCGCTGCGCGACGGATACACGTCTTGCGCGAGCATCGACTTGCTGTAGTCGACGGCGATCACCACGTCGAGACCGCTGGCGGGGATCACCTCGGCGGTGCCGCCGTACTGCAAGCGCAGCAGGCCCACGCCCACCGCGGCCACGGCCAGCGACATCGCGACCGCCACGAGCACGCGGCGGCCGTGGTGGACGGTGCCGAGCAGGCGCGACACGAGGGCCGGGTTGCCCAGCGCCTGGACCGCGCGACGACGCTCGCGGGCGGCCCACGCAAACGCGAGCGCCACGAGCGGGACGGCCAGCAGCACGGGCCAGTGCTCCCAGCTGTCGAACACCACCTCGTCGAGGGTGCCGAGCTCCTCGGGGTCGGCCCACGCGAGCAGGCCGAGGACGGTCGCGGTGATCGTGCTCATGGGAACCTCCGCAGGCGGGTGGTCCGCAGCCCGACGTCGAGCAGCAGCAACAACAGGGCCGGCCACAGCAGCCACTGGAACAGCTCCGGGCGCACGGGCTCACCCGCGATGCTAGAGCGCTCGAGCTTGTCCAGCAGGTCTTGGAAGCTCCCGCGCAGCGCCTCGCGATCGGCCGCGGTATAGGCAAACCCACCGGTGATGCTGGCGATGCGCTCGAGCCGGCCCGGGTCGATCGAGCCCTCGTCGAGCCCGTGACGCCCGATGAGGACGGTGTACACGCTCACCCCTCGCGCCGCGGCCTCGCTCGCGGCCGCGTCGGGGTCGAGGCCGTCCGCGTTGTGCACTCCGTCGGTGAGCAGCACGATCACCTTGCTGTCGGCGTCGGAGTCGTCGAGGCGGTTGAGCGCCATGCCCAGGCCCGCCCCGATCGCGGTGGTGCTGCCCTCCATCACGCCGAGTCGCAGCCTTCGCATGAGCGTGCGCAGCACGCCGTGGTCCATGGTCAGCGGCGCGACCGTGGATGCGGTGCTGCCGAACACGACCAGCCCGATGCGATCGCGAGGGCGCCGGCGGATGAAGTCGTCGATCACCGCCTGCGCCGCGCCCAGCCGGTTGGGCGTCATGTCGGGGGTCTCCATCGAGTCGGAGAGGTCGAGCACGATGACGACGTCGATGCCCTCGTGCTCGATGCGATCGCTGCCGCGGGTGGACTGGGGGCGCGCGAGCGCGACCACGAGCAGCACGGCGGCGGCCAGACGCAGCCCGTCGGGAAGGTGGACCAGGCGCGTGGCCCAGCTGCCCGAGAGTCGCTTGAGTGAGCGCGCGCGCGAATAGCGCAGCGTGGGAGCCCGAGGGGTGTGCCAGCTGCGAAACGCCAGCGCGAGCACGGGCAGCACCGCCGCGAACAACCACCCCGGGCGGGCCCACAGCACATGCCGCAGGCCGCTGCCCTGCTGGAGCGCCAGTCCGCCGAGCACGAGCACGAGGGCCAGCGCGGCGAAGCCGAGGATGGGGCCGAGGGACTTCATCGCTCGCCCTCCGGGTCGGAGGGCTTGGCCAGGAGATCGAGGATCGGGATCCCCTCGACCATCGTGATGCGGTCCGGATCTGCGTTCTCTTTGGCGCCCCCGAGCAGGTCGGGCGCGGCCAGCCTGCGCCGCGGGCTCGGGGTGGGCATCTCGAACTCGCCGGAGGTCGCAGCCAGCTCGGGCCTGGTGGTCGCCTCGCGCCGCGTGACCTGGTCGCGAGCGCTCGTCACGTCGGGCTCGGGGGTCGCGTCGGCATCGGGGCTCGCATCGGGTTTCGCGACGGCATCGGGCTTCGCAACGGCATCGGGCTTCGCAACGGCATCGGGCTTCGCGCCAGCGTCGGGCTTGGCGACGGCATCGGGCTTGGCCTTGGCAACGGCGCCAGGTTTCGCGACCGCATCGGGCTTCGCGACCGCATCGGATTTCGCGACCGCATCGGATTTCGCGCCAGCGTCGGGCTTGGCGCCAGCGTCGGGCCCCGCGCTCGCGTCGGGCTTCGCGATCGGCTCGGCCTTGGGGATCGTGGACTGCACCATCTCGCGCACACTCGAGAGCGCTTCCTTGGCTTCCTCGGTGGGTGGGGTGAAGCGGGCGAACTTCACGAGGTCGCAGCGCTGCAGGAAGGCGACGACCTCGGTCGAGGACAGCGGGGCGAGGCGCTCGGCGTCGGAGAGCAGCGCGCGACGGATCTCGTCGGTGGTGCGATCGAGCGCATCCACGCCGAAGCGGCCCTCGAGATAGGCCTTGGCGATCTCGGTGAGCTCCACGTAATAGCGCTGCACTTGGCCCTGCGCGAGCAGCTCGCCGCGCTCGAGCTCCTCGAGCGCGTCGAAGGCCAGCGCGTGCGGCGGGATCGGGGGCGGCGCGGGCACCGAGCGATCACGCGCCCACAGCCGCCGCAGCGCCAGCCAACCCAGCAGCGCGACCAGCAGCGTGGCCAGCACCGACCACACGATCGTCTCGGCCAGCGTGTCGGGGTACTCGCGCGAGATCGGTGGGTCTTCGGAGCGGCGCTGCGGGTCGTCTTCGTTGGCCAGCAGCGACTCTACCGTGAACGCGCGCGGCGGGAGCTGCACCGTGTGCACGGCCCCCTGGCCATCGACATAGGTGAGCGGGAACGAGGGGATCGTGCCCGGCCCCACCTCGAAGCTCTGGAGGTGCACGCGGAACGTCTTGCGCAGACCGTCACCCGTGGGCTCGGGCTCGCCCTCCTCGGTGCTCACGTGGTGGAGCGGGGCAAAGTCGAGCCGCGTGGGCAGGTTCACGCTCACGTCGCGCGGGTACGCGGCGACCACCTCGAGCATCAACAGGTCGCCCACGTTGGAGGGGTCGGGCGTGAGCCGGGTGGTGACGGCGACGGGGCCGTCGCTGATCACGGGCGCCTTGTTGTGGGCCTCCTCGGCGGGCTTTGGCGCGGCTGCGGGCGCCGCTGCGGGTGCGGCTGCGGGCGCGGGCGCGGCTGCGGGCGGTGGCTCGGCGCGCGCGAGCGATCCACCCACCCACGCGGCGAGCACGAGGCCCAGCACCAGCGTCCACGCGCGGCTCATGCTCGTAGCCTCCGATTGCGTCGCGCGAAGAACCCGACCAGCGGTC
>JBFIJN010000659.1:0-3903 GCA_041600735.1 Nannocystaceae bacterium
GCTCGCGTCGTAGGCCGCCTCGAGCCGCGCCCTCGTCTCGCGGTAGCGCTGCAGCGCCGCAAGCTGCTCGCTCGAGGCCCGCGCGGCGCCGCGAAGCTGCCGCGTCAGCGTACGCAGCGGTCGCGTCCGCGCGAGCCGAGCCACGCACAGCGCCGCGGCCGGCTGACCCTCCCGCAGCAGCAGATCCACCAGCCGACGCGCGCCTCGATCGCGCTCGGCCACGAAGCGCTCGCGACCTTCCCCCTGCGCAACGCGAGGCAGCTGCTCCTCGAGCAACGCCTCGGCTGCCGCATAGCTGGCCCGCGCCGGCTCGAGGCGCCCGAGCGTCTCGAGCACCTCGCCCTGACCCACCAGCGCCTGCCAGCGCAGCTCGGGCTCGCGCAGGCGATCGGCCTCGCTCAGCAGCGCCGCGAAGCTGCCCCGTGCCCCCGCCGGATCGCCCTCCAGGCCCGCGACCCGGGCGCGCAGCAGCAGCAACCACAGTCGATCCTCGTGATCGAGCCACGCCTCGTCGACCGGCTCGAGCCGAGCCCGGGCGACCTCGGCCCGCCCCTCGAGCACCGCCGCGTAGGCCAAGTTGAGCAGGATCGCCTGGCGCATCGACGCCGCCGTCACGTCGGTGTCCTCGCCCAGCAGCTCGAGCGCACGCAGCAGCGCGGGCACGGGATCTTCGGTGTCGAGCCCACGGCCGCGGGCCTCCAGCAACATCCAGGCCGCCGCATTGAGCAGCTGGCTGCGCAGCAGCGGGGCGGGCAGCGAGGCGGCCAGCACCTCGGCCCGCTCCCGCAGCGCCCGCGCCCGATCGTGGGCGCCCAGTCGCCCCACCAGCAACAGCTGCTGCGCCAGCGCCCCGGCCTCCAGCTCGGCCAGCCCGAGCGCGCGCGCGTCGTGCTCCTGGCTGCGGTAGGCCTCGAGCGCCGAGCGCAGGTCGCCCACGTGCTCCGCCGCGAGCCCCTGATAGTAGGCGTGCAGCAGGTGCTGCTCGGGATCGGCGGCCGCAATGATCGCATCGCGCTCGAGCCAGTGCCGCGCGCACTGCTCGTCGTAGCGCAGCTCGAGGCACACGAACGTCACGCGCTGCGCCATCGTGCTCGCATCGCGCCGCCACCCTACCGCGTAGGCCGCCTCGACCCCCTCGGTATAGCCCGCGAGCATGCCGTCGAGATCGCCCATCATCGCAGCGAGATCGCCCGCCAGCAGCAACCCGAGCGCACGCGCTTCGCCGTGGAGCTCGGGTAGCCGCGCCTCGAGCTGGCGTCGGGCGTGTTCGAGCTCCGGCCGCGCGGCGATGCGGTCGAGCTCGGCGACGCGGGGTCGCGGGCGGTGCTCGAGCGCCAGCGAGAAGCGAGCCGGGGTGCCATCGAGGTCGGCCCGCAGCTCGAGTCGCTGGGCCCCCGCGGGCGGCGTGAGCTGCCAGCGCAGCCCTTCGTTCACCTGCTCGGGCTCCACCTCGATCCGCACATCGTCGATCCACAGCGTTGCCCCCAGCCCGGGGTCGACCTCGGCCCACAGCCGCAGCTGCGTGTCCCCCGGCTCGAGCGTGCAGACCGGGCCTTCGCGGACCTCGCGACAGCCCGCATGCAGCACCCGCAGCTCCGTCGCGGTGACCGGCTCGCTCACTCCCGCCTGCCGCGGGTCCTCGTCTCGCGGCGCCTCGGGCTGGCACCCCCCGATCGTGAGCGCCACGCCGAGCCCTCGCCGGACCCAGCGCGCCCCCGCGGATCGTGCTCGCGCCGCGAGATCACCCCGGCCAGACGCGCCTCGTTCGCGCACGACCGCTCAGTCCTCGGCCCGACGCACGATGTTGTACACGGCCTGCCCGGTCGCGACCGGTTGCTCGGATTCGCCCGCTCCGGGCAGCCGACCCGACCACAGCGTCATGCGAGCCACGCCCACGCGATTCCCCATGCGCACCACCACGCCCTCGCACCACAGCTCCACGGCCCCGCCCGGACGCAGATAGTCCACGCGCAGATCGACGGTGCTCAGCCGGTCCTCCACCCGATCGAGCGCGGCAAAGCACGCGCCGCCGCCGGCCGTGTCGATGAGGGTCGAGATCACCCCGCCGTGGACCGCGGGTCGCGAGGCATCGCCGACCAGCTCGTCGCGCCAGGGCAGGTGCAGCACGCACCGCCCCCGCTCGATCGAGTGGAGCCGCACGCCGAGGAAGCGATTGAACGGGATCCCCTGCTCGAACCACCGCCGCAGCAGGGCCACGCGGTCGGGCGCTAGCGAGTCTGATGCAGCCACGAAGGGTCGATCTTGCGGTGCCGGCCGTATCGACGTCAAAGGGTCACGTGGCCGGCCTCCAGCGACGGTAGACTCGGGGCGCGCCGCCATGAGCGAGCCGCTCCCCCACGATCTTCCCGCCTTCATCAACCGGTACCGCTGGCGCAGCCGCCTGGGGACCGCGCTCGCGATCGCCGTGGTCGGGACCACGCTGGGCACGGTCTGGTACTACTTCCTTCGCGCCCCTGGCCCGCGCAGCGTGTGCGACCACGTGATGGAGCTGCGTAGGAGCTTCCCCGAGGACGCAGCCACGATCAACGAGGCGGTCGCCCCGCGTGGCGTGAGCGAGTCGATGCAGCCGGTGACCCAGGACAGCGATCAGGCCTGCATGTGGTTCTTCGCCACCGAGCACAAGCAGCGCGGGTTCCTCGACTACGGCCGCCTCTCCCGCTGCGTGACGTTCGCCAAGAGTGCGCGCGAGCTGTACCCGTGCGTCTATTGAGGCCCCGCGCTCATCGCCCCAGCTCGCGCATGCCAGCCCCAAACGCGGCGTCGATGCGCGACTCGAGCTCGCCCCCGCGCGGCAGCGGCAGCCTCACCGTGTGCCCCACCTCGGCGTGGGGCAGCGACGGGCGCAGCAGCGCGGGCTTGCGCCCCGCGCATCCGTACGCCGCATAGCTCCACTCGATCACCAGCTCGAGCTCGCCCTCCACGCGCGGCCACAGCCACACGCTCGAGATCTCCTGCCCGCGATCGTGCTCCACATGGCTCAGCCGCGCGGCCTCGCCGGCCACCGCCGAGGCCGCGGGGGCGGCCGCGAGCACCTCCGCCTCGGTGGGCGGCGTGCGGATCGTGCGAGGAGAACGCATGCGCGAGTGACCGGTGATGGTGGTGATCGGCAGCACGAACAGCGTCGACGCCTCGAAGGCCCCAGCGGCCATTCCCATCCACGGGCGCTCGAGGAAGCGATCGGGCACCAGCTCGCGTCCACCGGCGTGGTGCTCGACCGCAGTCGCGGGAATCGTCTCACCGGTCCGCGCAGCCAGCTGCGTCACATTGGCCGGCTCGGCGAGCACGGGCCCCTGCGGACCCACCAACCCCACGCGCACGCCAAAGTCGTCCACCTGCACGCCGTCGATCGCGATCACGGCGCGCACCAGCACCGCCTCGTCGGCGAGCCTGCTTCCCGCGTCCCCCAGCGCGCGCACGAGCTCGGCCCGCGGCACGGCATGGAGATGCAGGCGTGGGCGCGCGTCGGCGTCGATTCGCCGGCTCACGTAGGCGAGGTCTCGCTCGGGGTCGCGCGAGGCGTGGGCCGCAGCGCACAGCGCCTGGTCGTACTGGCGCTGCTCGGTGAGACGACGCAGCGGCGGTCGACACCCCAGCCCCGCCAGCATCACGGCCGCCAGCCCCAGCCGAGCCGCAGTCCGAGCCGCGATCCTCTGCATCACAGCCACGCCAGCCTCGCATTGGCCAGCACGAACGCCAGCATCGCCAAGTCGAGCCCCAGCGTCAGCTGCAGCTCGTGCTGCACCGCCCCGTCGCGTTGCAGCCACTGGTGGGAGAGCTCGACCGAGAAGCCATTCTCCGCGAAGTCGAACCACAGACCATTGCGCACGCCGATCGCCATCATCCCGGTGTCGGGCTGCAGCACGACCCGCGGCAGCAAGCCCA
>JBFIJN010000660.1:0-3847 GCA_041600735.1 Nannocystaceae bacterium
CGAGCTGGCCGAGCGCTACTTCGTGATCACGCCGGATCTGCGCGGCTATGGTCGCTCCGAGGCCAAGCCCGTCGATGCGACGCGAGGGGTCCGCGACTACTCCGACGATCTGGCGGCGCTGCTGGCGAGCGCAGACCTGGGCCTCGCCAAGGACGCCAAGGTCCACGTCGTCGCCTGGTCGGCCGGGGCCAACGTGGCCATGCAGCTCGCGATCGACCACGGCGCGCGCGTGGCCTCGCTCGCGCTCATCAACCCCGGATCGCCCTACGGGTTCGGCGGCACCAAGGACGTCGAGGGAACGCCCTGCTACCCCGACTTCGCGGGCTCGGGCGCGGGCGGGGCCAACCCGGTCTTCGTCGAGCGGCTGGCGGCCAAGGACACCGGCGCCGAGCTGCCGGTCTCGCCGCGCAACGTGATGAACGCGTTCTACTGGAAGCCGCCGTTCAAGCCCGAGCCCGAGGCCGAGGAGCGCTACCTCGCGGGCATGCTCGAGATCACGGTCGGGCCCGAGAGCTACCCCGGCGACGCCGCGTCCTCGCCCAACTGGCCGATGGTGGCCCCCGGGGTGACCGGCATGAACAACGCGCTCTCGCCCAAGTACCTCGACCAGCGCGGGCTCGTGCAGCTGCGCGAGAAGCCGCCGATCCTGTGGATCCGGGGGGCCGACGATCAGATCGTCTCCGATCGATCGATGTTCGACTTTGGCGTGCTCGGCGAGCTTGGTGTGGTGCCCGGGTGGCCCGGCGCCGACGTGTTCCCGGCGCAGCCGATGGTCCAGCAGACCCGCGCGGTGTTCGAGCGCTACGCCGCGGCCGGCGGGAGCTACGAAGAGCGGGTGTTCGCCGACACCGGGCACGGCCCGCACATCGAGAAGCACGACGAGTTCATGCGGGCGCTCCACGGGTTCCTCCCGCCTGCCGTAGCGTGAAGCGTGAAGCGAGACGATCGGACCAACATGCAACGACACACTTCGCAGACACGCGCGCTCGCGTGGCCCGGGGCGCTCGCGCTGGCGCTGGCCGGCTGCACCCCGGGCGGTCCCGACGAGGCCAGCGACGCGAGCAGCGAGACCGGCGCGAGCGGCAGCGGCCCGGGTGAGACCCACGTCGACACGGGCCCCAGCGACGGCGACTCCGCGCACGTCGACACGACCGCGGGCGACCCCACGATCGGCGCGACCACGGCCAGCGACTCGAGCAGCGGCGACTCCGGTGGCCGCGAGCAGTGTCGCGACGGCGTGGTCCCCAACCTCGGCTTCGAGCTGGGCTATGACGAGGTCGAGCACGGCTGGGTCCGCGCCGAGCGCTGGACGATCGACAGCCCGATCATCCCCGAGGATCCCTTCTTTCCCGACGCGCGCAGCGAGCAGACCGGGCAGCAGCTCGAGTTCTTCGGCTTCGATCCCAAGCCGCCGCCGTCGAGCTTCGTGCTGCAGTTTGGGCCGGGCTGGGAGACCGCGAGCGGCAATCCGGTGCTGTTGGTCCACGGCGCCGACGATCCGCCCGATCGCGCGTGGGCCAACCCCGGCGTCGAGGGGCCCTATGGCTGCGGTGACATGGTCTGCCCCAGCGAGGGCCTGATGCAGGGCCTCGCGGCCGCCGACATCCCGGTCGTGGCGATCGCATTCCCCAACAAGCAGGGCGACAATTACATGTGGGCCGAGCAGGTTCACGCCGCGATCCAGGTGGTGCGCGAGCAAACCTGTGCCGAGCGAGTCGACGTGATCGCCTGGTCCAAGGGCACGTTCGCCGCGCGCATGTATGCATCGAGCGTGAACGAGGCCTGGGGCACGCCCTATGCCGATGACATACGCAAGCTCGTCCTGATCGGCGGGCCCAACCTGGGCATGGACTATGGGTTTCGCTACGGCAGCGGCAACAACGGCACCGCGTGGCCGCCGGGCATGAGTCACGGGCCAACCCCTCACCACGAGCAGATCGTGGGGTTCCAGACGATCGACTATAGCGAGTATGCGATCTACGACCACGGAGGCGGCTACTACTATCGGGGTCAAGCGCAGATGCTGGCCAGCTTCATCGAGACCTACGATCTCACCTTCACCGCCAACAGCGGGGCGGGGCCCTACCCCACCGTCGACACGCTCTCGACCTACTACGGCGAGAGCATGTACCCCGGCACCTACGCGCGCGGGCTCGGGGTCGAGCATGCCGTGCAGCAGCACTCGGTGGTCGACGAGATCCTCGATGCCGGGGTCCCCGCCAGCATCGAGACCTACCTGCTGTGCGGGGAGATCACCGATCAGGCCGACTACATCGTGGGAATCCCCAATGAGATCTCGGGGCCCAGCGACGGGGTCGTGTTCGTGCAGTCCTGTGCGGCCTCCGACGGCCTGGGCCAGATCGGCGGCATCGAGGTGCTGAGCGACATCAACCACCTCGAGCTCGGCTTCGAGGCGCTGGCCCAGCAGACGATCCTCGGGTGGCTGACCCAGTGACCCACGTGGGGATCATGGCGGCGGGGGCCTACGTGCCCACCCACTTCATCGGCTCGGCCGAGATCGCGGCGCGCACCGGGATCCCCGAGGCGGTGATCCGCGAGAAGTTCGGCATCCATCGCAAGCCGATCCCCGGGCCCGACGACCACACCAACAAGATGGGCCTGTGGGCCGCGCAAGACGCCGTCGCGCGCGCGGGCATCGATCCGGCGCAGATCGATCTGGTGCTGTGCACGACCGAGGAGTGGAAGGAGTACCCGCTGTGGACGGCGGGCATCGAGCTGGCCCACGCGCTCGGGGCCACCCGCGCCTGGGCCATCGACGTGCAGCAGCGCTGCGGCACCACCATGGCCGCGATCGAGCTCGCGCGGGCGATGATCATGAGCTCGCCCGGGATCGAGACCGTGCTGATCGCCGGTGGTTATCGCAACTGTGACTTCGTCGATCTCGGCAACCCGCGGGCGCGCTTCTTGATCAACCTGAGCGCCGGCGGTGGCGCGCTGATCCTGCGCAGGGACCACGATCACAACCGCGTGCTCGGGACCGCGGTCATCACCGACGGCAGCTTCTCGCACGACGTGATCGTGCCGAGCGGCGGGACCGTCGATCCACGCTTCGCCGACCCGGTCGGCACGGGCCAGCGGGCGCTCGACGTGCCCGACCCCGAGGGCATGCGCGCGCGGCTCGACGCCAAGTCGATGGAGAACTTCCTCGCCGTCGTCGACCAGGCGCTCGCCCGCAGCGCGCGGCCGGGTCACCCCGCGCCCACGCGCGCCGACATCGGCTTCCTCAACATCTTGCACATGAAGCGATCGGCCCATCGCTACGTGCTCGGTGAGCTGGGGCTGCGCGAGGACCAGAGCTTCTATCTCGAAGACTACGGGCACCTGGGACAGCAAGATCAGCCGCTGGTGTGCGTAGAAGCGGCGCGCCGCGGGCTGCTGCGCGAGGGCCAGCTGATGGTCATGGTCGCGGCGGGGATCGGGTATGCGTGGTCGGCCTCGGCGATCGCCTGGGGCCCCAACACGAAGGCAACGACACGATGAGCAACGAGCAACCAGTCGCAATCATCACGGGTGCCGCCAATGGCATCGGCTTCGCTACGGCCCAGGCGTTCGCCAGTGCGGGCTACCACGTCGTCGGCTGGGACCTCGCCGAGTCCGCCGGAGCCGAGCTAGTGCGCACGATCACCGACGCGGGCGGCACCGCGAGCTTCGCCTCGGTCGATGTCAGCGATGCCGAGGCGGTCGAGCGCGCCGTGGCGGCGGTCGTCGCCGAGCACGGTCGCATCGACGTACTGGTCAACAACGCGGGGATCCTCCGCGATGGTCAGCTGGTGAAGTGGAAGGGCGGCGAGCAGGTCGGCAAGCTCAGCACCGCGCAATTCGACGC
>JBFIJN010000661.1:0-3842 GCA_041600735.1 Nannocystaceae bacterium
GGATCGACGTGGGCCTCGAGCTCGAAGCCAGCGTGCGCTTCGACGTGGCCGGCCTCGTGTGGGAGTCCGAGATCCTGGGGCCGTGGGACTACGCGATCACCAGCGAGGCTTCCTATACGCCGTACTTGTTGCCGGGGAATCCCGAGCGTCCCGTGGAGATCGACGACCAGACCGACGGCGTGCCCGTGGCCTCGGTGCCGATCGTGCCCGACATCCTCGTGGCCTCGGGCAATCTCGAGGTCACGGTGGCCGCCGACATCACGGCGCGCCTCGCCGGGCTGCGCATCGAGGCCACCACCCCCGACGACGGCGCGATCGTGGATGCCGAGGGCGTGCCCTCGCCGCTCACGCCCACGCCAGGCGCCGACCCGCTCGCGGTCGAGGGCGTGCTGGTCGCCTCGCTCCAGACCGCGCCCGTGCTGATCGTGCGCCCGCACCTCGTCATGTCGATCTTGGGGCAGGACTACGAGATCTTCGGCATCGACATCCCGATCGCCCTGCCCGAGACCGATGACGAGCTCGTCTTCGATCCCGAGCCGATGTCGTTCGCGGCGCCCGAGCCCGAGCCCGGCGGTGGCTCGGGCGGCGTGGACGAGTCCGGCGGAGACGAGGCCGCGGGCTCGGCCGGTGGCTCGAGCGGTGAAGGCACCGGGGCCAGCGGCGACACCGATGGCGCGGCCGCTTGCTGCGACGACGACGTGGGCTGCGGCTGCCGCAGCACGCCCTCCCCCGCGGGCGGGCCGCTGCTGCTGTTGCTCCTCGGCGCGCTCCGTCGGCGACGCCGCGGTCGCGCGATCACGCCGACCAGGTCGGCGTAGCGCGCTCGATCAGCAGGTCGAGATCGATCCCCGGCGGCAGCGCTCCGTAGGCGCGCACGCCGGTGCCGCTGATGCGCGCCGTGATGAACGCCTCGGCCACGGGCGAGGGGGCGTGCTCGAGCAGCAGCGCGGCCTGGAACGCGAGCGCGAGGTTCTGGGTGAGCTGGCGCGCGCGCAGCTCGAGGTTGTCGCGATCCTTGAGCAGCGCGCCGGCGTCGGCCACCAGGTCGGCCACGCGGGCCTCGGCCTGGCACGCGGGGCGCAGCCGCTCGAACAGGGCCTGCAGGCACTCGGGGTCGCGCTGGATCGCGCGCAGCACGTCGAGGCAGATCACGTTGCCCGAGCCCTCCCAGATGCTGTTGAGCGGCGCCTCGCGATACAGCCGCGGCATCATCGATTCCTCGATGAAGCCGGCTCCGCCCAGGCACTCGAGCGCCTCGTAGATGTGGCCGGCGGCGCGCTTGTTGGTCCAGTACTTGGTGAACGCGGTGGCGAGGCGCGAGAGCTTGGCCGCGGTCGGATCGTGGTCGGCCTCGTCGAAGCTCCGCGCCACCCGCATGGTGAGCGCCACGCCAGCTTCCACCTCGAGCGCGAGGTCGGCGAGCACGGCCTTCATCAGCGGCTGCTCCACCAGCCGCTTGCCGAACGCCTGGCGATGGCGCGTGTGGTGGATCGCCTGCGTCAGCGCCTGCCGCATCAGCGCAACCGGGGCCACCGCGGCGTCGAGGCGGGTGTGGTGCACCATCTCGATGATCGTCCGCACGCCCCGACCCTCGCGCCCGACCATCACGGCCCACGTGTCGTCGTACTCGAGCTCGCTCGACGCGTTGGAGCGGTTGCCGAGCTTGTCCTTGAGCCGCTGAATGAAGAAGCGGTTGCGCGTGCCGTCGGGGCACCAGCGCGGCACGAGGAAGCACGACAGCCCTTCCTTGGTCTGCGCGAGCGTGAGGAACGCGTCGCACATGGGCGCGGAGCAGAACCACTTGTGGCCGCGCAGTCGATACTCCTGCCCAGGCCCGCCCTTGCCGAGCGGGGTGGCGCGGGTCTCGTTGGTGCGCACGTCCGAGCCGCCCTGCTTCTCGGTCATGGCCATGCCAATGGTCACGCCGCGCTTCTCGGCCACTGGGATGCAGCGCGAGTCGTACTCACCGTCGAGCAGCTTGGGCAGCCACACCTCGGCCACCTCGGGTTGGTGGCGCAGCGCCGGCACGGCGGCGTAGGTCATCACCTGCGGGCACAGCACGCCGGCCTCGGCCTGCGACAAGAGGTACCCCATCGCGGCGTGAGTCACGTGGGCGCCCGCGCGCGGCTCGACCCACGGCAGGCTCGGCATGTCGTACTCGATGCCGAGCCCCATGAGCTGGTGGTAGGCGGGGTGGAACTCGACCTCGTCGATGCGCTGGCCAAAGCGATCGAAGGTGCGCAGCTGTGGCGGGTGCTCGTTGGCGAGGAAGCCAGCCTCGATGTACTTCGCGCTGCCGACCGCATGGCCGAGGCGGTGGAGCTTGTCGACGGCCCAGTCGGCGCCTTCTCGCACCACGGCCTCGCACAGCGCGGCATCACCCGCCATCACGTCGTAGTCGAGGAGCGGGGGCGCCTGATTGGTGACGCGGTGAGTGGGCAGATCGACGAGCGGTGCACGAGCCATGGCTTGGGATCGACACCATACCGCGGCCTGCGCGGGCACGGCCTTGCGCTATTTGCGCTAGTCCAAGGAACAAACCCTGAAGCCCGCCCGTGGGAACCAAGCTGCGCTGCGGTCGTCTCCCCGGCCTGGGTAGGCCGGGTCTACACTCCTCTTTGCTAGTTTTCTCGTCGGCCCCACACGGAAGCGACTCCGAGCGGCCAAGGACCCTCTCGATGGCGGACGGCTCACCCAAGATCGAGCTCGACTCAGGCGTCCGCCACGGCGCTCCCGAGCCCTTTGCGGCGCTCTACCAGCAGCACGCGGGCATGGTCCGCCGGGCGCTGCGCCAGCTCGGGGTGCAGCCGAGCCAGCTCGACGACGCCGTGCAAGACGTGTTCGTGGTGCTGCACCGCCGCATCGACGAGTTCGAGCGCGGCCGCAAGCTCGAGAACTGGCTGTGGGGCATCGCGCGCGGCGTGGCCTCGGGGTACCGCCGCAGCCAGCGTCGTCGCGACCGCCTGCACGCTTCGCTGCCCGCGCCCGAGGGCCCGGGCCTGCCCGAGCGCGGGGTGGCGCGCCGCGAGGCGGCCGCGATCCTCGATGAATTCCTCGGCTCGCTCGATGCCGACAAGTGTGCGGTGTTCGTGCTGTCCGAGCTCGAAGGGCGCAGAGGCCCCGAGATCGCCGAGCAGCTGCACGTGAACCTCAACACCGTGTACGCCCGCTTGCGAGCCGCGCGGCAGCGCTTCGACGACGCGATGACCGATCACCGCGAGCCCGCACGGCGGCCGTTCTTCGTCGGCTGGCTGGGGGCGATGTGGCCGGCGTGGCTCAGCAAGCCGGCGGTGGTCATGGGCGTGGCGGTCGCGACGGTGGTGGTCACGGGCTCGGTCCCGCCGGCCACGAGCTCCGCTGCCCCGCACACGGCATCGATCATCGAGCCCGCGCCCGTGCTGACGGTCGCCGAGGCTCAGGCGCCCGCGCGCTGGCCCGGCTCGCTCGTGCCCCACGCCGCGCAGGGTGGTCCCGTCGCCGCATACGACGAGCCCGCCGAGGAGATCCTCGTGCTCGAGGCCGAGGCCGAGCCCGCACTGGCGCCCTCGCGAGGCCGCTCGCTCCCCGCGAGCGCGAGCACGCCCGATCCCATCACGCCCGTCGAGTCGCTGGCCATCGCCGATCCCGATCTGCTCATCGGCGCGCCCGCGCGTGCACCCTGGCTCACCACCGTGGAGGGGCGACGCCCAGTTCGTCATCCCACGCTGCTGTCCTTGCGACAGGACTTCGTGGCCGAGCTGCTGCGGGTCGCCGCCAGGCTGTGAAAATCGCGATCGCGGTCACGGGCCCGGGGGCGACCGGCCAAGGACCAGGGTGAGCCGAGGCCAAGGCGAGTGACGCCA
>JBFIJN010000662.1:0-3831 GCA_041600735.1 Nannocystaceae bacterium
CGATCGCGCGGCCGTGGAGCCCCACGAGCGCGTGCGCCTCGAGGAGGCGCTCGATCGCATCGAGCGTCACATGGACGATCGCGTGCTCGTGTGGGAGCAGCGACGCGCGGAGCTGAACGAGCGGCTCGACGAGGCGCAGCGCCGCCGCGACGCCGCGGCCGGGGCCGCCGCGCGCGAGCGCGCAGAGCTCGAGCTGCGCTCGCTGGAGCTCGAGCGTGAGGCTACGGTGGCCGAGATCGCGCGGCTGCGCGCCCGCGAGGACGAAGACTACGAGACCTGGCGAGAAAACGCGCTCCAGCGGCGCTACAACGTGCCTCGCACCACGCGGGTGCTCGACGTGGAGCTCGTCGTCGTATGAGCGAGGAGGAGGACGACTTGGCGCTCAAGCTGCTGCATACCGCCGACTGGCACCTCGGGCGGCGATTCCCGAGCTTCGGCTCCGAGGCTCAGCTCGAGCTCATGCGCGCGCGCATGTCGGTGATCGATGCGATCCTCGGCTCGGCCGCGCACAACGAGGTCGATGCGGTGCTGTGCGCGGGTGACCTGTTCGACGATCCTCAGCCCGACGAGGAGTGGTGGCGACCGCTGGCCGAGAAGCTCACGCGCCAGAGCGCGCCCACGCGCCCGATCGTGCTGCTGCCCGGCAATCACGACTTCCTCGGCCCGGGCACCGTGTATCACCCCGACCATCCGTTCCGGCACGCGCTGCCGGGGCACGTGCACGTGGTCGACCGCGACGACTTCATGCTGCCGCTCGGGCCCGACGCGGTGCTCCACGCCCGCCCCTGCCGCAGCCGCGCCGAGGGCCTCGATCTCGCGATGGCCCTGCCCGCGCGCGAGGAGGGCGACCCCTCGATCCGCATCGGCATGGTGCACGGGTCCACCTTCGACATGCCCGAGCACCAGACCAACTTCCCCATCGCCGGCGAGGCCGCGACCGCGCGGGGCTTCGACTACCTGGCGATCGGTGACACGCACGCCTATCGCGTGTACGACCCGCCCGAGCACCCCACCGTGTACCCCGGCGCGCCCGAGCCCACGAGCTTCGGCGAGCGCGACGTGGGCCACGTGGCGCTGGTGTTCTTCGGGCGCCGACGTCGACGCCCGCTGATCCGCCCCGAGCGCGTGGCGCGATTCACCTGGGAGGAGCGCGTCATCGAAGACATGCCGGCGCTGCGGCGGCTGCGAGACGAAGACCTGCATCGCACCGTGCTGCGCTTGGTGCTGCGCTTGCGCGTCCACCCGGGCGAGCTCGACGAGGTCGAGGAGATCGTGCGCGTGCTCGCCGGGACCTCGTCGAGCCACGGCCACGCCGCCGTGCTGCAGCTCGATCGCAGCGGGCTCGTGCTCGATGCCACCGACCTCGGCGATGCGCTCGACGGGGTGCCCGCAGTGCTGGCCGAGACCGCGACCCGCCTGCGCGCGCGCGCGCAGGATCCCGGCGAGGAGGGGCAGGTCGCCCAGCGAGCCCTCTATCATCTCTACCGGCTGGTGCGCTCGGGCTAGGACCACCATGCGCCTCTCCTCCCTCCGCGTGCGCAGCTTTGGCTGCGTGGAAGAAGCCCGCGTCGAGCTCGGCCCCGGCGTCAACGTGCTCTACGGGCCCAACGATCTCGGCAAGTCCACGCTCGCCCACGCGATCCGAGCCGTGCTGCTGCTGCCCAGCGGTCACCGCGAGGCACAGGAGCTGCGCCCCTGGCATCGCGACGCCACGCCCGAGGTACGCCTCGTGTTCGTCGCCCCCGACGAGGCCGGCTCGAGCGCGGCGCCCCGCACCTGGCGGGTGCACAAGGCCTTCGGGGGCAAGGGCGGGCAGGCGGAGCTCGAGTGGTCCAACGACGGCGAGAGCTTCTCGCTCGATCAGAAGGGCCCCGGCGTGGACGCCAAGCTGCGACAGGTGCTCGGCTGGGGCGTGGCCGAGGCCCGCGCCCGCGGCTCGCGAGGCTTTCCCACCTCGTTCTTGGCCACGGTGTTGCTGGGCCCGCAGGCGGTGCCGGGCTCGATGCTCGGCCGCAGCCTCGAGGACGACCCGAGCGAGTCGGGACGCGAGCGACTCACCGAGGCCCTCCAGGCGCTCGCTCAGGATCCGCAATTCCGCGACGTGCTCGAGCAGGCGCAGCGCAAGGTCGACGAGGCCTTCACCCCGCTCGGCAAGCACAAGAAGGGCAAGGCCTCGCCGCTCACGCCCGTGCGTCAGGAGATCGACAACCTCGAGGCGAAGCTGCGCGAGGAGCAAGCGCGGGTTCACGACAGCGAGGGCGTGCGCACGCAGCTGCTCGCGCTCGAGGCCGCGCGCGCCGAAGCGATCGTCGCGCGGGACGAAGCCGAGCGGGCGCTGCGAGAGGCTCGCGCCGCGTTCGAGCTCGGCGAGGCGCGAGCGCAGGCCCACGCCGCACTCGAGCAGGCCCACGCCGCACTCGAGCAGGCCAGCGCCGTGCTCGCCGAACGCCGCCAGTGGCAGCAGGCCGCCGAGCGCCACCTGGGGCTGCGACCCGCGGCCGAGGCCGCGCTCGAGCGCGCGCGACAGGCCGAGCAAGAGGCCGCACAGCGACTGATGCAGGCCGAGGCCGCGGTGCAAGCGATCGAGGAGGGCGGCGAGGCCCAGCGGAAGCTCGCGCGCCAGAGTCTCGAGACGCGACGGCTCGAGCTGCGCACCGAGCACGAGCGCACCCACGCCCACTTGCAGCGGGTCGAGCACGCGCTGCAACTCGCGGCACGGCTCGAGCGGCTCGAGCAGGAGCGCGAGGCCCTGGGCCAAGACCTCGCCGCGGCCGAGCACGAAGCCACGCAGGCCGAGGCCGCGCGGCGCGAGTCCGATGCCGAGCGACGCCTCTACGATGCGGCGCTGCGATTGCGACGCTGGCAGCAGGCGCACGAGCGGGTCGAGGCCGCCGAGGCCGCGCAGGTGGAGGTCGAGCGCTCGCTGGCCGAGGCCGAAGCCACCGAGGCCGAGGCCGCCGCGCACGAGGCCGCGCTGCTCGCCGAGGCGCTGCCCGAGCCCGCCACGCTCGACCGCTGGCGGGCGCTGGCCGAGGAGCGGCGCGTGGCGCTGGCGCGGCTCGGCGTGGGGCTCTCGCTGGTGGTGCGACGCAATGGATCGCTCGTGCTCGCGGCGAGCCTCGACGACGAGCCCGCGCGAGCGTTGAGCGTGGGCGAGCCGGTGGAGGCGCTGCGACGGCTACGCCTGCGCATCGGCGACGACACCGAGCTCGAGGTCCACGGCGGCGAAGCGGGAGCCCGCGCGGCGAGCGAGGCGGTGGAGCAGCGCTGGGCCCAGGAGGTCGCGCCTGCGCTCGCGCGCCTGGGGGTGGACGATCTGGCGGCCGTGCAGCAGCGGCTGCGCGCGGCCCAGCAGCAGCGGCAGGTGATCGATCGCCTCCGCCAAGAGGCCGAGAGCAAGCGACGGCTCGCGGCCGCCCGCAACGAGCGAGCCGCCGAGCTCCCGGCGCTGCGGGCCACGCTCGAGGCCTGCACCCAGGCGCTGGCCGGCCTCGACCGCGAGGCGCTGCAAGAGCGCGCCGGGCTCCACGACGAAGCCACGCTCGAGCGCCGCCGCGCCCACGCCGACGCCCGCATCGACGAAGCCCAGCATCGCCACGCGCAGGCCAAGTCACGCGCGGCCAGCCTGCGCAGCCAGCAAGAGGCCCGCGCCGAGGAGCACCAGCGCCTCACCGCCGAGCTCGTGCCGCTGCGCCCCGAGGGCGACCCCGAGGAGGAGCGCGACTCGCTGTTCGATCGGATCGCCGCGATCGAGGGCGAGCAAGAGACCGTGACCGACGAGCTCGCCGAGCTCGACCGCGCGCGGGCGCGTCGCCGCGCCGAGGCGATCGC
>JBFIJN010000663.1:0-3830 GCA_041600735.1 Nannocystaceae bacterium
GGTCGGCAACCACGTGTCGGCCGGGATCCGCAGCGTGGGCTTCGCTCAGCGCGCGGCGGGCCGCGAGGTCGTGGGCGGGCAGATCGGGTTCTCGTTCTCCCACGATCGCCTGGTGATGATCCTCAGCACCGCGCAGCCGCATGCCGTCGTGCCGCTCGCCGCCGCGCGAGTCTCCGATGCGCTCGCTCGCGAGCGCGCGCGCACCTTCATCGACGACGACTTCCGCCCCTCCACGCTACGCACGCCCGGCTCGGTCTCGGGCCCGCTCGTGCTGCCCGTGGGCGATGCGAGCAGCGGGCCGCGCTACCGCGAGGTCGTGCGCGTGGAGGTGGAGAGCGAGGGCCCGCAGGGCCGCTGGGACGTGTACGTCGACGCCGAGAGCGGCGAGCCCGTCGCTCGCATCTCGCGAATGCACTACGCGTCGGGGCTGGTGTTCTACAACGCGGCCCAGCGCAGCCCCACCTTCGGCGTGCGCAACGACATGCCCACCCCCTCGACCGAGCACTTGGTCGATGGCGTGTTCCAGGTGAGCGACGCGGTGGGCTTCGTCAGCTTCGCTGGGATCACCTCCAACATCCAGCCCGGTCTCACCGGTCCGTACATCGACATCGTGGACGAGCAGGGCCCGCTGGCCAGCAACGTGGTGGTGCTGAGCGACGGCGGCGGCGTGAGCTGGAATCACTCCGGCGACCCGCGGCTCGACGCGGAGCTCACCACGTATGCGCACCTCGCCTTCGTGAAGGGCTACGTGCGGACCTTCGCCAGCGACCTCGGGTGGCTCGACGAGCGCATCACCGCCAACGTCAACATCGCCGACGAGTGCAACGCGATGTCCGATGGCGACTCGGTGTACTTCTTCCAGCAGAGCGACCTGTGCGAGAACACGGGTCGCATGTCCGACGTGATCTATCACGAGTTCGGACACTCGGTGCACAACCAGTCGATCATCCCCGGCGTCGGTAGCTTCGACGGCGCGCTGTCCGAGGGCACGTCCGACTACCTCGCCGCGACGATCGTCAACGACTCGGGCATGGCCCGCGGGTTCTTCTACACCGCCCAGCCGCTGCGCGAGCTCGACCCGCCGGGCTTCGAGTGGACCTGGCCGCAGGACAACGGCGAGGTCCACGACGCCGGTCGCATCATCGGCGGCACGCTGTGGGACCTGCGCACGCTGCTGATCGCCAAGTACGGGCCCGAGGCGGGGGTGCTGCGGGCCGACACGATCTGGTACGAGGCCACGCGTCGCGCGGTGGACATGCCCTCGATGTACGGCGCCGCGCTGACGGTGAACGACGACGACGGTGATCTCGGCAACGGCACCCCGGATGGCTGCGAGATCAATGCCGCGTTTGGCTCGCACGGGCTGTTCTCGGCCGGTGATGCGAGCAGCGAGCGCGTCACGGCGCTCGCGGAGGCCGACGGCCTACGCATCCACGTGGACCTGTCGCTGCCTTCGTTTGCCGCGTGCCCGATCGGTGCGACCGTGGACGTCGAGTGGGGCCCCCGCGATGGTGACGGCTCCACCCAGATCGCGCCCATGCCCGCGGTGGGCGGCGGCTACGAGGCGGTGGTGCCCCCGCTGCCGCCCGGGCAGGTGATGCGCTATCGGGTGCTCGTGACCTACGACGTCGGCACGCAGCGGATCGTGCCGCCCAACCTCGGCGACCCATGGTTCCAGCACTGGTTCGGAGTGGTCGAGCCGATCTACTGCACGAGCTTCGCCGAGGGCACCGCCGAGGGCTGGGACGTGCCGACCTCGTGGCAGGTGGGCCCGCCGATCGGGCTGGGGGGCGACCCCGACGAGGCCGTGGGTCCAGATCCGTTCGTGCTGGGTCAGGACCTCGTCATGGACGGCCTCTACCCGCCGGGCTCCTCGCAGGCGGTGTGGAGCCCGCCGATCGCGGTGGCGAGCGGCTACGAGTCGGTGCGGCTGCACTACTGGCGCTGGCTGACCGTGGAGGACGGCTTCTACGACCAAGCGTTCATCTATGCCGATGGCGACCACGCGTGGAGCAACTACGCGAGCACGCAAGACTTCGATGCCACCACCCACCATCGCGACGGGCAGTGGGTGTTCCACGATGTCGACCTGACCCCGTGGGTGGGCGATGGCCAGGTGAGCCTGGGCTTCGAGCTCAACAGCGACGGCGGCCTCGAGATGGGCGGCTGGAACGTCGACGAGCTGTGCGTGGTGGGATTCCGCGCCGTGGCCGGGCAGGGGTGCGGCAACGGAGTGATCGACGGCGGCGAGGCGTGCGACGACGGCAACGTCGTGGATGGTGATGGCTGTAGTGCCACGTGCCAGACCGAGGGCGAGGGCAGCGACGGGACCTCGGGCGACGGCGGCTCGATGGATGGCAGCGACGGCGACGGGGGCCTGACCGACGACGGTTACTTGCTCGATCGCGGGTGCGCGTGCCAGAGCCAGCCCGAGCGTGGGGACGGGCTCCCGAGCGCGTTCGGGTTGCTGGCGTTGTTCTGGTTGGGCCGTCGGCGACGAGGCTGAACGTCCGTAGCCCGCAGCCCGCTGCGGGCCGCGTGGGGCTCAAACGGCTGCGGACGGGGGATTTCACCCCGACCCCGCGAAAATGCCGACCGCGAGGGCCCGTTCGTCCGAATCGCGAGTAGGATGGGCGCCGCTCATGCGCCGACGCCTCGCATTCGCCGCGGCCGGGCTCGCGACGTTCCTCGTCGCCGATGTGGCCCTCGCGGCCCCTCCCCCCGAGACCCCGCCCCTCGCCGGTACTGCCAGCCAGGACCCCGCGACCTCGGGAACCACCGAGCTCGCCGGTCAGGGTTCGTTCGGCACCGCGGCCCTCGACGACGAAGAAGCCGGTGATGCGCTCGAGTGGGACCTGAGCTTCGGCGCGCTCGCGAGCACCGGCAATGCACGCAGCACCGCGATCACCGGCGGTTCCACCTTTCGCCTGCGGCGCGGTCGCCACCAGGTCTACGCGACGTTCCTGGGCAACTTCGGGCGGGCGGCGGTCGCGGGCGGCGAGCCCGTGGACACCGTCGGCAACCTCCAGGGCCGCGCGCGCTACGACCTGTTCCTCGCCGATCGCTGGAGCCTGTTCGGGATGGCGACCGCACGCCACGACCCGTTCCAGCGCCTCGATCTGCGCCTCAACCTCGACCCCGGGGTGGCGTTCTACGCGATCAACAAGAAGAAGGAGCAGCTGCGCGTCGAGGCGGGCTACGACTTCCAGTTCGACGTGCGCGACCCCGAGACGGCGATCGAGTACGAGCCCGATGGCACCCCCACCTACGACGCGCAGGGTGGCCTCATCCACTTGCCGCGCACCCGCATCACCCACGCGGCCCGCCTGTTCGGCGGCTACAGCAACCGGCTGAGCGACGCCATCGGGTTCTCGACCGGTCTCGAGTACCTGCAGAGCCTGCTCGAGCCTCGACGCTGGCGCCTCAACTGGGACACCACCTTCTCCACCCAGCTCCTCGCCAAGCTCTCGCTGGCGGCCACATTCACCCTGCGTTTCGACAACGACCCGTTGCCTCGGGTCAAGAACCTCGACACGCTGTCTTCGGTCAACCTCGTCTACCGGTTCTTCTAGGCTGTCTTCGGCTCTACGAGACAGCTTGGTCGAAACGATGCCGCGAAAGAACTCTGCCGTGAAGCTTCGAGTGATCACCCCCGGACGTCTCGCCTTGGCCGCCGCCGCTGCGCTCGCGCTGCCCAGCTTGGCGCAGGCCGCCCCTGCAAAGGGTGAAGCCAAGGGCTCCGTCGAGCTCGGATCCAAGCGCAAGGCCAAGGCCGACGGCGATGCCAAGAGCACGGCCGACGGCGACGCCGAGCGCAAGGCCAAGCGCGA
>JBFIJN010000664.1:0-3827 GCA_041600735.1 Nannocystaceae bacterium
AGGAGCTGCCCTTCGGCGGGGCTCGGCTCGAACAGCGCCAGCTTCAGCTTCTCGCCGGGCCACGGGTGGAACACACGCGTGCCGCCGCGGTCCGAGGTGGCCGGGGTGCCCTCGTCGCTGCACTGCCAGGCCCCCGCGCAGCGGATGACCCAGCTCTCGGTCCAGTCCTCGTCGGAGGGCGCCACGAGCTCGAGCGCAGCGCTCTGCGCGAGGACGGAGGTCCAGGTGATGCTCTCGCCCGGTGCGCGCAGGGTGACGGTGACCTTGGGATCGTCGACCTTCCCGGTGGCCTCGAGCATCTTCTCGCCGGGCAGCAGCGGCACGTGCAGCTTGGTCGGCGAGGGCCCGTGGCTCAGGCGCGTGACGGTCGTCTCCACCGTCCAGCGCGGCCCGATCTGGATGCGACGCTCCAACGCGAACCAGGGCTCCATGTCTTGCGAGTGACGCTCGGGCGCGGGCGCGGAGCCTGCGGGGTCCTCCAGTGCTTCGGGGTCCTCCGGATCCTCCGGCGCGTCTCCGCGAGCCCGCTGCAAGTGGAGGCTCTCGGCGAGATCGTTCTCGTCGACGCCGTCGACGCTCCATCCGCTGGCCGTCACCACCACGTGCTTGGGTGCCCCGGCCAGGTCGAGATCGAGCGACTCGGCCCCCACCGGGCCGCTGAGCTCGACCACGTGGAGACCGGCGGCGAGGTGCAGCAGCAGCTGACCTTCGTACACGGCCAGCGCGCGCGCCGGCTTGCCATCGACCCCCACCGTGCGCGGCATCCACGTCTCGACGGAGCCGGGCAGCGCCCACACCCCCGGACCCGCCATGTGGACCTCGGCACGCAGCGCCAGCTCGTCGGCCGTGACCGCGACCTCGAGCTTGTTGACCAAGGCACAGTCACTGCCGCACTCGGGCGAAGGCGCGAGCGGGCGCTCCGCGTTGACGCGCTCGGTGAGCTCGTGGAGCAGCTCCGCGGGCGGAGCCGCAGCCGCCGGCCGTGCGATCACGAGCAGCGCGAGCCCCACTCCGAGCGCGCCCGCACGTGCGAGGTTGGGGCCAGCGGCGCGCGTGGGCGCGGGTCGAGCCAGCCAGCCCGCGCGCAGCAGCACGAAGGCCAGCAGCATCAGCGCCAGGGCCCGCACGATCGAGATCACGCGCGACACCGTGGGCGTCACCAACCACAGCGTCACCGACTCCTCACTCTTGACGGCGCGATCGAGCGTCATCGTCCAGCGCGGACCCGACCACTCGGGCACGCCCTCGCCGGTCTGCGGGACCGCGGCGGCCTCGATCGGCGGAAGCTCGACATCCTTGGCCACGAAGCGCTCCGCGGGCGCTCCGGACGGAGGCGCGCCCGCCCCTGGGCTCAGCACGAAGGGATGGGTCACGACCACGCTGCCTGCGTCCGTGGGCTTGGGGAACTTCCAGCGCCGCACGGCGCCGGCGATGCACTGGCCCACCGCAGCATCGGCGAGCGAGCTCTCGTTCACCACCGCAGTGGCGACCTCGCCGGAGCCGGTGATCATGAACTCGATGCTGACCGTGCCGGCGAGCGCGGGACTCACCGCCAACCCCTGGTTGTAGCAATGCCGCACCTCGTTGATGTGTGCGCGCACGATCCGACGAACGATGCTCTCGTCGAGGCTGCCCGCCACGCTCGCCTTGCCCTGGCGCACGGTGGCCACCTGCTCGCCGCGACCACCAAACCCGGCGCCGCGGCCGTAGCCGCTGCCCGTTCCCCCGCCGCCGCCCTTGCCGATGAGCCCGGTGTTGCCCAAGCCGATCGTGCCTTCGCCCGTGCCACCGCCGCCTCGACCGGTGCCCACGAGGCCGAGCCCGCCCACGCCCTGGTCCTCGGCGACCTCGGTGCTCGCGAGGCCGCCCCACACATCCTCTTCGTCGCCGGCGATCCCACTCTCGTCGAGCCGCGCGGCGTAGGCCGCCTCCTTGCGCCTGGGCTTGGGCTTGCCCATGCGCCCTTCTTCTCCGTACATCCGGCTGCCGTCGTCGTAGGCGGCGGACTCGTCGACGGGCTCGGGCTCGGGCGCGGACGCGAGCTTCTCTTGCGCCGCGCCCACCTCGGCGAAGTCCAGCGAGCTGCGACTGGCGTAGGGGGTCGAGCTCACCCCACCGTCTTCGGCCCGGCTCAGCAGCATCATCACGAGGCCGATGCCGGCCATCGCCGAGAGGCTCGCGACCACCACGCGCCCGAGGCCCTTGCCCGCGCGCGCGCCCACGGCCGCCATCGCGAGCACGCCCCCCGCGACCAACCCGAGCACCGCCGCCAGCTTGGCGAGCTTCTCGAGCTGGGGCTCGAGGCGAGTGTGCGCGAGACCGGAGAGCCCATCACGCCACACCGCGGCCACGCCGGCCGGCACGGCCCAGATCACCCACCCTGCGAGCACGAACGCTCCCGCCGCGAACACCACGCGCAGCGCGAGCCCCACGCCCTTGCCGGGTCCGCGCCGCAGCGGCACCAGCAGCACCGTCATCACCGCGACGAGCGCGAGCAGCATCAGGTAGCCGTCGCCGTTGCGCGTGTACGCCAGGCCCAAGCCGATCAGGCCCGCGAGCCCCGCTCCCACCCCCACGATGCGCCCGAGCAGCACCACCACCCCGAGCAACGAGATCAAGTCGAGCGGGCGCCAGGCCCCGAACCACGTGGGCCGCAGCGATCCCGGCCCCTCCGCATGCAGCAGGTCCCACCCGCGGGGCAGCGTGAAGCCGAGGTCGACCGCATCGAACCCCTCCGACCATCCACCGAGCGGCAGCGTCGACGTGGCGCCTTCGATGCGCCACGTCGCTCGCATGTCGAGCGTGGAGCCGCGCACCTCGACCCCCGCACGGCCATCGCCCGTCACCGTGATGACCTGCGGCTCGCCGTTGATGGCCACACTGCCGAGCACGCCCTGGGCCTGGTGCAGGTCCATGCGGTTGCCCTTGTTCATCTCACCGTGGATCTCGTCGATCACGGTCCAGCCCGTGCCCGCCAGATCGACCCGCATGTCGCGACGTAGCACCAGCTCGTTCGTGCTCGTCTCGGACACGCCGCGCTGAATGACCTCGAGCTTCAGCGCCCGCTCGGGGTCGACGCGATAGGTGGCCCCACCCTGCCACTCGCTCGGCGCGTGCGTGCGTGCATGATCGACCGCTTGCACCCCCGCGAGGCTCACCTGCCCCATGCTGGGCGCCCCGGCCGGGGCCGCGTTCCACACCCAGATCTCGTAGCCCGGCCAGGGCGCGGGAAGCCCCGGCGGACGCAGGCTCTCGGGCGACTGGGGGAGCACCCCCACCAGCTCGAGCGTGAGCGTGCCCGGGCGCACCTGAAGCACCACCCGGCCACCCTCCCCCATCGTCACGGGCACGGGTGCGGACACCTGCAGCAGCTTGGATCCCTCGAGCATCGGATTGGGCAAGACGAGCTCACGCGCCTTCCCGGCGACGTGCACATCGATGCGGGTGATCACTTGCAGCGGCACCCCATCGATCAAGCGTCGCGAGACCTCGAGGGTCTCCGAGTCGGGCACCACCTCGACCGGCTCCTCGGGCGCATCGGGCTCGACCGGCTCGTCGAGCTCACTCTCGCCCCGCGCCCCCTCGAGCGCCAAGGTGACGCCGCTGCGCGAGGGAAACGGCACCGCCTTGCCACCGACCACCAGGTTGATGAGCCCGACCTCCGCCGGCACCCGCAGGCTATCGGGCACCGCACGCCACGGAATGAACCCCGTCACCGTGTGGCGCCCCTCCTCGAGCTCCACCAGCGCCGCCTCGCCCTCGTGCAGCACCGCGCTGGTCTTCTCGTCGACCTTCACGTCTTGCGGCCACTGCTGCTCGTCGCCCGG
>JBFIJN010000665.1:0-3822 GCA_041600735.1 Nannocystaceae bacterium
CGCGATGGTGATGCCGATCTACGAGGGCACCAGCCAGATCCAGTCGCTGATGGTGATGAAGGACGTGCTCGGCGGGATCCTCAAGGCGCCGCAGGAGTTCGTGAAGCGGCTCGCCCAGGCGCGCTGGCGCTCGCTGTCGGCACGCGACGGCCACGAGCGCCGCGTGGCCAAGCTGCAGGCGCTCGCGCTCGATGCCCAGCAGCACCTGATGCGCCGCACCGCCACCGACAAGCTGCGCTCCGTGCAGGTGCGACCGCTCACCGAGTGGCCGCAGGCGTTCCTCAAGGACTGGGACCCCAAGCGCGACTTCTCCTACGCGATGCTCCACGCCGAGCACCTCACGCGGCTGCTGAGCGACGTCACGATCTGCGAGGTCCTGCTCGAGCAGGCGCAGCAGCACCCCGAGCGCATCGAGGTGCTCGAGCGCTACCTCGAGCGCGCCGAGCCCCGCGCCCGCCACCAGCACGATCTCATCGTCAACACCGGGCAGGGTCTGCTCGATCGCCTGAGCCAGAGCGGGCGCGAGCGCGACGACGCCGCTTCGGCGGCCCAGTAACCAGGCCCACGAGTAACCACCAAGGAGCAAGGCCATGTCCGTCTCGACCAAGCACGTCCTCGAACAAGGACCGGTGATCAGCACGCTGGCCTCGGTGGCCGCATCGGCGATCCGTCAGCGGCTGGGCTGGGCCGGGCCCGGCCACACCCCGGAGCTTCCTGGGCCCGAGGTCACCACCACGGTGGCTCCTCGATCGCCCGAGCTGCTGCGGGCCTACATCCGCCACGTGGGCGGCGATCCGGGGTCCTATCGCGGGCAGGTACCCGCGCACTTCTTTCCGCAGTGGGGCTTCCCGCTGGCCTCGCGCACGCTCCAGGGGCTGCCCTACCCGCTGTTTCGCGTGCTCAACGGCGGCTGCCGGCTCGAGATCAACGCGCCGCTGCCCGCGGGCGAGGCCCTGCATGCACGCGCCCGCCTCGAGGACATCGACGACAACGGCCGTCGCGCCGTGATCCACCAGCGCGTGGCCACGGGCACGAGCGCTCACCCCGAGGCGGTCGTGGGGCATCTCTATGCCGTGATCCCGCTGGGCGACAAGGGCGAGCCGGCCGAGAAGAAGCCCGCCGCGCCGCGTGAGCGCGCTCGCGTGCCGCAGGATGCCGAGGAGCTGCAGCGCTGGCGGCTGCGCCCCGATGCAGGCCTCGACTTCGCCAAGCTCACGGGCGATTTCAACCCGGTGCACTGGGTCGGCCCCTACGCGCGCGCCTTCGGGTTCCGCAACACCATCCTTCACGGGTTCTCCACCATGGCGCGCGCCATGGAGGGCCTGCAGCGCACTTTATTCGCGGGCTCGGTGCGTGCCATTCGTGTACTCGATGTGAAATTCACCAAGCCGCTGGTGCTGCCCGCGAAGGTGGGGCTGTACGTCCGCGGCTCGTCACTGTGGGTTGGCGATGCGCCGGGCGGCCCCGCCTATCTCGTGGGCACATTCGAAACTCACTCGCTGGAGGCACGATCATGAGCGACTTCTTTCTCGAGCTCGGCCGCAACCCCACGGCCCGCAAGCTGATTCAAACGGTGGGACTGCCGGTCCCCATGCCGCAATCGCTGCGCCGCGCCAAGGGCCCGGCGACCGAGCGACCCCTCCACGATCAGGCGATCGTGTACGGCGCGGGTCCCGACGGCGTGATGGCCTCGGTGATGGCCGGCACGCTGGCGCGCGCGGGGGCCAACGTGCATCTCGCCGGCGCCGGCGCCGAGGGTGGCTCGGCCCTCCGCCAGCCGTTTGCCGATCCCGGCGAGGCCTACGGTCGGCCGGCACGCGCGCTCGATCTGGGCGCGCTGCCCGAGACCTTCAAGGCCGCCGCGTTCGTGTTCGACGCGACCGGGCTATGCGACCCCGAGCAGCTGCGCACGCTCTACGACTTCTTCCATCCGCTCGGCCATCGCCTGAGCAACTGCGGGCGCGTGGTGGTGCTCGGCCGACCGGTGACGGCCGCCAGCTCGCCCCGCGCCGCCGCGACTGCGGCCGCGCTCGAGGGCTTCACGCGCAGCCTGGCCAAGGAGGTCGGCAAGCGCGGATCCACGGCGCAGCTGGTCACCGTGGCCGAGGGCGCCGAGGCCCGCGTGGAGCCGCTGCTGCGCTTCTTGCTCTCGCCGCGCTCCGCGTTCGTCTCGGGCCAGCCGATCCACGTGGACGACCGCGTGGAGTGGCCCGCGACGCTACCCGTCGTGCGCCTGCTGGAGGGCAAGGTCGCGCTCGTGACCGGAGCCGCCCGCGGGATCGGGGCGGCCACCTGCGAGCTGCTCGCGGCCGAGGGCGCCCATGTCGTGTGCCTGGATCGCCCCCAAGACGACGCGCTGGTCAGCCAGATCGCGCGCGACGTGGGCGGCTCCGTGCTGCTCGCCGACGTCAGCGACCCCAGCGCTCCGGCCGCGATCGCCGACGATCTTCGCCAGCGCCACGGCGGGGTCGACATCGTGGTGCACAACGCCGGCATCACGCGCGACAAGACGCTCGCGCGCATGAAGCCCGAGCACTGGGATCAGACGATCGACGTGAACCTCGCGGCCGTCGTCCGCATCACGGAGGCCCTCGTAGACGGGCCGCTGCGCACCAATGGTCGCATCGTGCTGCTGTCATCGGTCGCGGGCATCGCCGGAAACATGGGCCAGACCAACTATGCCGCCTCCAAGGCCGGCATCGTCGGCTACACGGCCAAGCTGGCCGAGGATCTCGCGGAGCTGGGCATCACGGTCAACGCGATCGCCCCCGGCTTCATCGAGACCCGGCTCACCGCGGCGATCCCCGTGGTGATCCGCGAGGCCGCGCGACGGCTGTCCAATTTGGGCCAGGGTGGCCTTCCCCAAGACGTGGGCGAGGCGATCACGTTCTTGTCCACACCCGGGGCCGCGGGGATCACCGGCCGCGTGCTGCGCGTCTGCGGTGGCGCGCTCGTGGGTGCCTAACCCCTCCCCACCCAAATCCTCACAGGAGATCGAAGATGAGCGACGGCAAGCGACGTGCAGTGGTGATCGAGGGGGTCCGCACCCCCTTCGTGAAGGCATTCTCCGAGTTCCTCAAGCTGGACACGATCGCGCTCGGTGACGCCGCGGTGGCGGCCCTCTTGAAGCGCACCGACCTCCCCCACGCCGAGCTCGATGGCCTGGTGTGGGGCGGCGTGATCCTGCCTGGGCTCGCGCCCAACGTAGCCCGCGAGATCGCGCTCGACCTGCGGCTGCCCGCGCGCGTCGAGGGGCACACCGTCACGCGCGCGTGCGCGTCGGGCCTGCAGGCGATCACCTCGGCGGTCTCGGCGATCGAGCGCGGCGACGCCGACGTGATGATCGCCGGCGGCTCGGACTCGACCAGCAATGCGGAGCTCAAGCTGCCGCAGAAGGTCGTGCACGCGCTGGCGCCTCTCGCGTTCGGCAAGGCCACGCCGATGGACATGCTCGGCGTGCTCTCGCAGCTGCTGCCGATCTCGGAGGTGCTGCCCAAGATACCGAAGATCGCCGAGCGCACCACCGGCCAGGTGATGGGCGAGGCGGCCGAGGACATGGCCCGGCGCAACGAGATCAGCCGCGAGGCCCAGGATGAATTCGCGGTTCGCTCGCACCATCGCGCAGCGGCCGCCATCACCTCGGGGCGCCTGCGCAACGAGGTCGCCCCGGTGGAGACCCCCGACGGCCGCACCGTGGCTACCGACACGCTCGTGCGCGCCGACACCAGCGTGGAAGCGCTGGCCAAGCTGCGCCCGGTGTTCTCGCGCGACGGCACGCTGACCGCGGGCAACTCGAGCCCGCTGACCGACGGCGCGGCCGCG
>JBFIJN010000666.1:0-3804 GCA_041600735.1 Nannocystaceae bacterium
CTCGTCTAGATCCTCACCGATGATCTCGTCAAGCTGCTGGATCATCGAGTGGCAGTCCTCCCAAGACACGCTCTCGACCGGCCGATCCTCCCCCTTGAACCTGCTCGGATCCTCGCCGGTCACCGCCCGCCACAGTGCTTGCGTAACTGGCGTCTCGCCGATCCAGAAGCCCCGCGTGATCACGACCTCGTGCTGCGGCCCTTCCCATTCGAATCGCCCCGGCTCCCCATCCGGCGACCCCATCCGAAACCGCCCCGGCCCGATCCACCGCATCCGCTGGCTCACCTCCCCCACCCTCAGCTCCGCCCACAGCCCGAACCGGTCCCTCCCGATCGCCCTGGCCCACGCCGGCCGCACGAGCGCCGAGAGCTGCAGCGTCATCCGATCCGTCCGCACCTCCACCCCATTGCGCGGCCGCAATTCGATCGACGTCCCCAAGTCCTCCGAGAGGTCCGTCGACAAACCACTCGGCTCCACCACGGTCACCCGATCACCCGCGACCTCGAGCCCCGCCACACGGCTGCCTGCGGTCCGAGGCCCCACGCCCAGTCGACGCCCCACCTGCCACAGCTCGAGCGTCCTCAGCTCCTGCACCCGCTCGCCGCGCGCCTCGGCCCGCAGCGTCGGATCAGCAAACGGCGGCATGCGATCATCCTCATGCGTAGCCCACCACGCGCGCTGCAATCCCCGCCCGACCTTCGAATTCGAATCCCACAGCCCCTTGGGCGCTCGTTGCTCGACGTAGTCGAGCCACTCCCGCAGTCCCTCGGGCAGCCCCTTGCCCTCCACGCGCGCCGCCCTGGCTCGCGCCCCGAGTCGCTCCGCGAACGCCTCCGCCCGCTCGCGCTCACTCACCGCAACCGCACCAGCCGCTCCGCCCACGCGATCGAGCGTCAGCACCTCCGCATGCCAGAGCTCGGGCTGCCGCTGCCGATGCCAGTGCCAGCGTCGCAGCGCCTCGACCACCGCGGCCGCATCTTCCTCGCGCAGCTCGCCCCGCAGCGCCTCCGCGCGCTCGGCCTGCACCACCGTCGCGGTGGGAAACCACCCCGCCAGCTCCTCGTCGAGCCACGCGTCCATCTCAGTGCCCACGTCGGCCTCCCACGGCGGCAGCGAGAGCCGCAGCGCTCGCAGGAGCCCCGGCTCGAGCCGGTTCGCGCACGCGGCCATTGCCAACAGCCGCCGTGCTCGCTGCATGCGTGGCTCGGGCTCGGCCCCCTCGGCGGGCGCCGCCGTCGAGCGCTCCCACTCGATCGGCGACCAAACCTCGGCGAGCGCTCGCGTCCACCGAGCCCTCGGCACCGGCACCAGCGCATGGATCCGCTCCCCCGCTTGCCGGAGTCGCCGCCCTAGCCGCAACCACGCCCGCTGATGCGCATGCCCCCGGTACCACCCGAGATCGGTCAGCGCCAGCACCGGCATGCCCACGAGCCCGCCGTCCCACGCTGCGGGCCTCGCCTCCAGATCGAGCAGACCCTCCTCGGGACCGCGCTCGTCGACGTATCGAACCACCAGCGCCGAAGCCCCCACGACTTGCTCGAGCCAGCGATGGAGCATCTGCTGATCCTCCCACACCGGCACGAGTGCCCAGTCGCGATCGACGAGCACCACCAGCGTCGGCCAGGCCCGGCGACGCATGCGTGGCAGCTCTCTTACCGGAAGGCCGCGGCTCACGCGACGCACGAGCTCGTCCACATCGAGATCATCGCCGGGCAGCTCTCCCACCAGCTCGTGCTCGAGCATCGGCATCACGCGCCGACGCGGTGATAGCAGCGGCACGCTCGGAGGCTCGCGAGCGTCCATCTCCTTGCGCTCCTCCTCTTCCTCCGCGGCGTAGCGCCCGTGGTCCTCGGCCGAATGCGTGAGCCGCTCGGGCTCGTCATGCCAGCGAAGCTCGCGGGGCTGCCATAGCGGCACCCCATGCGCGACCGTCGATGGCCTCGCGGTCCCGACGTTCACGCCCTCTGCCGTCCCGTCGCTCGCCACCCCCCCGGTCGATACATCCTGCACGAGCTGGGGCTCGCGCTCGTACCCCAGCAGTCCCTCGACCATCGCGAGCGCCCGCGCGGACGCACCGCGATCCTCGTAGCCGATGCGCGCCTCGAGCAGATCGGCGAGGCCCACCCCGCCCCGTCGACGCGCGCTCACCCGCCACCACCGCGCGACTCCTGCTCGAGGAGATCGGGGTGCTTCTTCAGCGCGAGCACGCTGATCTCCTCGAGCAGCGCGAGCCGCTGGCCATCATCCTCGCGCAGCTTGCCGACCGCGCGCAGCAGATCGAGATACTCCGCCTGCCCCGGCCGCGGGAGACCCAGCCTCCGCGCATGCTCCCGATGCACGTGCACGAGCCTGGCGGCCCGCGCGAGCAACGTGTCCGAGAGCGCGCGGCCAAAGTGGGTCCGCCCCCGCACGGTCAGCCAGTCGACCAGCGCATTCTCGCCCCGGGGCACGCGAATGTGATGCACCATGCACCGCCGCACGAAGGCCGGCGGAAGCTCGCGCTCGTCGTTGGTGGTGATGACGACCAGCGGCGCCAGCTCGTCCTTCGCGTGCAGCGAGACCTTCGTCTTGCGCAGCACCTGGAACGTGCCCTGGCCGAGCGCCTCGAGCAGCCCGTTGGGCACGGAGGGATCGGTCTTGTCGAGCTCGTCGATCAGCACCACGTACGGTCGATCGTCGACCTCCGGAGTCGCTTCGCCGACCGAGCCCTCGTGATCACCGCTCGGCCCATCCAGCTCGCTCCGAGAGCCCTTGCCGTCCGTGATCCACCGCCTCGCCTCCGCTGCGTCGAATGCCCACCAGAGCGGCCCGGGCGTCACGAAGCTGCGCTCGTTGAGCAGCGTCATCACCCGGGTCGGCTCGACCACGTTCGCAGCACACAGCGCTCCCATCACCTGCGCCTGGGCCAGACGCCCCACCGCATCGAAGTCGTAGAACAGATCCGTGATCTTGGTCTGCGCGTCCGCCACCTTCCACACGTACTGCCGATCCAGCAGGAGCGCCGCTGCCCGTGCGAGCTGGCTCTTGCCCGTGCCCGGCTCGCCCCGCACCAGCAGCGGGCGCCCCGCCGCGCGCGCCACGTTGATCGCGTGCAGGTCCATCTCCTCGTAGCGGTGCGGCGTGGCCGGCAGCCCCGCGACCTCCGGCAGCACGGTACTCGTGTGCTCGTTGCCCTTGCCGTCCGCGCCCACGTAGCGCTCGACGGGGATGTAGTCGTGCTGGCTGCTCATGCTCGATACCATCATGCCCTGTTCGGGCCCGACTCGTCCGCCTGGACTAGGAACTCGGCGAGAATCGGCACGATCTCGGCCTCGAAGTAGTCCACCTGTTCCGCGGCCATCACCATCCGCAGCGCTGGATAGCGTAGCTCGAGCTGCTCCAGGGTCTCACGCGGGATCTCCGGACCCACGACCACGTGCTTCGGGTCTCCGTCCTTGCGCCGGAGCGAGAGGTACGAGTTCATGAGGGTGTGCAGATACTCGGGATCCGACCGCGGCGAGAGACCGAACTTCTTCGCATATCCCTCGGCGACCGCGCGCCCAACCTCTTGCGCGCTCTTGATCTCGCCAAGCGCACCTCCGGGGGCCGGAAACCTCCGCACCCCAATGAAGCTGTAGCAGGTCTCTCCATCTTCCATCCTGCGGATCACCCTCACCTCGGAAGGGACCCCTTCCACCCCCGACACGTGCACGTCGGTCATGATCGGATCCTTGGTCGCCACCGCGATCGCGGGGCAGTCCCGATCGACGCCGGCCTGACGCTTCAGCAGCCACGCTTGAGCTCCGTCCCCGTATCGACGAGGCA
>JBFIJN010000667.1:0-3798 GCA_041600735.1 Nannocystaceae bacterium
CGGTCACGGTGCGGGGCTCTCGGACCCGAACTGGGGGAGCTTCCTGGCGTGGACCGCCCAGGTATACCGAGGCAGCGAGTATCCGCACTATCGGATTGCCCGCGAGGCGGAGCTCGCCGAGCTGCGCACGTCCGAGCTGCAAGCGCAGCGGATCTCGTTGGTCGGGTACAAGGGCGGGCACGAGAACCTCGGGCCGTTCCTGAAGACGCTGGTGCCGACTTCGACGTCCACGACGCCCGTCGTGGAGCGCGAGACCCCCGCGCCGAGCACGGACAAGGGGGTGGCGCACCTTCTGCTCCTCCTCGAGATCGGAGAGCATGGTCACGAGTTCGCTTCGGTCGAAGACGTCGAGGCATCAGGTTTGCTGCCACCTCTGGCCGCGGCGCCGCTCTGCATGCCTCGCCGCGTGCTCGACTACAAGACGGCGAAGCCGGCGGACTGGCGCACGATCGCCGAAGACCTCGATGCGCTCCTCGCTCGCGCTAGCGCGACTGCCCGCGAGATCCCCGGGCCGGTATGCTTGGTCATCGCCGGGATCGCACCGCTACCCGCGATGGCCTACCTCGGCTACCAATCCAAGCGTCAAGTAGGCCAGGTCCTCATCCTCAATCGCGACGATCAGGCTCAGTGGCAGAAGATCGGCCCCTACGGCGGGGCCGCCGACTTCCCCGGGAGCTTGCGCGAGCTGTTCACCTTCGACGCACCCCAACCGTTCCATGCCGACTCCGGGGTGGTCGCCCTCTTCGTGGGCTGCTCCAAGATCTACCAGTGCAGTCCGAAGCTGCTGGAATCCGTGACCGTGGACGAGGCCCGTCAGCTGCGAGCCATCTACCGCGTGACCACCGACGTCGACCACAAAGAGACTCCCCTGACCGCAGGGGACTTGCGTCACCTGCACTCGTTGGTGACCACGGCGCTCACCAAGACTCAGCAGGAATGCTCCGCATCCGAGGATCTGGTGTTCGCCTTCGGTGGACCGATGTGGGTTGCCTTCTGGCTGGCGCGACTGCTCAACTCGAGGGTCTTCGGCAACATCACGTTCCCCAACTTCGTGAAGGGCAAGGGCTACGTGCGGGCCCTGGCTGCGCAGATGTGGCGCCAGCGCTTGGTCACGGTAGAGCCCAGGATCCTGTTCCTGGCCGCCGAGCCCGATGACACATCGCGAACGCGGGCGGGGGCGCAGCTCACCGCGATCGGCGAAGCCGTCGAGGCCGGGCAGGGACACGAGGCCCGCCACCGCATTCACACCGTGCCCTCGACCACGGTCGACAAGTTGGTCGCGCTCCTCGACCGCGAGCGACCCGACATCCTGCACGTCTACGCTCATGGCGGTGTCGACGGGAGCCTCGCCCTCGAGAACGACCGCGGCGACGCGCGGGCCGTCCCCCCCGAGCGCTTCTTGGCCGCGCTGCGCTCGGCCGGGGTGCGCCCCGTCCTCACGGTGGCGTGCGCCTGCAACTCCGCCGCGCTCGCGCCCGGGTTGCTCGAGCTCTCTCATTGCGTGGTCGTCGTGAACAGCACGGTGCCGTACAAGCAGGCCAACTCCTTCATGGGCGGCTTCTACCGCGCGCTGGCGGAAGGTCGCTCGGTCGCCGAGGCCTTCGCACAGGGCGAGGCGCACGCGGGCGTGGTGCTCGACCCCGACAAGCAGCCGTTCGAATTGCTCCCCAAAGAGGGGGTCGATCATGGCCTCGTGTATTTCTGGAGACCGACCTCGTGACGACGGCCCGAGCCGACGAGATGGCGGCTCTCGCTCGCGACGCGAAGGCCCTCGATGCCGCGAAGCAAGGAACGCAAGCCCGCGGCCCTCGAGTCCAAGCTGGTCACCGTCTCCGCCAGCACGCGGTGGTGCCGAGAGAGGTCCACCGGCTTCGCCTGTAGGCGCCCCTTCGCGCGCCGCGGGCCGTTCGCACGCCCGACCCGACGACCGCGGGTGACTGATCGCAGCACCGTCCGCTGCCCGAGGTCGCCAGCGAGCACGGCTTCGGCATAGTCATGCGCTTATTTCAGGGCTAGAACCGCGGGAGCGGACTGCCGGCGATCCCCTGGATACGCTCGATCTCGTCCTCCGTGGCGCCCTTCCAGTGATCGTGGAGCTCCGGGAAGAGGCGCAGGAGCAGCTCCTCCATTTCGGGCTCTAGGTCTTGTGGTTGCGTCATGCGGGCAGCCGCGGATCCCACTCGTCGATCTCGAGCTCGAGCGAGGTCTCGGTGGCGATCTCGCCGAGGATCCGGCGCAGGCGGCCAGAGTCTGATCCACCCAGGCGGAAGGCATGGAACCTGGGCTCCTCGCCCACCGAGGCAGATGTGACCATGCCTGCGTCGGGGCGGTAGTAGACGGCGCAGGATCGCCCGGTGGGGATCGGCGCCGCGAAGCCCAGGCTCTTCATCACGGGGTCGAGCTGCGAGAGCACGTCTCCGCTCACGTCCGAGAGCATGCCAACGCACCGCTGAGGATGAACCTCGAGACCGTACGTGAGGACCTTTCCCCACGCGATCATCTCGCGAAACGTATCGAATTGATCGTGGACATCGCCGCCCATGGCGTGGCGCTTGGTCACCCGCGCGTCGTCGCGCGCGGGGTGGTTGAAGTCGTAGAGCACGTGCAGCGGCATCCCGATGTCGGACTCGTAGCCGATCATCAAGAACCGGGGATTCGGCCGAAAGAGACCCTCGCGATAGCACTCGAGCACCTTGGGCGCCGTGAAATCGAGCCGCGGATACGCGATGGGTCCCATGCTATGCCCCATGCGCATGAGGAACCACCGGTAGAACCGCGGCAGCGGCCGGCCGGCGATCGCCTCGATTCGCTCGATCTCGTCCTCGGTGGCGCCCTGCCACGCGGTCGCGAGGTCGGGCACGAGCCGCAGCAGCAGCTCCTCCAGCTCGGGCTCTAGGTCTTGTGTTCGCATGCATCCTTGCCTTGATCACAGATGAGCAGCGGCACGATGATCTCGCACGCCCTACACGGCGGCACGGTCTGCCCTGGCTTGAACTTCTCCACCTTGACCTCGCGGACCCCCGAGCGCGCATCGATGAATTCGATCGGCGCCTGCGTCTTGCTCCCGCCACTGCTGTACCACTCCTCGGTCATGGCGGCGGGGATGGCTCCGTCGTCCATCAGGAGCAACAGGGCCCCTTGAGCGGCGCAGGTACCCGGCGGATATGCGGCGGGCCCCGAGCGGTTCTGGTCGCTGTGACGGGCCCGCTCCTCCGCCTTGGCCCATGCCTTCTGAAAAGTGTCCGAGCTCCCCATGTGCCCCGCGATCCCCGTCTTCACCCGCTGCAGCGTGTCGAGGTAGGCCGAGTCCAGCGCGTCGCGCCCGTCGGCGTACGACACCGTGACGCCCGACAGGTGCTTCATGCCGGCCGAGGCCGCGGCCCGGCACAGCTCGACCGTCGTCATGGCCGATTGGTCGGCGTACTTCTTGCCGCACTTGCAGTGCACGACGCCGAGCATGGTGTTGGCGCTCACCTTCACCGGTGGATCCTTGGCCGCGCCGATGGCCGCGGCGGCCGCGAGCTGGCCCTTGAAATGGGGCCGCCTCGCGAACGAGGCGGAGAGCTGCGGAACCGTGGCGGACTTGCGAGAGGTGATCGCGCTTCAATGGGGCCGCCTCGCGAACGAGGCGGAGAGACGTAGACGTAGGCCGGCCACGCGAGCACGGAGGGCTTCAATGGGGCCGCCTCGCGAACGAGGCGGAGAGACGTACAGCTCGCAGCGCCCGCGGAGGGTGACGGAGTAGGCTTCAATGGGGCCGCCTCGCGAACGAGGCGGAGAGATCGTCGAAAGTCGGCA
>JBFIJN010000668.1:0-3787 GCA_041600735.1 Nannocystaceae bacterium
GATGGCCAGGTACTCGATCTCGAGCTCCATCAGCCGGCACACGCTGTCGTGGCGCAGATCGAGGAAGCGCCCGCCCTGCTGCACGCCGGCGAGCATCCCGTGCTCGACCAGCGCGAGCGCCTCGGCCACGCGCTTCTCGGTGACGCGCACCTTGTCGTGCGCGATCGTGCGGCGATCGCCCGGCGGCGTGATGAGGTCGAGCGGTGCGATCACGTCGGAGCCCGCCGCATCTTGGAAGCGCACGATGTCCTTGTTGGACAGGTGCAGCTGCCGCGTGAGCCCCTGGAACGCACCCGAGTCGGTGACCACCAAGCCGGGGAAGTCGATGAAGGCCTTGAGCGAGCGCTCGGCCGCGAGGCGGCGCCGCAGCTCGCGTTGCTTGTAGAGGAAGTATGCGTTGACGATGATGCCTTCGATCGCCGGATCGCCCTCCCACGCGGCCAGCTGGAACGTGCGATCGCGCGGCTGGTAGACCGGCAAGAATAGCGGCTGCGCGTACTCGACCCCCGCGCGCGTGCGAAACGGCGGGAGCGCGGCGGGCTCGGAGACTCCCGCTTCCGAGGCCTCCGTAGGGGGGGAACCGCCGGTGCTCATCGTGCGTCCTCGAGCGCCGCGCGAGACTGCCACCGCGATCCCACACCGTCAACGCAGGCGCGTGGAGCCGACCTCGCGCGAGGCGAGCGACGGCGTAGCATGGCCGCGCATGAGCGAGACCACCCTCCCCACGATCGTCTGCCAGACCGAGCGCGTCGGCGAGTACCCGCAGGTGCTCTCCATTCGCGAGCACACCCTGCGCGCCGACGTGGGTCCCGCCAGCGGCAGCACCGACTCGGCTCCGGGCCCGCACGACTACTTCGACGCCGCCCTCGCCAGCTGCAAGACGCTCACCGCGGTCTGGTACGCCAAGCGCCACGAGATCCCGCTCGAGCGCGTCGAGGCCCACATCGAGCGCGACGACAGCGAAGAGCGCAAGGGCAAGTACCGCCTGCGCGTGCGCATGGACTTCCACGGGCCGATGAGCGACGAGCAGCGCACCAAGCTCGCGCGAGCGGTGGCCGCGTGCCCGATCCACAAGCTCATGACCACGGTCGACGTGGAGATCGAGACCGTGGGCTAGATCCACCTCCGAGCGCGCCGCGGCGGCCGCTCAGGGCTTGCGGTGCAGCTCGTGGAGGATGATCGAGTTGCCCTCGGAGTCCGCGATGATCGACATGCGGCAGACGGGCGACGGGACCATCTCCGCCAGGTACTGCACGCCCTCGGCCTTGAGCCGCAGGTTGAGCGCGTCGAGATCGTCGACCTCGAGCGCGATGCTTCCGCCGGCCTTGGCGCTCGGCTCGATGTCCTTGGTGGCGAACAGGGCGAGGCAGCCGCCGCCCGGGAGGTCGTACTCGGTCCACATGCCGTTGGGCGAGTGCTTGCCCACCGTGAGGCCGAGCGTGCCCTCGTAGAATTTGCGGGCGCGCGCGGCGTCGACGACCGGGTACATGGTGAACGCGACCTTCTTGAACATCGGAGGGGTCATCGCGGCTTCCATGCTCGCTTTCGTAGTGCGTTGCTCGTGGATCTTCAAGGGCGGAGCGGCCGCTTGACGCCGGCTTGCCCTGCGGCTAACGTACAACACAATGGTTGTATGTCTCGACGACGACACCCGGCTCGATCGGGTGTTCCGTGCGCTCGCCGATGCGACGCGTAGAGACATCGTGTGCCGCACGCTGGCGGGCCCCGTGTCCGTGAGCGGCCTCGCCGAGCGCTACGCCATGTCGTTCGCCGCCGTGCAGAAGCACGTGGCGGTGCTCGAGAAGGCTGGCCTCGTGCACAAGCAAGTGGCTGGCCGCGAGCGCCTCGTGAGCGCGGCCCCCAAGGAGATCGCGCGCGCGCGCGTGTGCCTCGAGCGGCTCGAGGCGCTCTGGCGCCACCGAATCACGGCGCTCGACGCCGTGCTGTCCAAGCCCCAGTCCAAGTCCCAGTCCAAGTCCAAGTCCAAGTCCAAGGAGTAGAGCGTGCCCATCACATCCGTTCGTACCGACCTCGAGACCCTCACCCTCACCGCCATTGGCGAGTTCCCCGTGCCGGTCGCGCGGCTGTGGGCGGCGTGGACCGATCCCCGCGAGCTCGAGCAGTTCTGGGGCCCGCCCACGTGGCCCGCCACGTTCACCCGTCACGAGGTCGTCGAGGGCGGTCGCTCCGACTACTTCATGACGGGGCCGAGCGGCGAGACCAGCCACGGCTACTGGCGGTTCGAAGTCGTCGAGCCCGAGCGAAGGTTCGCGATCCGCGATGGCTTCGCCAGCCCCGATGGCACCCCGAATACCGAGCTCCCCGAGAGCCGCATGGAGGTGTCGTTCGAGGCGACGCAAGGGGGCTCGCGCTTCATCGCCGTCTCCACCTTTGCGAGCGTCGAGGCGATGGAGAAGCTGGTCGCCATGGGCGCGGTCGAGGGGCTCACGGCCGCGCTCGGGCAGCTCGATGTACTGCTGTCCGATCTGCGCGAGCACGCGGCCGGCATGAAGGCCGCGCTCGAGATCCTCGACGACACCCATGTCGTGGTGAAGCGCGTGGTGAGGGGGCCGATCGACCTCGTGTGGCGCGCCCACCACGACAAGGCGCTGCTCCAGCGCTGGCTCCTCGGACCCGAAGGCTGGACGATGCCCGTGTGCGAGGTCGCGACCGAGGTGGGCTCGCGCTACCGCTACGAGTGGGAGAACACGAGCAACGGCCAGCGCTTCGGTTTCGTCGGCGAGCTGCTCGAGCTCGAGGCTCCACGACGTGCGGTCACGACCGAGCAGATGATCGGCATCGAAGGGCCCCCGAGCATCAACGAGCTCATCCTCACCCCACGCCCCGGCGGACGCACGATGATCGAGCTTCGCATCGAGTACCCGTCCAAGGAAGCACGCGACATGGTCGTCGCCACGGGGATGGTCGACGGCATGGAGGTCTCGTACGCACGAATGGAGCAGGTCGTGCTCTGAGGACCTCGAGCAGGTGCTCGCTCGGGGTCGGGAGTCGTGAGCTCATCGCCCACGGCGGCTCACGGCAGGACGCAGGCGCCGGTCAGCTCGAAGCCCGGCGGAGCGTGTCCTTCTTCGAACCAGGCCACGCACTCCATCGCCGGATGCAGGTCTTGGCAGGTGGTCGTGCCGACCGTGCAGAATGGCGTGCAGCAGCCGACCCCACCCGCGCAGTCGGGGACCGCGTCGGTACTGATGCACAGCAGGCCGGGATCGCAGACATTGATGTACTCACACGGATCGCCGAACTCACCCTCGTCCCCGCCCGCGTCCTGTACGCACACGAAGGAATCGTTGACCGGGTAGCACCCCTTGCCGACCTCGCAATCCTGCTCGACGGGACAGCAGATCGGCAGACACAGCGGAAAGTCGCGCGGGCCCCCACACAGCATCTCGGGATCCTCGCAGGTCGGGTTGGCCTCGCTTCCGGTGCAGAACTCGCGGCACACTCCGATGAGGGTGTCGGGGTCGACGTCCCAGCACACCGCTCCGAGGTCGCACGTGTCGAGCCCGCTCACCCCGTTGCCCTCGACCGTGCAGGGCTCGCCGGCCCCGTCGGGCTCGGGGACGATCGGTATGCAGCGGGTGGCGTTCCACGAGCTGCCGCCGTCGTTCGCCCAGATGTTGCACTTGTGTCCCGCTGGGCAATCTTGAATCCACAGATCGCACTCGTACCCGGACCCTGCGTCCGACTCCATGATGAACGTGCTCGGGGGCTCGCCGCTGGTGGTCCCGTCGCTACCCCGCTCGGGCTCGTCCGGCACCAGCGACGA
>JBFIJN010000669.1:0-3774 GCA_041600735.1 Nannocystaceae bacterium
CCACGGTCTCGAAGAAGAGCAAGAAGGTCGCCAGCAAGAACGCGATCAAGAGCCCGCGCTTCGGGTCCTCGTTCGGCAGCTCCAGCTCCAGCGTGAGCACGGGCGGAGACGGGGGCGAGAGCTTCCGCGAGATCGATGAAAAGACGCGCGAGGAGCCTGCGGAAGCGGCAAAGCCGAGGGTCGTGTTCCGCTCGGTCCTGGATCCCTCCAGCAACGTCCCCGAGCCACAGCCAGAGCCAGAGCCAGAGCCGACGCCCGAGCTCGATGCCAACGAGCTGGTCGACACGGCCGACGACGAGGACGTGTATCGGAGCGTCGAGCCAGACGATGAGCCGATGCTTGCGGCCCGCCAGCGCGCACGCTTCGGTCGCGGTCGCGGTCGCGCTGGCGGTGGTGGCAGTCGGGGTCGCACGCTCAACGTCCGGTCACGCACGCCTCGCGGGAGCGCCGGGAACCGCGCCCCCGCGAAGTCGCCCGACTCGGCCACCGTCTACGACTTTGCCGACGACGATCTCGATGGTGCAGTGCTCACCCCCGAGGGTGCCGCCTCGATCGATCTCACCCGGGCCGCCCCCGCGCGCGACGCCCCGCTCCTTCCCCCCAAGGTCACCGCCTCGGCCTTGTCGGTAGTGATCCCCGCCACCGGCCAGGCGGTGCGCTACGAGCAGCTGCTCATCGAGGCCAACCAGACTCAGACCATCGACATCGATGCCCGCCGTCGGCTTCGCCGCTGACGCACGCCGCCCACGCCCAGGAGAACCAAGACCATGCGGAAGCTACCCGCCACCATCCTCGCCGCTCTGCTCGCCTTGCCCGCCACCGCCAGCGCAGAGGATCCCGAGCGCGTCGTGATGAAGCTCGACGAGTTCCTCAAGCTGTACGAGTCCACCAAGGAGAAGGAGATCGAGGCGCCGCGCGACCATGCGCTGGCCTCGGCCCGCTACAGCGGCAAGGTGCTCGTGGAAGATGGCCGCCCCCACGCGGCCACCTTCAAGGCCAAGATGCACGTGGAGGTGCTGCGCAAGAAGGGCTGGGCGCGCGTGCCCGTGCTCCCCGCCACGGTCGCGCTCCAGTCGGCCACCATCGACGGCAAGGAAGCCGCGGTGGTGATCGAGGATGGCTACTACACGCTGGTCACCGAGCGACGCGGGGCCTTCGATCTCTCGCTCGAGTTCGCTGCCGCGGTCACCACCGCGCAGGGGCGCAGCTCGCTGGCCTTCGACCTCGCGCCCTCGGGTGCGACCGAGCTCGTGCTGGCCGTGCCCGCCGATCAAGACCTCGACTTCACCGTCGCCAACGCGCGGCTCTCGTCGGACAAGGTCGTGGGCGCCGACCGGGTCGTCGAGGCCACGCTCCCCGCCACCGGCTCGCTCTCGGTGAGCTGGCAGATCGAGGTGCCCGAGGCGGCCAAGCAAGACGCGCGGGTCTACGCCGAGGTCTACACGCTGGTCGGCATCGGCGACGGTCTCATGCGCACCACGACCACGATCCAAGACACGATCTTGTTCGCCGGCGTCAACACGCTGCGCTTCTCGCTGCCCAAGGACATGACGCTGCTCGACGTGACCGGCTCGGGCATCCGCGACTGGAACCTCAAGGACGGTACGCTCGAGGTGGTGCTCAACTACGCGGCCGAGGGCGCCTACTCGCTGCAGCTGCAGATGGAGAAGGTCGTCGGCGAGAAGAGCCAGGATCTCAAGGCGCCGGTGGTCGTGCCGATCGGGGTCGAGCGCGCCAAGGGCTGGGTGGGCGTGGAGGCCCGCGGCAACCTCGAGGTGGGCGCCGGCGATGTCGTGGGCGCCACCGCGGTCGACGTGCGCTCGCTGCCGGCCGCGATCCTCGGCATCACCGATCAGCCGGTGTTGCTCGGCTACAAGTATCTCGGCGCCGAGCCGACCATCCCGCTGGCGGTGGCGCAGCACGCCGACGTGGACGTGTTGGTGACCCTGCTCGACGAGACCCGCGCCCGCACCATGTGGACGCGACAGGGGCGGCGGCTCACCTCGGTGCAGTACCGCGTGCGCAACAACCGCAGGCAGTTCCTGCGCCTGGCCCTGCCCGAGGGGGCGGAGCTGTGGAGCGCATCGGTGGGTGGGCGTGCGGTGCAGCCGGCCAAGGCCGCCGATGGCCGCGTGATGGTGCCGCTGCTGCGCTCGCAGTCCACCGGGGGCTCGCTGGCCGCGTTCGAGGTCGAGGTCGTGTACGTCGAGAGCACCGAAGCCACGCCCGACAACGGTCGCGGTCACTTCGCCGCCGGCCTGCCCATGGCCGACGCGCCCAGCACCTACGTGGCGTGGACCGTGTACTCGCCCGAGCGCACCAAGGTGCGCAAGCGCTCCGCCGACGGAAGCCTGCGCATGGTCGAGGACCTCAGCAATCCGATCCCGGGCGACGACTACTACTACATCGAGACCGAGACCCCGATGATGGAGCAGCAGGCCGTCATGCAGAACGACAGCGGCGGCATGGGCACGGGCTCGGTGCCCGTCCCGGTGAGCCTGCCGCTGCAGGGCGAGCCCGTGTACTTCGAGAAGCTCCTCGCGCTCGACGAGCCGCTGCAGGTCGAGTTCGACTACAAGGGCCTGCGCAAGTAGGGCCAGATCAGTTCTGCGGCCGCATCCAGCGGGGCAGCGGCTCCCCGGCGGGCACCTCCACGACCGCATCTCGGGCGGGCCGCAGGGTACGGGGCGCCGTGTTGGGCGGCACCGCCAAGGTGACGTCGAGCGGGAGCGCGTACCTCGGCGCCTGACCGACCTCGGCCGGGACCATCACCCGCAGGGGCTCGCCATGGCTCTCGGGTCGACAAGCCGCGGCCCCGAGCACGAGCAGTACCAGCGCGCGTCGCACCTAGAACCGCCCCCCCAGGCTCACGCCCCAGCGATCGCGACCCAGGGCGGGCCGCAGTCCGACCACGCGCGCGCGCTCCAGCCCCTTGGCGGTGCGGCGATAGTTGAGCGACCACGTGAGCAGGCCGAGCCCGGTCGCCGTGGAGGCCGAGGCGAGATCGACCAGCCCGCGGTTCAACCCGTAGCGGCAGTTGAACGACCTGAAGTCGTCCGCCTCGACGCGGTACGGCCCCGCGTCTGCGATCACACAGCGCCACCACATCCCTTCGTTGACCAACCCGAGCACCACGCCCGCACCCGCGAGCGCCGTGCCGATGATCAGCGTCCGGCGGGTGTCGGGTCGATCGCGGCGAAGCACGGTGTCGTCGTAGGCATCGGCCCGGCCGCGGACGACACCCCCGCCCGCCGAGAGTCCCATGCTCGCTCCGAGCATGACGCGCTCGACCACGCCGAATGCGCAATTCCCGCAGAGCAGCGCGTCGACGATCTGGAACGTGAACGCGCCGCCCATGGCCAACCCCGCGCCCACCCACAGGCCGGTGCCGCGCCAGCGAGGGGCTCGCACGGTGACCCAGTCCGACTTGGAGTCGTGCCAATCCTCGCGGGCCACGGGCGCGCGCTCGGGGTCCTGCACGGGCGCGGGCCCAGCCACCACGGGCGGCGGGGGCTCGACCACCACGGGGGCTCCGAGGGCCGGCTCCTCGCTCGGCGACTCGACGTCGGTCTCCGCGGGCGCCTCGTCGAGCGGCGCCGCCTCGGGCACCTCGCCGGGTACGGCCGGAAGCGTGGGCGGACCCGAGCCCAGCCAGAGCAGAGAGGTCATGAGCAAGGGACCGACGAGCGCGGGAAGCATCGACCCGATAGTGCGCCCACTAGGAAGAACGATCATCCCCGGCGCCACGCGCACGAGAGGGCGCCCCCACGGCCC
>JBFIJN010000670.1:0-3771 GCA_041600735.1 Nannocystaceae bacterium
GAGACGTTCGTCTACGACGAAGACGGCGCGTTGATCGAAGCGAGCAATGCGGACGCGAGCGTGAAGATCGAGCGCGATCTGCTCGGGCGGATCGTAAAGGAGACCCAAGGCGAGCACTGGGTTGCCTCGCACTTCGATCACCGGGATCTACGGCTCGGGATGGAGTCCTCGCTGGGCGCGAAGCAGACGATCACGCGCAACGTGATGGGTGACGTCGTTGGGATTGCCGTGCGACAGGGAGAGCAGCGCTGGGAGACCACGATCACTCGCGACGGGCTGGGGTTGGAGATCGATCGCCAGCTCCCCGGCGGTGCCAGATCGTACTGGTGGCGCGACGGGATCGGCCGCCCCACGCAGCACTGGGTCGGCACGCAGCCCAAGCAGCTCGTGCGCGGCCGCAAGTACGCGTGGGGCGTGGATGACCGCATCACGGAGATCCACGAAGAAGGCCAAGGCTCGCTGCTGTTCGAGCACGACGCTCGCGGGTACCTGACCTCGACGACCTACCCAGACGGTCGCGTGGATCTGCGAGTAGCCGACGAGGTCGGAAACCTGTTCCGCAGCGCGGCGAGAGAGGATCGCGAGTTCGGCCCGACCGGCGAGATCAAGAAGGAACGCACACCGGAGGGCGTGCGGACCTACCGGTACGACCCCGAAGGCAACCTCGCGCGCAAGGAGGAGCCCGACGGCGGCGCGTGGACCTACGAGTGGGACGGCGCCGGTCGCCTACGCAAGGTCGTCCGCGCGGACGGAGGCGAGGTCGAGTTCGCCTACGACGCGCTCGGACGCCGAGTGAGCAAGACCGCCGAGGGCAAGACGACCGCCTGGGTATGGGACGGCGATGTGCTGCTGCACGAGCTCATCGCAGACGCGGACGACGGCGCCGAACCGGAGCTCACGACGTGGATCTTCGACCCCGAGCGCTTCGCCCCCGCCGCCCGCCTCGCCGCCGACGGCGCGCACAGCGTCGTCACGGATCACCTCGGAAGCCCGCTCTGCCTCCTCGACGACGAAGGCGTGTCCCGCTGGCAAGGCAGCGTGGACGCCTGGGGCGTGATGAGCGTCTCCGGCGACGCCAAGCTCTGTCCTTGGCGCTTCCCCGGGCAGTATGCCGACGGCGAGACGGGCCTCTACTACAACCGGTTCCGCTACTACGATCCCGCGCACGGCGGGTATGTCAGCCAGGATCCGATCGGCCTTGCGGGCGGCGCAGCGCTAGTTGGGTATGTTCCTGGCCCACTCGTCGGAGTGGATCCGCTAGGGCTCACGAAATCCGGGTATGCGCCGGTCGAGGGAATCGTCCCTTCATTGCGTCCCGATCGCGTGCCTGGCTCCGCAGTTCACCCATTTTCCGGAATCCCTAGAGAGTTGCACCCAGAGATTTTCGACATTATCAGCGACCTACAGGCGTCCCGCTTTGGTAACGCAGCCGCGGCGGCACGCCTTGCACTAAGAAACCCTCATCCCTTAACCAGGAAGCTTGTGGGATGGACGTCGCTTGATATCGCGGGCCGCCACAATCCGCTACGTTTCCTCTATCGCGAGGTAGATGGCGGGCTCAAGTGGAAGGTGTTCGACACTCACGGTTGAGGTCCCAACAATGACGTCCTCGCTCACAATTGTTGCGATAGAACGACTTCGCGCGTTTGCGCTGCAGGTCGAACTCGAGCGAGCGGAGGATATGCCCTGGCTCGACCTCGCTTGGTTGCGTGCGCGCTGCGATGATACGCTCCTCTTCACCGGGCAGTATCAGCAGGCCTCGATTCGACAGCTTCGGTTGGATATCAATGACTTCGTGGCCGAGTTTCCAAATGTCCTACCAATGCACTTGATCGAGGAGTTGGGAGCGTTGGATCAGGAAGGGTGATGACCGTCTCTTGGCCGATCACGATTGGACTCGCCGAGCGCTCGCCAGAGGTCGCTAGCTTCCGGCTGGACGCTGACGAGTGATGAACAACTCGGCGCCTCGCCGCCGCATACCTCTGTTTGGACCATGCTGCATGCCGCGTCCCCCTTCCGGCAACCTCGATGGCAAAGTAATCGAGAGCCGATGAGCCCCAGCTGAGCCCAGGACCTCGACCGAGCGCTAAGCAACCCGTCTAACGAGCCCGTTCGTCGCTACCGTGGCTCGCTCCCCCCGTCGTCCTCGCGCACCCACCCCACCGACCGCGCCCATGCCCTCGCAGCGCGGCGACGCCCCGCGAGATCACTCGGCGGCGACTGCCCCTCCGCGGCGGCCTGCTCCCGCAGCGCAGCCACGGCTTCGGCGAGCGGGGCCAGCCCCACCTCCGCGCGGCGCTCGTCCACCGTCGCGGGCTGCTCCACCGCGGGCCACGGCACGAGCTCTCCATCGTCGCCCCAGTCGAGCTGCGTGCCGTATCGCTGTGGCCGGCCCTCGAGCGCGCGCACGCGATCCTCGAGCATCGCGGCTTGTCGCGCCGGCACCTCGCCGCGCCGCGCGTGGGCCCACAGCACCGGCAGCAGCGCGCGCATGAGCTCGGGCTCGCCGATCGCATGCTGTAGCACGAGCCACGCCGCCTCGCTCGCCTGCGGCCCCACGCGCGCCTCGGCAGGCCAGCCGATCGCGTCCACGATCGCGCGCAGTCGCCGAGCGTTGTCGCCGTGCACCGCGGCCATGCGGGGGTGGTAGCCCTCGAACAGCTCGCCGGTGCTGGCAAGCTCCTGTCGCGTGTCGTGGTCGACGGCCGCGAGCCGGCACAGCTCCGCGGCCGCGGTGGCGAGCGCGGCCGCGGTGGCGAGCGCGGGGGTCATCGGCGGATCAGTATGGCATCCCCGCACGCCCGGCCCGAAACGATCCCCGAGAAATCGACACCCCGCCGAGGATCGATCCCCCCCGAGGAGCCACTATCCTTGCAGCGGGCTCCAGCGCCCGTTCCGAGCTTGGTCCACCATGGCGTCTCTGCCCTCCGATCCGCCCGACTCGCTCGAGGCTCCCGACGACGAGACCGCGGCGCTGCTGCGTCGTGACGCGCCCGACGAGGACGACGACGACCTCGACGTGCAGCTGCAGCTCGCGAGCCTCCGCCGTCGCTTTGCGGGCGCGGAGGTCGAGCCGGTTCGATTTCGCCATTGGGAGGTGGAGCGGCGGCTGGGCAAGGGAGGGATGGGGGCGGTGTACCTGGCCCGCGATCCCGAGCTCGATCGGCGGGTGGCGCTCAAGATCCTCGCGCCCGTGCTGGGAGCGGACCACTCGCGCATGAACCAGCGGCTGCGTCGAGAGGGGCAGGCGCTGGCCCGTATCGAGCACGCCAATGTGGTGAAGGTGCACGGGGTGGATCTCTTCGATGGCCGCACGGTCATCGAGATGGAGTACGTGGACGGCCCGACGCTGCGTCAGTGGCAGGCGGAGCCCCGACCCTGGCGCGAGGTGGTGGCCGTGTACGCGAGCGCGGGCGATGGGCTCGTGGCCATGCATGCGGCGGGCTTGGTCCACCGCGACGTGAAGCCCGACAACCTGCTGATGCTGGCCGACGGCCGGGTGAAGGTAGTGGATCTCGGCCTCGCCGTAGGCCCGCGCGGGGCGATCGCGGGCTCGTCCTCTACACCTTCGCGGCCCGCGACTTCGGCTCCCGCGAGCATGCTCGGCGTGGCGATCACCGAGGGCAGCTCGATCGTGGGCACGCCGGGCTACATGGCGCCGGAGCAGTTCGGCCGCGACGAGGCCGCGCCGGCCTGCGATCAGTTCAGCCTCGCGGTGTCGCTCTACGAGGCGCTCATGGGCGTGCCGCCGTTCGAGGGCAAGGATCCCTC
>JBFIJN010000671.1:0-3759 GCA_041600735.1 Nannocystaceae bacterium
CGCCATATAGGCGGGCGTGCCCATCACCGTGCCCGCGTCGGTCAGCGGGGCCGCGAGCAGCGACGAGGCGAGCGTGCCCCCGGGCTCGTCGTGGACCGCACTCGCGCCGGTGGGCGTGCCGAGCGGCGCGGTGGCGCGGACTAGTCCGAAGTCGAGCACGCGCACGCGCCCGTCGTCGCCCATGATCGCGTTGTCCGGCTTGAAGTCGCGGTGGATCAGGCCCTCGGCATGCGCGGCGGCGAGGCCCTCGGCCGCTTGAGCATAGGCGTCGACCAGCGCCTCGATGGTGCGCGACTCGTGCGCCTGCCACACGCGCAGGGTGGGGCCGGGCACGAGCTCCATGGCGATGTACACCCGGCCGCGGAAGATCCCGCTGTCGAACACCTGCACGACGTGGGGGTGGGAGAGTCGAGCCAGCGCCTGCGCCTCGCGCCGCATTCGCTGCTGGGCGTCGGGGTCGTCGCGGTTCATCTCGAGCAGCTTGAGTGCGACCGTTCGCCCCAGCTGTGGATCCATCGCGCGGTAGACCACTCCCATGCCACCGCGACCCAGCACTTCGATGGGGCGGAAGCGACCGATGCGCGGAGGCGGCGGAGGTGGAGCGGGACGCGCCACCGGGCGCGCGAGGACGCTGGGGCTGCGCGCACGCGTCCGGACCGAGCGCGTGGTCAGCTCGCGCGTGGGCCCCGGCCACGAGCTCGATCCCAGGCGCTCATCCTCGCCGGGCATGCACCACCATCTTCGCATGGTCCGCGGCTCGGTTGCACCACTAGAAACCGGGGCGGGGCGGGTGGCGGTGGTGATCGAGGATCAGCGCTCGGCGGCCGCGAGCTGCTGGCGCAGCACCAGCGGATCCGAGGTCGGGGCCTCGCAGCGCCCGCGCTCGCAGACGTAGGCGGTCGCCTGTCGTCGTGCTCGCTTGCCGACCAGCGCGGGGAACGTGGCCGTCATCGACTCCGGCGGGCCGCCCGCGCCGAGGCGGATCGGCAGCACGCGACGGGGGAGGGTGCGGGCGACCTCGGCCCATAGCGCGGCGGTGGTCGTGTCGCCTGGATCCCCGGCGACCACGACCTCGCGCACTCGCGCGGTCGCGTGGTCGAGCGCGACCAGCAGCGTGCCCGACGAGTACGGCTGCCGCACGGCCGTGGCCGCCGCGCGCTCGAGCACGGCCCAGCCCACGTCGTAGAGCGCCTCGTCGCCCGTGATCGCGCCGAGCTCGAGCATGAAGCGGACCGCCGCGGCGCCGCCGCTGGGCAGCGCGTTGTCGCCGAAGTCGGCGAGCCGGACCGGGAGCGCGGGCTCGCCCGCCGCCGCCACGCTGCGTACGTGCACGAAGACGTGGCGCTGTGGATCGTAGAAGCTCGCGAGGATCTCGTCGGCGAGGCGTCGCGCGCCCTCGAGCCAGCGTAGATCACCCGTGGCCGCATGCAGGCGGATGAGCGCGAGGCCGGCGAGCGCATGATCGTCGAGGAACCCATCGCCGAGCGCCTGGCCCCCGACCACGCCGCGCTGCAGGTGGGCCCCGCTCCATGCGCTCTCGAGCAGCCAGTGGCCCGCGCGCACGGCCGCGTCGCGGTAGCGGGGCTCGTCGAGCCCGCGGGCCGCGTTGGCCAGCGCCATGATCGCCAAGCCATTCCATGCGACGAGCTCCTTGTCGTCGACTGCGGGTCGCGGCCGTTGGGTACGGGCCTCGGCGAGCCGGGGAAGGCTGCGCTCGATCGCCTCGCGTACCGCGGCGACGTCGGTGCGGACCCGCGCGGCCGTGGTCGCGTCGTCCTGGCGGTGGAGCACGCTGCGTCCGTCGAGCTCTCGGTCGCCGCGCTCGGTGACCCCGAAGGCTGCGCCGACGATCGCCGCGTCGCCCGGCGGGAGCACCCGCGCGAGCTCGGCGGGGGTCCACGAGTAGAAGCGGCCCTCCCCCGCGGGGTCATCGGCATCGAAGCCCACCACGAACCCGCCGTCGGGCTGCTGCCAGCGGGCGAGCAGGTCGTCGAGCACCTGGCGCCCCACGAGCACGAAGTCGTCGCGCTCGAGCGAGAGCCCGGCCTCGATGTAGATCGCGGCGAGCTGCGCGTTGTCGTAGAGCGTCTTCTCGAAGTGCGGCAGGTGCCAGCGCGGGTCGACCGTGTAGCGGTGGAAGCTACCGACCAGCGGATCGCGAATTCCGCCGTTCATCATCGCTTCGAGCGTGCGCACGACGTGGAGGCGCGCCCCGGGATCGTCCACGCGCTGCACGTGGCGCAGGTGGGCGAGCAACAGCGGCGCCTGCGGAAATTTCTGTCGCTCGCCAAAACCGCCGCGCTCGAGATCCCGCCCCGGGGCCAGGGTGGCGATCGCCCGCGTCAGCTGGCGTGGGTCGAGCGGTCCGGGGGCCCCCACCGCGGCCAGTGAGCGGCGCTCGACCTGCTCGAGCACCGCGCGGCCGCGCGTGGCCACGCGGTCGCCCGGCTCGGCGTGGAGCGCCCGCACCTGCTCGAGCACCTCGAGGAAGCCAGGGCGCCCCGACTTCGCATGGCGCGGGAAGTAGGTGCCTCCGTAGAACGGCTCGAGGTCCGCGGTGAGGAACACGGTCAGCGGCCAGCCCGTCGAGCTGCCCATCGCGGCCACCGCGTCGATGTAGATCGCGTCGAGATCGGGGCGTTGCTCGCGATCGACCTTGATCGAGACGAAGTGTGCATTGAGGAAGGCGGCGACCTCGTCGTCCTCGAAGCTCTCCTCCTCCATCACGTGGCACCAGTGGCACGTGGAGTAGCCGATGCTCAGGAAGATCGGCTTGCCGTCGCGCCGCGCCCGATCGAGCGCCGCGGCGCCCCACGGATACCAATCGACCGGATTGTGCGCGTGCTGGCGAAGGTATGGGCTGGGCTCGCCGACGAGGTGGTTGCCCTCGGCGCGGATCGTGGAGGGGTCGCGGGCGGCAGCGCCCACGAGCGGCTCATGTGCGGCCGGAACGCTGGCGGGCTTCGATCGCTCCGCGTAGGGGTCCGCATAGGGAGACTCTCCCGTGCAGGCCCATGCGAGCAGCACGCCGAGGCCCAGGGGCGCACTCGCGACTCGCCGCGCCAACACGCGACTAGACCAGTACCACACCGAGCTGCATCGCCCGCACCACGGCCTCGGTGCGGCTGTGCACATCGAGCTTCCCGAGGATCGCGTTCACATGGAACTTCACCGTGTGGGCGCTGATGCGCAGCTCATCGGCGATCTGCTTGTTGCTCAGGCCGGCTGCGACCAGCTCGAGCACTTCGGTCTCGCGAGCGGTGAGCGGCTCGACGTCGAAGTCGGCGGTGAGGCGCGCGGGCGGGACCGAGGCCGGGCGATGGTCATCGAGCAGCAGCGGGTCGATCACCGCCAGCCCGTGGAGCACGGTGCCCAGCGCATGCACGAGGCGCTCGGTCGAGACGTCGCGGCGGAGCACTCCGTGGGCACCGGCCGCGAGTAGATCGCGGGCCGAGGTGCCATGGGGCGCGAGCGCCACGACCGGCACGGTGAAATCGAGGGTGCCGGGCGCCGGCGCGACGGGGCGCGGGCCGAGATCCCACACCACGAGATTGGCCTCGGTATCGTCGAGCGCGTCGGGGATGTCTTCGTGGGTGGAGGCCTGCCCGGCGGCGGTATCGGCGAGGCGCGCGACGAAGCCCTGGCGCACCAGGGGATCGTCGCCCACCACGAGCGCTCGCACCTCGGGTTGGAGCGCGAGCAGTGGATCGGGCAGGGAGTGCTTTTGCATGCGAAGGCTCCAGCGAGTGCGACCGAGCG
>JBFIJN010000672.1:0-3735 GCA_041600735.1 Nannocystaceae bacterium
CCACCGCGGCGGCTCGATCCCCGGCCCAAGCTCCGCCGCCAAGAACGCCAGCACGCGCCCGTCGTCGACGACGACCGACTCGTTGTAGTCCCCGTCGTGGACGATGATGGTCCCCTCGGCCCCCGCCCCCACGAAGCTCGCCGCCGCCACGGTCAAGCTCGCGAAGCCCGGCCCGTCGCCGCCCACGTGCACCACGGCATCCGCCGGTAGGCACGCGCCCGTATAGAGATTGCACGCCGCCTCCCCGCACTGGTCGTGCGCATCACACGGCACGCACGTATTCGTCGCGTCGTCGCAGATCGGCGTCTCGCCCATGCACGCCTCGGGTGCCTCGGCCGTACACGCCACACACGCCTCCCCCACGCACAACGGCAGCGCCGGGTCGACCCCCGCGCATGCACCATCGGGATCCTCCGCCGCCGCACAACTCCCGCACTCCCCCGCCGGCCCGCAGAACGGCGCGGCGTCGTCGGTGCAGTCCTCGTCGCTCACGCACGGCATCGGCCCGGTCGTGTTCCCGCTGCTCTCGCTGCCTTGCGTGGACTCTCCCTCCGACCCCGACGACCCCGAGCTCCCGGTGGTCTCGTTCAGCAGGCAGCTCCCGTCCTCCTCCAACGTCATCGAGCCGCCGCAGGGGCTGTAGCAGGCGTCGTCGGTCGGTCGCGCTCCCACGCAGCCGTCGTGGTCCGGGGTGGGGCCGCACACTCCGAGCACGCAGTAGGGTCGCTCGCCCTCGTGCTGGGCGAGGCACCATGCATCACCGTCTTGGTTGGCGCAGTGGTTCTCGTTGATGTGGGTCGTCTCGCGGATGCACGCAGAGATCGAGATCCCTCCGCACACGCCGAGCACGGCCACGCACATCCCTCGCGCCATCGTTCGCTTCATCGTCGTCTTCATCGTCGATCTCCTCGCTAGAAGCGCCCTTGCACGGACAGTCCTGCATCCCTCGGCCCCATCCACGGAGCCCACGTGAGCGCTCGAGCTCGGCGCTTCTTCCTCAGTACGGTGAGGTCGATCGCGAGCATGGTGATCCCGACGGCCGCGGTACCGAGACCGGCGCCCAGCCATGCACGACCGGAGGGGCGATGGTCTCGCTGGGTCACCCGCTGCTCGTCGGCGGAAAGCTGCTCGGTCTGGCCCTTGGCGAGGCGGGCCGCGCCGAGGCCGACCATGCCCAGACCACCGGCGGCCACGACCACCCCCACCACCCCCACGGGCCCGATCACCGCGGCCTTGGGCGACCTGCCGGGCGGACCTTCGGGGCCCGGCTCCGTCCCTCCGTCGACCGGCTCGCCGGGGGCAGCGGCTTCCGACGCGGCCACGGGCGCCTCCTCGGCCAGCTGGCGCAGTGCGGCGGGCATGCGGGTGAGGACGGCATCGGTCAGGCTGGAGTCGACACACTCGCACTCGAACTGCTCGAGCTCGCGCGGCGCCTCGCCCTCGCGCTGGGTCTTCATGGTCACGCCGTAGATCGAGTCCTCGTGGTTGGCCCAGCGCAGCGTCACGAGGATCCGCGGGGCGCTGGCCTCCTCGACGACCGAGACCTCGTGCTCGTCGCGTAGTCGCTTGGTCGCGCCGTCGCGAATGTAGAAGGCGGTGCGCTCGGCGACGTACGCGGGCTCGGGGCCGAGCAACTGGTCGTAGTCGAGCTCGATCCGCACGGCGGACGGCGCAGCGCCTCGTGCACCACCATCGACGCCCGTGGCCGGAGATCCATCGATGGCGAGGGTGGTCGGCGGCGGGCCGACCAAGGCAAGGGTCATGATCAGTAGCAGCGTCATTGCTCGGGCCTTCGTTCGTCGATCTTCTTCTCGCACTGTTTGGCTACCCGCGCCACCATCGGCACCGAGGACCTCGCGCCCGTCTTGACGCACTCGGCATAGCGGCCCATCTCGAACAGCGCGTTGACGCGCTGCCACATGCGTTGAGACGAGTCGGTCCAACAGCGGGGGGACTCGGTGAGCTGGAGCACCCGAGCCCAACGGCTCGCCTTGGCCGCAGCGGCCGCTTGGCTGGTCACGTCCTCGCACGGGCGAGGCTCGGGTGCGGGGACACGCGGCTTGTGGGGGCGCTTGCTGCCCATGTCGACCGGCGTCTCGGAAGGCGGTGCGAGCTCTTCCTCGGGCGTGACGGGGTCGCCGGAGCTCCCCGCTTCGCGCGGCAGATCGTCGCGCAGAGCTCCTGCGGAGCTCTCCTCGGCCGCCGACGAGCCTTCTTCCTCGCTCGGCGCCGCGACCTGCACCCCGCCCGTGGTCGCCGCGGCAACGCTCGCGCCCGCGCTCGCGCTCGCAGGTCGAGGTGTGCCCACTCCCTCGTCCGGCCACCACGCGATCAGCACCACCACGCTCAGCACGAAGGCAGCAACGATCCACAGCCATCCCTTCGCGCTGTTCGCTCGTGCGTCGTGGTGCGGCTCGGCGGGCGCGACCGCGGGCGCCGAGGCGCTCACGCGCGCGGTCACCGGGGGCGAGCGCAGCGTGTCGACGATCGGCTCCTCGCCAACCCGAGCCTCCGGGCTGAACGAGAGCACCGCGGGATCGGGCTCCTCGCCCGAGGGCGGGGGCAGCTCGGCCATGATCTCGTCGAGCCGGTCGCGAAACTGGGCCGCGCTGGCCACTCGCTCGGTAGGCACCCGCCGCAGGCCCTCGTCGACGAGGGCCTCGAGCTGCGGCGGGATCCCGAACACGCGACCCGCGATCGAGAGCTCGGGCTCGCGCATCTCACACTTGATGCGCGCCATCTCGGCCACGACCAGCTCGTGGTTCGGCGGATGACCCACGAGCGCCTCGTAGAGCGTGACCGCGAGCGCATACACATCGAACGAGGGCGCGGGCGGATAGCCGATGGTCTGCTCGGGCGCCATGTAGAGGTAGGTACCCGGGCGATGCTCGGCGCGGGTCAGGCCCGCGGTGTCCGGGAGATCACCCGTGCCCGAGCTATGCGCGTAGCCAAAGTCGAGCAAGCGCACCGCACCGCTCGCTTCGACCACGATGTTCTCCGGCTTGATGTCGCGGTGGACCAGCCCTCGTGCGTGCAGATCGGCCAGCGCACTCGCCACCTGGCGCACGACCCGACACGCTCGACCGATCCGTGCGCGCGCCGTGGTGCGACCGCGAAGGAAGCGGTCGAGCGTCTGACCGCCGAGCAGCTCCATCGCGATGTAGGGCCGGCCGTCGGGGGGAGAGAGATGACCGGACTCGAGGATGTCGACCACGTAGGGCGCACCGCGCAGACCGGCGAGGATGCGGCTCTCGTTGGCGAAGCGCTCGCGCTGCGCGGGATCGTCCGCGCGCTCCGAGAGCATGACCTTGATCGCGAGCCGCTCGCCCGCGTCGGTGCGCGCGCGGTACACCGTCGCCACGCCACCGCGCCCGAGCACGGCATCGATGATGAAGCGACCGTCGCAGATCCGCGTGCCGATCGCGAGCTCGTCGGGGCTCGTGGTCGTCTCGGTCGGGCTCATGGCTCCCCCTTGGCGATCGCGCCGAACGCAGGCCCCTGCGCCCCGAGGCGGACGTTGTAGTCGGTGCCCTTGGCGATCGTGACGGTCGTACGGTGGGCGAGCGGCTGGCCGGGCGGCCCCCAGCGCACCACTCTTCGCCCGGGTCGCACGAGGAACGTGGTGCGATCCGGACCGCTCATGCGGAGCGTGCGACGCACGCCACCCACGCTGATGTCCATGGCCTCGACGAACCCGACGGCCACGAACAGCTTCGAGCGCACGACCGCGGGCTC
>JBFIJN010000673.1:0-3734 GCA_041600735.1 Nannocystaceae bacterium
GAGATCCAGGCCCCGCCCGCGGAGAGCCGCGTGCCGGCGTGGGTGCATCGCATCGTCGTGCGCGGGCTGAGCCTCGAGCCCGCCGAGCGCTGGCCGTCGATGCAGGTGCTGGTGCAGCAGCTCGAGCGCGATCCCTCGCGCGCGCGTAGAAGGGCGTGGGCGGTGGCGGGGCTCATCGGCGTGATCGGGCTCGCGGGCGCGTCGCTCGTGGCGGGGCGCGGCGAGTCGGCCTCGTGCCCCACGGCCGAGGTCGAGCGCGAGGGGCTGTGGCCCGCGGCCCGCCAAGCGCGGATCGCCGCGGCGTTCGAGGCCACCGACAACCCGCTCGCCGTGGACACGCTGACGCGCGTGCGCCCGACGATCGACGCCTACGTGGATGCGCTGGGCGCGATGCGGGAGCAGGCCTGCGAGGCCCACCGCAGCGGCGAGCACTCCGATCGGTTGTTCGATCTGCGGACCGCGTGCCTCGACGTGCGCCGGGCGGGGATCGATGAGCTGCTGACCGGGCTCGAGGGCGCCGAGGCGGCGACGGTCGACAACGCGGCCTGGGCCGCGGCGAGCTTGATGTCCGTCGATCGCTGCGCCGACACCAAGGCGCTCACCGCTGCGGTCGCGCCACCCGAGGACGCCGAGGTGGCCCGGCAGGTACAGGGGCAGCGCGAGGCGCTGGCGAGCGCGGCCTCGCGGGTGCTCGCGGGCGCGTACGAGGAGGCCAGCGCCCGCGTGGAGGCCTCGCTGCACGAGGCGACGAGGCTCGGCTATGCGCCGCTGGTGGCCGAGGCCGAGCTCGCGCTGGGCACCGCGCGGATGGAGTCCTACCAGCCCAAGCCCGCCCTCGCGGCGCTCACGCGCGCGCTCGTGATCGCGCTGCGCTCGGGGCACGACGAGGTGGCCGTGGAGGCGCTCGCGCGGCGCATGTGGATCCTGGCGGATCCGCTGCGACGCCCCGCCGAGGCGCTCGGCGACGACGAGATCGCCGACGCGCTGCTCGACAAGCTGGGCCGACCCACGCGCTTGCAATGGTTGCTGCTCAACAATCGCGGGGTGGCGCAGTTTCGCGGCGGGCAGCGGGCGGAGGCGGAGGGCTCCTACCGCGAGGCGCTCGCCGCCCTCGAGGCCGAGGGGGACCACGTGTACCCGGTGGAGCACATCTCCACGCGCTTCAACCTGGCGATGCTGCTGTCGAGCGGGCTCGGTGAGCCGTCGGCTGCGGCCGAGGAGCTGCGCTCGGCGCGGGTGCGGGCGGTGGAGCTGCTGGGGCCCGAGCATCCGCGGGTGGGGGTGATCTCGGTCCGGCTCGCGGCGAACCTCGTGGCGGCGGGGCAGTACGACGCGGCCCGTGAGGAGCTCGACGCCAGCCTCGCCGTGTGGTCGCAGTCCAATCCGCACCTGCGTGCGTTGCTGCTGATCGAGCGCGCGAACCTGTTCATCGAGCTGCGGCGCTTCGAGGAGGCACGAGGGGACGCTCAGGCCGCGCAGGCGCTGGCCGACCTCGATGCGCTCGGCTCGGTGGCGCTCAGCATCGAGGCCTCCGCGCGCATCGGGCTCGGTGAGGTCGATGAGGGCATCGAGGCGCTCGAGCGGGCCATCGCCGCCGAGATCACGCGGGCCGGCGAAGATCACGAGACCGTCGCCATCGCGCATGCGTGGGCGGGGCATGGGCTGCGCTTGGCGGGTCGTCTCGACCAAGCGGCGCGGGAGCTCGAGCAGGCGCGGGTGATCTTCGCGCGCCTGGGGCTCGACGGGCCGCCGCATCTTGGGCGCCAGTTCGGCGAGCTGGCGACGGTGTACCTCGCCCGCGGCGCGCTGGCGCGGGCACAGGCGCTGCTCGTCGAGACGCAGGCGGCCCAGGATGCGGCGGGCTTTGCCGCCGGCAATGGCTCGCGAGCGCAGCTCACCAAGCTCTACGGCGATCTGCGGGCGGCGCGAGGGGATCGCGAGGGCGCGCTCGCGGCCTATCGCGAGGCCTGCCCCGCGCTCGCGGCTCGCATGGGAGCGCTCGACCTCGAGCTCGCGGGGTGCCGCCTCGCACACGCGCGCGCGCTGGTGGGGGACCCCGCGGCGGCGCGGGTGCTCGCGCGGCAGGCTCGCGACACCTACGAGCGGCTGGGCGAGGGCTTCGCGGCCGAGCGCGCCGCGGCCGCGGAGGTCCTCGAGGCTCTCGATCGGCCCGTAGCGCCCCCAGAACCCGCAATCGGGGAAGATCCGCGCGCAGCTGAATGAATCCTCGGTCGGTGGTGACTCCCAGGCCGGGAACGCTACCGATGCCGATGCACACCAAGATCCGCTCGCACAAGACTGCCATCCTGCTGGCCTCGCTGGGCCTGGGCCTGGGGGCCCTCGCGCTGCGCTCCACGAGCGAGGAGCCGGCGGCGGACGAGGCCGAGGGCGCCGCGACAGGGCCGCGAAGCCGTCGCCTTCTCACAGGCCATGAGCCCGAGGCGCTCGGCCCGTGCGCGTTCTCGGTGGGCACCCGCATGGCCTACGACGTCGAGACCCGCACCCGCACGCGCATCGACATGGGCCCGGTGATGCAGAACGTGGAGGTCGACATGCCGGGCATGGCGGCCAAGGCCACCGCGATCGACCAGGAGGGGTCGCGGCGCTGGCACGTGGATCTCGAGGCCATCGCGCGCGCCACCGATGGCTCGGCCGTGCTCGCGGCTCACATCGAGGCGCAGCCGCTGCGCGTGGCCAACCACGCCGTACCGCCGTCCCCGGCGCTGGCCGACACGTTCGTGGTGCAGCTGGATCCGCAGTGCAGCATTCGCGAGCTCGGCTGGCGCACCGACGGCGATCTCGCGGCGGCCCGCGATCAGCAGGCGCTGCTGGTGGGCCTGGGCTGGCTGGCGCCGCACGAGGACGAGCCCAGCTACACCGGCTCGCTGCTGGATCCCGTGGGTCGCTACCACGCCGCGTTCACGGTTCGAGGCGCGCGCGTCGAGGGCCGTGCGGTGGACTATCGCGAGTCGTTCGGGCGCGCCACGGGCGGGCTCGCGCCGACGCTCGAGGTGCTGGCCTCGGCGATCGAGATCGAGCCGCGCGAAGGTGAGTGGTTCGCCTCGCTGTCGAATGCGCGGACGCTGTCGCTCACCATGCAGGGGCTCGAGATCGGTCAGGTCGAGAGCTCGGTCAGCGCTCGCAGCGTGGCGCCCGGTGCATGGCAGCCCGAGGTCGCGCTCGACGACGGCGGCTGGAGCTGGGGCTTGCTGCTCGGAGCGCCCACGCCCCGAGATCCGGCCAAGGACCACGCCAGCTCGGCGCTCGCGGGTGTGAGCGTCGAGGACGCGGTGAGCCACTACCTGGCGCTCGTGCACGAGGGGCGCGGCACGGCGCAGACGGTCGCGTACCTCACCGAGTGGCTGCAGGCCAACGAGGCGGGCGCGGGCGAGTTGGTGGCGCTGCTGCGCGCGGGCGCGTTCGAGGGCGAGCCGAGCGGCACCGCGGGGCTGTTCTTGGCGCTCGGCAAGGCCAACACGCCGGGCGCCGCCGCTGCGCTCGTGGGCATCATCGAGGGCCCGGGCGACGCGATGGAGCACAAGATCTCCGCCGCCCATGCGCTCTCGAAGATCGAAGCCCCGACCGAGGCGATGATCGATGCCGTGGTCGCGGTCGCCGAGGGCAGCGAGGTGCATCCCATCGATCGCGGCTCGCTGGCGATGACGCTGGGCGCGTTCGCCCACCACAAGGCCGAGCGGGCGCCCGAGCTGGCGGCCAAGGCCCGCGAGCAGATC
>JBFIJN010000674.1:0-3723 GCA_041600735.1 Nannocystaceae bacterium
CTCGCCCTCGGGCTGGTGGGCGTGGCTGCGCTGCTGTTGTGGTGGACGCGCGATGACGAGCCCAGGAAGGTCGAGCCTGCGGCCCAGCTCGCGGTCGCGACCGTCGACGCGCCGCGCGGTCCGACCGCACCCGAGCGGCCGCGCCTGCTGCCCGAGCCCGCCGAGGTCGAGCCGCCGATGCCCGCGGGCAATCCCTCGTTCGCCGATGCCTCCGAGGAGATCGACCCGCCCCAGCCCCCAACGCCGCGCTATGTGCCGCCGGGGACCCCGGAGGATCACGCCAAGGCGCTGCGCAAGCTGCCGCATGCGTCTTCCGATCGCGCGCCGATCGGCGGCATCGGCCCGCGCGGCATGCACGTCGATCGCATCGGCATGGGCACCGAATACAAAGATGGGGTGTGCTCGGGCCCGGCGGGCAAGTTCTCGGCGGCCAACGAAGACTTCGCGCACCTCTGCTTTCGCGTGGTGCACCCGCGCGACGAGCAGCGCGTGCGGATCCGCTGGGAGCGCAACGGCGTGCTCGTGCGGCGCGCATTGGTGAAGATCGGCGACTCGCACGCCTACCGCACCCGCGCCTCGCTCCCGCTGCGCAAGGCGTTCCGCGGCAACTGGACCGTGCGCGTCATGTCGCTCGATGACGTGGAGCTGGCGGTGCACTCGTTCCAGGTGCTCTAGCAGGCGGGCGTGGTGGAGACCGACCTCGACGAGCGTGCCCCGCCCTCGGCGAGCTTCTCGTGGTCGGGCGACGACACGCTGCCGCGCGAGCCGGCGAGCGAGGGGTTCGAACCGGCCGCGGGCACGGTGATCGGGCGCTACACCGTGCTGTCCACGGTGGGGCGGGGTGCCGCGGGTGTGGTGCTGGCGGCCCTCGATCCGCAGCTCGCGCGCAAGGTAGCGCTCAAGCTGCTGCATCGCCGCCTGGCCAGCCCCGCGGCCCATGAGCGGCTGCGCAGCGAGGCGCAGGCGCTCGCACGGCTCACCCACCCCAACGTGATCCGCGTGCACGACGTGGGCACGTTCGAGGGGCGCGTGTTCATGGCCACCGAGCTCGTCGACGGCCTCGACCTCGCCACGTGGCGACGCGAGCGACAGCCGAGCTGGCGCGAGGTGATCGACGTGATGCTGGCGGCCGGCGAGGGCTTGGCTTCGGCCCACGCCGCGGGGCTCGTGCACCGCGACTTCAAGCCCCGCAACGTGCTGCTCGGTGTCGACGGGCGCCCGCGGGTGACCGACTTCGGTCAGGCGCGCGACTACGACGACCAGCCGGCCACGGGCCCGAGGCCAGCGCCCGAGGGCGATCCCGCGGCGGCCGACGAGCTCTCGCTCGATGGCTCGCTGACCCACACCCAGGGGCTCGCCGGCACTCCGGTGTACATGGCGCCCGAGCAGCTCGATGGGGCGCGCGCCGATCCCCGTGCGGATCAGTGGAGCTTCTGCGTCTCGCTGCACGAGCTGCTGTGGGGCCAGCGTCCGTTCGAGGGCTCGAGCTTCGCCGAGCTGGCGGCCGCGATCCGCTCGGGTCGCCTCACGCCACCGCCCGCGCGTCCACGGATCCCAGCGGGGGTGCGCGGCGTGCTGCGGCGCGGGCTCTCGGTCGATCCGGCGCAGCGCTTTGCCACGATGGAGGCGCTGCTCCGCGAGCTACGACGAACCAGCGCATGGCGGCGCCGCGCCGCGTGGGCGGCCGTGCCCCCCACCCTCGCGCTCGGCGTGACGGCGGTGATCGCCTGGCCTTCGTCGCCGCAGTCCGCCGTCGACTACTGTGAGGTGCACGATCGCCGCCTCGACGAGCTCTGGGGTGCCCCGCGCCAAGAGGCGATCGAGCGCGCGTTCCTGGCCACCGATCGCAGCTACGCCCCGGCCACCTGGGACCGCGTGCGCGACCACCTGGATGGCTTTGCCGGCGAGTGGCGCACGGCCCAGCGCGGCGCGTGCGAGGCCGAGGCGCGCGGCGAGCCCGTGGGTGGGCGCATGCTGTGCCTGCATCGCCGCTACCAGGGCCTGCGTGGCGTGGTCGAGCTACTCGAGGCGGCCGACGGCGATGTGGTGGAGCACGCCGTGGAGGCCGTGCAGGCGCTCGAGACGGTCGCGTCGTGTGAGGCCGATGACCGGCCCGCGCCGCCGAGCGACCCCGACACGCGCCGCGGGCTCGAGGAGATCGACGGTCTCATCGCGCGCGCGCACGTGGCCGCTCGCGCGGGTCGACGCGAGGAGGCGCGCACGCTCGCCCAAGCCGCGGTGGCCCAGGCCCAGGCGCTCGGCCTGCGCTGGTCCGAGGCCGAGGCCTCGTTTGCGCTGGCGCTAGCGGCCGACGACGACGGCGACGCCAAGCCAGCCCTCACTGCGTTCGAGGCCGCGTTCTCGGCTGGGATCGCCGCGGGTCACGAGCAGGTGGTCGCGATGGCGGCGATGGGCGTGGCCGGGCTGGTGGCGCGCACCGGTGATTTCGAGGACGCCGATCGCTGGCTCGAGCTCGGCGCGGCCGCGACCGATCGCCGCGGCGATCAGGCCGGCGAGCTGCTCGCGGAGCTCGAGAGCGCGCGCGGCCGCATCGACGTCCCCCGCGGCGCCTTCGAAGCTGCGCTCACCCACTTTCGCCGCGCGCTCGAGCTCGACGAGGCCGCCGGCCGCGGTGAAGACCCCTCGCAGGGCTCGGTCTACCTCAACATCGGGGTGACGCTGGCCAACCTGGGCCGCAACGACGAGTCGCTCGTGAGCCTCGAAGACGCCCTCGCTCGCGAGCAGCACCACTACGGCGAGACCCACCCTCGCGTGGTTCGCGTGCTCAACTCGCTGTGCCACGTGCGCGCCAACGCCGGCCAGATCGACGCGGCCCTACAGGCGTGCGAGCAGGGCATCGCGATCACGCGAGCGGCGGCGGTGCCCGACGATCCCAAGCTGGTGCACCTCTACACCAACTACGGCGCGGTACTGTTTCGCGCGGGTCGCTACGCCCAGACCGAGCGCGCCTACCTCGAGGCGCTCGCGCTCGCCGAGCGCATCTACGGCGACGCCGATCCCATGGTCGGCAACCTGCTCAACAACCTCGGCGTGCTCTACGTGGACACCGGCGAGCTCGGCAAGGCGCAGGAGTACTATCAGCGCGCGCTCGTCCTGTTCGACGCCGCCTTCGGTACCCAGCACCCCACCACCGGGATCCTGCGCACCAACGTCGCGATGGCCTACAGCAACGACGGCAAGCTCGACGAGGCCGAGGCGCTGTTGCGGCAATCGATCGACGTGCTCGAGGCCACGCTCGGGGCGGACCACGTCGATCTCGCGCTCTCGCTCGCCGAGCTCGGGCGCCTGCAAACGCGACGCGAGCGACCGCGCGACGCCATCCCGCTGTTCGAGCGCGCGCAGGCCCTGCGCGAGGCCGCGGGTGGTGAGCCAATCGAGCTCGCCGACACCAAGTACGGCCTGGGGCTCGCGCTGTGGGACGTGGGGCAGAAGGCGCGCGCGCATGTGCTGCTCGGGGAGGCGCGTGCGCTCTATGAGCAGGCCGGCGGCGAGCGTTTGGTGCGGCTCGAAGAGATCGACGCTTGGCTCGCCGAGCACCCGCTGCGCAAGTGAAGCGCCGCCCGGTGAGCTAGGGGGTGTCCCTCATTGTCACACGAACGGGAACACCGCCCCCGTCCCGCAGCCCGGCGTTGCTCGACAGTCATTGGGGCCCGACCAACTCCCGCCTCGCGCCTTGGTCTGCGGGACGCTGACGGCGTTCCC
>JBFIJN010000675.1:0-3715 GCA_041600735.1 Nannocystaceae bacterium
CTTGGCCGTCTTCTTGGCGGCCGGGGTCTTCTTGGGGGTCTTCTCGTCGGTGGTGGCCACGGCCCGCTAGTTTGACCGAAGGCGGGACCGCTCCGCCAGCACCGCCATGATCCGATCGACCGCAGCATCCGGCTCCCCGCCCGGATCGAGCCGCAGATCGGCCCCCTCGGGCGTCCCATCGACCTCCGCCCCCACGTGCACGACGAGCATCGGGAACGGCGCGACCAAGGTCTGCAGCGTGCGTTGGTCACCGAGGCCGATGACGTCGGTCGCGGAAACGACCACCGTGCCGGCATCGAGGAACAGGTGCACCACCTCGCCGAAGCGCCGCACGAGTCCGTCGCGATCATCGAACGCGATGTCCGCGTCGACGCCGAGGAACACGTTCTTGCCCGCCAGCAGGTAGGCGTGAACCCCCTGCTCGACCAGCCGCCGCTCGAGCGCCCTCGCGACCGCGTGCCCCCCCACGCCGGCCTCGCCGGTGATCATCACCATGCTCGCGGGGTGCCCCTGGCGCTGGGCTCGCTCCTCGGGGGTGATCTCGCCGCGGACCCACTCCACGTCGCGAATGCGGCTCTCGAGGCGCAGCTGTTGGTGCTCGTCGGGCACCAGCGCCCGCACGATGCCACCGCCCGCGATGTCGTAGCCATCGACGATCACGAAGCGCCCGGTGGCCTCGATGCGCTCGGACGGATCGAACGCGATCGGGCTGCGCGTGCGCAGCACGAGGTCGGCCACGTCGTGCCGATCGACCCACTTCTTGGTCACGCTCGTGTGGAGCTCGCTGGCATCGAGCACGCGCACGATCTCCTCCACCCGCACCTCCGTCTGGTGGGTGGCGAGCTTGAGCTTGTAGCTCTTGCCCGGCTCGAGCGGCAGCTTGCCCAGCCAGAACAGGTTCACGCGCAGGCGGGTGCCCACCTCGGGCGCATCGCGCAGGTGGCTCATCACCTCGCCGCGATCCACGAACAGCTGCTCGGTGAGGGTGATGCCGGTCGACGAGCCCGCGTTCACCTCGGTCGGCGTGGGCACGTCGGGGATCCCGCTGAACGCCTCGATGCTGGCGATCGTCGACGTCTTGTTGCTGGGCGAGAACACGACGCGATCGCCCACGCGCAGGCGCCCGGCCTCGACCCGGCCCGCCACGATCCGTCGATCGTCGCCGCGCGCGTTCCACTTGTAGACGTCCTGCACCGGCATGCGCAGCGGGAGGTCGCCGCGCGCGGGCTGCTTGGCGAACGCATCGACGGCCGCGAGCACGCTCGGCCCGTCGTACCAGGGCATCGACGTCGACGGCCCGGCCACGAGGTCGCCCTCGCGCGCGCTGATGGGCACGAAGCAGTGCGGGCGGATGCCCACCTCCTCGAGGAACGCCCGATACTCGGCCACGATGCGGTCGAACACCGCGCGGTCGTAGCTCACGAGATCCATCTTGTTGACGACCACCGCCACCTGGCGGATCCCGAGCATCGACAGCAGGTAGCCGTGGCGGCGGCTGTTCTCGCGCACCCCCTCCTTGGCGTCGATGATCAGCACCGCGGCCTCGGCCCGCGCGGCCCCGGTCACCATGTTCTTGAGGAACTCGATGTGCCCCGGCGCGTCGATGATGATGTAGTCGCGGCGCTCGGTGCGAAAGAACACCCGCGCGGCGTCGATGGTGATGCCTTGGTCCTGCTCGGCCTCGAGCGCATCGAGCAAGAACGCATACTCGAACTGCTTGCCCTGGCGGCGGCAGGTGGCCTGCACCTTCTCGAGCTTGCCGTCGCCGAGCACCCCGGTGTCGGCGAGCAGGCGGCCGACCAGCGTGGACTTGCCGTGGTCCACATGGCCCACGATCACGATCTGCATGGTCTCGCGCATCATGGTCTCGCGCATCATGGTCTCGCCCATCGCTACATGTACCCTTCCCGCCGCAGCTTCTCCATGGCGTAGGTGTCTTCTTGGTCCTGCGCCCGGCCGGCGCGCTCGGGCACCTTGGTCGCCCGCAGCTCGACGAGGATCTGCTCGGTGGTGGTCGCGGTCGACTCGATCTTGCCCGTGCAGGTCTCGCAGCCCAGCGAGCGATAGCGCTGCCCGCTCCCGTCATCGAAGTAGAGATCGATGATCGGCACGCGCTCGCGCTGGATGTACTCCCAGATGTTGACCTCGGTCCAGTCGAGCAGCGGGTGGATGCGAACGTGGGTGCCCGGCGCGAAGTCGGTCTTGTACTGGTTCCACAGCTCGGGCGGCTGATCGGCGACGTCCCAGTCGCTGTTGTGATCGCGCGGCGAGAAGTAGCGCTCCTTGGAGCGGCTGCCCTCCTCGTCGGCGCGCGCCCCCACGATCACGCCCGTGAACGCCTCGCGCGGCTCCTCTTCGTGGTACTGGCCGTCGGCGCCCATGCGCAGCCGCGGCCAGCTGCCGTCGAGGGTGTGCCGCAGCGCATCCGTCTTGAGCGCGCGACAGCAGTCGAGCCGCCCGCGGGTGTGGTTCATGCCCTCGGCCAGCGCCTGCCGGTTGCTCCCCACCACCATCTGCAGGCCCCACTCGCGCGCGAGTCGATCGCGATAGGCGATCATCGACGGCACCTTGTAGCTGGTGTCGATGTGCACGAGCGGGAACGGCACGTGGCCGAAGAACGCCTTGCGCGCCAGGTAGAGCAGGACCGTGGAGTCCTTGCCGATCGACCACAGCATGCACAGCTGCTTGAAGTGCTTGTAGGCCTCGCGGAAGATGTAGACGCTCTGTTCTTCGAGGTCGTCGAGCTGGGACATTCGTGTTACCTCGTTAGTGACCGTATTATATCGAGTGCTCGCGCTACCTCGAATTCGGCGGCCTTCCCGGATGAATGGAGCACTAGCATAGCTTGGCCACGCATGCTCGGTCCCGAGAGATGAAATCTAGCCGTAATAAACGGTATTATACCGTGATTATAGAGCTCGCTCGGAACCCGCGGCTTCCTTGTGATGGCGGCCGGCGTGGGCGATCCTAGGCTCCGCGCGTCGCCTTCGTGGATGGGCCACGTGTCGGGTACCGCACCTCACGTTGGTGAATATCCACCCCCTTGCACACATCCCAGCCCCCGCTCGCGAGGATGGGATCGCTTGCGCCTCTCCCGCAGCTCCGTTCGTTTCGAGGATCGACCACCATGCAGACCCGCCGCGCCCGCACCCTGTCCCTTGGCCTCACCGCCGCTGCTCTCTTGGTCACCGCGGGTCTCTCCGCCGATGCTCACGCGCGGCGACCCAACCTCACCCGAAAAGGCGGGCAGTTCGGGGTCATGCTGGGTGGATCGGCCTGCATCCCCGGCAAGGCCGAGTGCGCGCGCGACCAAGCCATGGGCCTCGGCGGGGTGACGATCGACGGCAAGACCCGACCCTCGGTGGGGCTCGGTGCGGAGCTCGGATACCGCTTCAACCGCTATGTGTTCGCCGGCGCGGCCTACAACCTCGGCTTCTTCGACACGAGCTACGAGGTCACGGGGGCCGCGGATTACCGACGCGGGATGCAGAATAGCGTGTTCGGAGTCGTTCGCCCGATCTTGCCGGTGTGGCGCTTCGACTTCGGACTGGGCGTAGGGCCCGGATTCTCGCGCCAGACCTACGTGCGCACGGACGGCACCAAGGACTACTCGCAGGGCTTCGCCTTCAAGCTCGAGCCCACCGTCGACGTGTTCGTGAGCCGCCGGGTGTTCGTGGGCGCCAAGCTCGACCTCATCTTCAATGCCCACGGCCGC
>JBFIJN010000676.1:0-3678 GCA_041600735.1 Nannocystaceae bacterium
GTGGCGCGCAGCGGCGAGGTGGCCATGGCCTTGATGCGGATGCCTGCGCCGGCGGCAACCGAGCGCGCGCGCGCCAGCTTGGCCGCGTTGCGGCCCACGAAGTCGCCCACCACCGAGACGGCGCCGCAGCCCTCTTCGATCTCGACCTGGCCGAGCAGCTTCTCGCGCACCTTGGTCCAGTCGGGCACGTCGGTGGGCGAGAACCATAGATCGGCGATCTCGTGGTCGGCATCGAGGTGCAGCACCGGCAGCGAAGCGTCGGCTGCGACGGCCAGCATGTGATCCATCGACTGGCTCACGCGCGCGCGCAGGCGCACCAGGTTGCGCACGCCCGTCACCCCGGTGATCGGGTGCTCGTGGTCGACGTTCTCGGGCTTGTCGACGCGCGTGCCCTCGCCGTCGCCGATGGTCGCGCGCGCCCACAGGGCGATGCCGGTGCGCCGCGCAAACTCGACCGACTCGGCGTGCAGCACCTTGGCCCCGTGCGAGGTGAGCTCGAGCAGCTGCTCGTGGGAGATCGCGTGCAGCAGCGCCGCGGCCCCCACCACGCGAGGATCGGCGCTGTACACCCCGTCCACGTCGGAGCAGATCTCGCAGTACTCGGCCCCCAGCGCGCCCGCGAGCGCCACCGCGGTGGTGTCCGAGCCGCCGCGCCCGAGCGTGGTGACCTCGCGCTTGTACGACACGCCCTGAAAGCCCGCGACGATCACGATCTTGCCGTCGTCGAGCTCGTCCTGCACGCGGAACGGTCGCACGTCGATGATGCGGGCACCCGAGTGGCGACTGTTGGTGATGATCCCCGATTGCGAGCCGGTCAGCGAGATCGCCTGGTGCCCCAGCTCGTGGATCGCCATCGACAAGAGCGCCATCGAGGCTCGCTCGCCGCACGACAGCAGCATGTCGAGCTCGCGGCGCGAGGGCGACGAGGAGATCTGCTTGGCGCGGGCCAGCAGCTCGTCGGTGGTCTTGCCCATCGCGGACACGACGACGACGACCTCCAGGCCCTCGTCGTGGGTCGCGACGACGCGACGGGCGACGGCTCGGATCTTCTCGACGTCGGCCATCGACGAGCCGCCGTACTTCTGGACCACGATGCGCTTTGCCATGGTGGCCCGCAGAGATAGCGAGGCGCGGCCGCGGGGGCAAGCGCGAGCGGGGGTTGGGGTCAGGCCGCGTGCGCGACTGGGTTCTCGTCGGTCGTGCCCGCCTCGTCGGAGAGCGTGGGCGAGTCGCCCGGCACGCCGCGGCGGGCAATGGGCACCAGCCAGTGCATCCCCGCGACGACCCCCATCAGCGCCAGCATCGCGATGCTGCCGAGCCCCAGCCACCAGGCTTCTTCGGTGAGCCCTTCGGCTCGCACCCAGCGATCATAGGGCGCCTGCGCCACGCGATCGACCTTGGCCCACGCCTCGTACGCGGCCGGCAGCATGACCAGGCGCAGCCCGGCGGTGGCCGTCACGGCGAGCAGCGCCAGCGTGGTGATCAAGCGCGAGCGTAGCCAGTAGGGCGTGACGGCCAGCAGCACCAGCGAGGCCACCATGGCGATCTCGGTGAAGCGCAGGTGGATCGGCGCGATCATGCGGGTCAGCAGGTTGGCATCGACCAGCGCGACCTGGCTCTCGAGCCCGGGCAGCACGACCAGCTGGCCCACGACCATCGCCCCGAGGGCGGCGGCCAGCGCCAAGATTCCAATGCATGCGGCTGCGCGTTGCACGAGCTCAATGGAGCACGGGGGTGCGCGCGGGGGCCAATTTTTGGCGAAGCCGGGGCCGCCGCTGGCGTCCCGCGGGCGTCCCCGGAGGCCGGGCAGGGCGCCCGCATTCACGTATGCTCCCGCCGTGGTCCCCGACACGAAGACCCGTCGCTTCTTTCGGGGGCTGCTCGGCGTCATCCTGATCCTCCAGGGCATCAACCACTTCGTGCTTCAGCACGAGATGGCGCGCTGGATCCCGAGCTGGCTACCCGCGCCGCTGCTGATGGTGCAGCTCAGCGGCATCGCCGAGATCGTGCTCGGCCTCGGGTTGCTCGTGCCTCGCCTGCGGCGCCTCGCCGGGTGGGGGACGATGGCGCTGCTGGTGGCGGTGTTCCCCGCCAACATCGAGATGGCTCGCCACCCCGAGCTGCTGCCGCGGGTCCCCGAGGTCTTGCTGTGGATCCGGCTGCCGCTGCAGCTCGCGTTCTTCTGGTGGGTGTGGGCCAGCGTGCTGGCGGTCGCGCCTCCACGCGACCGATCGGCGCCGTAGTCGAGCACGTACTCGTACGAATTCGTCGGGCAAGCGAGGCGAGCGGGGCGAGCGAGACGAGGAGCTCGGCGTGATCCCACCGATCCTTCGTGCCCCCGCGCGACCCTGCTACGCTGCCTGCCGCATGCCCCTCTCGCGCAGAGCCTGGCTTCGTGGTGCTGGCGCCGGGTCGCTCACGGCCGGGCTCGGCCTGCCGCGCTGGGTGCACGCGCTCGCGCCTCACGAGCGGGTGCTCGACGAGGCCAAGTCGCCGTTCAACCACATCGTGGTGGCCGAGGACGGCGACGTGGTCACCATGTACTTCGTGGTCGACGGTACCTACTACATCGAGTCGCGCCTCGATCGCGGTCACCCGCGCAGCCTCGACCTCGACTACACCCGCACGATGATGGCGGGGTTCTTGTTGCAGCCGCAGCCCAAGCGCCTGCTGATGATCGGCTTTGGTGGCGGCCAGATCAGCAACTACTTGTTCGAACGCGTGCCGGGCCTCGAGATCGACGCGGTCGACATCGACCCCGAGGTGATCCGCCTGGCGCGCAAGCACTTCGACGTGCCCAACAGCCCGCGCTACCGCACCCACGCGGCCGACGGGCGCTGGTTCGTCGAGAAGGCCCCCACCTCGCCCGCGTGGGACATGATCATGCTCGATGCGTTTCGCGGGGTGTTCGTGCCCCTGCACCTCAAGACCGCCGAGTACTACGGAGCGCTGCTCGATCACCTCACGCCCGAGGGCGTGGTCGTGGCCAACCTCCACAATGCCACGCCCATGTACAAGCACGATCGCACCACGTTCGCGCATGCGTTCCCGCAGGGCTACGCGTTCCACACCGAGCGCGGGCGCCAGACGATCTTCGTGGCTTCGGCGGCCGCGCACACGCTGGGCAGCTACGGCATGCAGGACAATGCGCGCCTGGCCCAGCCCGCCTTCGACTTCGACCTGCCGGGGCTGGCGGCGCGCTGGTACCTCGGCCGCGACTGGGATCACGACGGTGCGCAAGTGCTGCACGACGACTTCACCCCGCAGGAGCTGGAGCGCGGCATCGAGCGCCACAACGAGCGCTGCGTGGGCAAGGGTTGCGACTACGCATACCCCACGCGCTAGGGGGTGTCCCTCATTGCCGCGTGAGTGGGGAACGCCGTCAGCGGGCCGCAGGGCAAGGCGCGAGGAGGGAGTTTGTCGGGTACAAGTGACTGACGAGCAACGCGGCAATGCGGCCCGGGGGCGGTGTTACCCGCTCGCGTGGCAATGAGGGACACTCCCTAGGGGACACCCCCTCGCCTGAGCCTGGGAAGAGCGCTAGGGGCCGTGCTACACCCGCGCGGGCATGTCCATCATCGCTGCCAAGAAGGTCGTCTCGATCCACTACACGCTCACGAGCGGTGACGGCGAAGAGCTCGACACCTCCGCGGGGGGCGAGCCGCTCGTGTACCTGCA
>JBFIJN010000677.1:0-3672 GCA_041600735.1 Nannocystaceae bacterium
ACGAACAGGCGCGGGCACTCGGGATCCTCGGGCATGCAGCCCACGAGCGTCGGGCCCGACTGCTCGACCGCCTGGTCGGCGACCTCGGCCGCGATGCCCATGTATGCGTCGATGTGGCGCGCGGTGACGACCGAGGACTGGGCGTCGTTGTCGTAGCCGTCGATGCGCGGCTCGATGGGCACCTCGTCGGTCGGGGGCGGCTCCACCCCCAGCAGATCGGCCACCGTGGCCGCATACTCGCGACGGGTGAGCAGCCGCAGCGCGCGGGGCCCCGGGGTGCCCTGGTCGCACGCCAGCGGGCCCTCGCCTTCGCCCTCGCTCTCGCCCTCACCCGCGTCTGCCGAGCCTCCGTCGCTGCCGTCGGTGGCGACGCCGAACGGGTTGCTCCCGTCGTCGCGCCCCTGGTAGCAGCCGCCCAGCGCCAGCGCAGCGGCGATGGTCGTGACGGTCCTGATGGTCGCTGTCGTGGTCGTCCCCGTGTTGGTCCTTCGCACGCGTCCCTCGCTTCAGCGGGGCAGTGCCCGCGAGGCTCGAGGAACGGATGAAGAAAAGTGGGGGAGAGTGCGACCCGCTTCGCCGGTTGATGTGCCTGCGAGCCCGGTCACGGTTCAGGCAGCCGCTCATCGACGAGCGATCGCCCGCTCACTTGCGGCCGCCGGCCCAGCGCGTGCCGATCGACTGGTAGCGCCGCGCCATCTCCTCGGCGTGCTCGTCTCGCTCCACCGTGGAGGCGGGAGGGAACAGCTTGCGCATGAGCTTGGCCAGGCGCGGCGCAGAGGCGTGCAGGCCCTCGGCGAACACGAACGTCTCCAGCGCCTCGCGCAGCTCGAGCGCGGTCTGGAAGCGCTCGGCCGGGTCGCGCTGCAGCGCCCGCATCACGATCGCCTCGAGCGCGGAGGGGTACTGCGGATCGACCGAGCGCGGCGAGGGTGCATCGTGGTTCACGATGCGATCGAACACCTCGGCCTGCGAGGCGCCCCGGTAGAGCCGCGCCCACGCGGTCAGCTCCCACAGCACGATGCCCAGCGAGAACACGTCGCTGCGGCGATCGATCGGCGCGCCCATGCACTGCTCGGGGGACATGTACGCGAGCGTCCCGCGGCGCAGCTTGTCGTCGACCTCCTGCGGGATCGGCCCCGTCCACGAGCCATCGGCCAGCAGCCGCAAGAACGCGCTGCGGTCGGTCTTCGCGATCCCGAAGTCGATGAGCTTCACGTAGCCCTCGTCGTTGACGAGCACGTTGGAGGGGCACACGTCGAGGTGCACGATGCGCAGCGGCAGGCCGCTGCTGGTGCGCAGCTCGTGCGCGTAGTGCAGTGCCGCCGCCACGCCGAGCACGATGCCGATCGCGTGGGAGAGCTCCAGGCGCCCCTCGACCCTCCCCGCCTCGCGCACGATGTTGCGCAGCTCCGGGCCACGCACGAGCTCCATCGTGAAGAACAGCTGCTCCTCGTGATAGCCGACGTCGTAGACCTCGACGAGGTTGGGATGGTGCAGCGCCGCCCCCAGGCGCGCCTCCTCGAGCAGCATCTCGGTGTACTCGGGGTTTCCCTTGAGCTCGGCCCGAATGCGCTTGAGCGCGACCTGTTGATCCTGCGCCCACGCGGCCGCCCCGGGCACATGGCGCCGCACCTGGAACACGTCGGCCATCCCCCCCTGGCCGAGCTTGCGCACCACTCTGTAGCGGCCGAGTGAGGCTTGCATGGAGAGTGGGGACGACATCGCGCGGCGATCCGGGAACGAGCGAAAGGTAACATGGGCGCGGGTGGCTGGGCCGCGCGAGCGTGGGCTAGAGTCCGGCGATGCTTCGACGTTCCTTGATTGGCTTGGTGTGCGTGGGCCTCGTGGGGGCCTGCGGCGATGACTCCATGGTAGACACGGGGGCGACTCCGACCTCCGACGGCTCGACTTCGGTCGATCCCACCGACACGATCGACCCCACGATCATCGACCCCACCACGGGGGCACAGACCACGACCGCGAGCACGGGGCTCGATTCCACCTCGAGCGGGGTCGCCTCGACCGGCCCCGGGCTCGAGTGTGGCAACGATGCGATCGAGGGTGACGAGGCCTGTGACGGCACGGACCTCGGCGGTGCCACCTGCGAGTCGGAGGGCTTCACCGGCGGCACGCTGGCGTGCCTCGCCGACTGCTCGGGCCTCGATACCTCGGCCTGCACCATGGCCACCTGCGGCAACGATGGGATCGACGGCGCCGAGCTGTGCGACGGCCTCGACCTCGGCGGTGCCACGTGCGAGTCGGAGGGCTTCGACAGCGGCGCGCTGGCCTGCGGCGATGATTGCATGAGCTTCGACACCAGCGGCTGCGGCACGTGCGGCAACGTGATCGTCGAGAACGACGAGCCCTGCGACGGCGTCGCGCTGCTGGGCCAGACCTGCCAGAGCCAGGGCTTCGACAGCGGCCAGATCAGCTGCCTCTCCGACTGCTCGGGCTTCGACACTTCGGCGTGCGGGACGTGCGGCAACGCGGTCCGCGACGGCGGCGAGGCCTGCGACGGGGCCGACCTGGGCGGCGAGACCTGCCAGAGCCAGGGCCTCGGTGAGGGCGACCTCGGCTGCCTCGCGAGCTGCCAGTACAACCTGAGCGGCTGCGAGCTCGCCAGCGGGGTGCTGCTCACGGTGCGCACCAACGATCAGATGCTGCGGGCGCTCGACCCGATGACGCTCACGTTCAGCAACGTGGGACCGCTCGGCGTGGGCTACGACTTTGGCGAGGTCGCCTACGACACCACCAACGGGATCCTGTGGATGATCGACGGCCGCCCGCAGGAGGCGCTCTACACCGTCAATCTCGGCACCGGCGCCGCGAGCTTGGTGGGCGTGCACGGCGTCGATGACCTGTTCGGGCTGGCCCACGATCCCACCACCAACACGCTCTACGGCAGCGGTGAGTCGCCCAGCGGCTTCTACAGCATGAACATGATGACCGGCGCGGCCTCCTTCATCGGCGATCCGGGGGTGGCCGCGGACGGGCTCACCTACGACTCCACCCGCGACCAGATCGTGGGGCTCGAGGCCGGCGGCGGCCAGCTCAACGTCATCGATCGGCTAACCGGGGCGCCTTCGCTGCTCTCCAACGAGGGGTTCGTCGACAACTGCGGCCTGGCCTACGACCCGTTCCAGGACCTCTACTGGGCGATCGACTGGTCCGGCAACCTGTACACCTACAATCCGAACGCGGGCTACTCGCGCACGCTGATGCTGTCCGGGCTGGATTCGCACGACGGGCTGACGTACGTACAAGGGTTCGTGATGTAGGCGGCACGCGGCGGGCTACAAGAACCCCACCGCGCAGGCATTGGCCACGAGCCGTGGCCAGTCGCCGGTGGGGCCGAAGCTCGTGTTCCCGGTGCCGTTCAAGTACACGACCTTGAAGTCGGGGCGATAGGCGGCAGCGATCGAGCCGTTGTCGTAGGTACCGTCGGTGATGCCCGTGCCCTGGAGCGCGACCCCGGTGTCGAAGATGGGCGCGGTGTACGTGAGCACGCCGCTGTGGATCAACGTGACTCCATTCGCGGCGTAGGTCGCGGTCGGCCCGTAGGTCACGCCACCCGCGGTCGTGATCGGCGAGTAGCCGACCTGCATGATCATCGAGGTCGACAGCCCCGTCGGGGGCGCGAAGTCGGTGGCGATCCCGAGCACCACGTTGCCG
>JBFIJN010000678.1:0-3659 GCA_041600735.1 Nannocystaceae bacterium
CCGAGGCGGTGGCGGCCGAGGCGGCGGAACCCGAGGCGGCCGAGTCCGCCCAGGCCGCGCAGGAGGTGCCGTCGTGAAGTTGGCCATCCATGCCCTGCTCGAGGCCGGCTGTCCCGACGCTAGCGCGATCGACGCATTCCTTGGCGCCCACAGCTTTCCGCTGATCGAGGGCAAGCGGGCGACCTTCGTGTTCCGCGGCCATGCCGACGGGGTCAACCTGCGGCACTGGATCTACGGGCTCGAGTCCTCGCAGCCGTTCGAGCGCGCCTACGACACCGACCTCTGGTTCTGCGTCCACGAGATGCCGCCCGGGTCGCGGGTCGAGTACAAGCTCGAGGTCATCCGCGGGGGGAATCACGAGTGGATCCGCGACCCCTTCAACCCGCACCTGGCCCAGGACCCGTTCGGCGCCAACTCCGTGGCGCAGGGCACAGGCTACACCCGGCCGCTGTGGTCGCTGCCCGATCCCGAGGCGCGCAAAGGCCGAACGGAGGAGCTGTGGCTGCACGAGACGGCGTTCGGAGGCCCTCGGAGGGTCACGATCTACCTGCCCGCGCGCTATCGCCCCACGCGAAGGTACCGGCTGCTGGTGGTCCACGACGGCGGCGACTACCTGCGCTACGCGGCGCTCAAGGACGTGCTCGACAACCTGATCCACCGGCTCGAGGTGGCGCCCGTGATCGCGGCGCTGAGCCACCCTGGCGACCGCTTGGGCGAGTACCCCGACGATCCGCGGCACGCCAAGTTCATCGCCGAGGAGCTGCTGCCCGAGCTCGAGCAGCGCTACCCGCTCATGCCCCAGGCCAACGCCCGCTGCCTGATGGGCGCCAGCTTCGGCGCGGTGGCCTCGCTGGCCACGGCCTGGCGCTACCCCGGTAAATTTGGGCGCCTGCTGCTCCAGTCGGGCTCCTTTGCCTTCACCGACATCGGGCACCACAAGCGCGGGCCCGCCTTCGACCGCGTGGTGGAGTTCGTCAACGCCTTCCGCGACGCCCCTGGCCGCCCCAGCGAGCGGGTCTACCTGAGCTGCGGGATGTACGAGTCGCTGATCTACGAGAACCGCTCCCTGGTGCCCCTGCTGCAGACCACGGGCATGGGGGTGCGCTACGAGTGGGTGCGCGACGGTCACAATTGGGAGAACTGGCGCGACCGGCTGCAGTCCGGTCTGTCGTGGCTGTTCCCGGGGCCCCTGTGGATGGTTTACGAATGAGGCCCATGACCGCCGCCCTCACCCCGGCCACCCGCAACATTGGTCTCTCGCTCGGGGCCGACCTTTGTTGGCCCGCCTGCTACGAGCAGATCGTCGACCGCCTCAAGCTCGAGCTCCCGATCGGTGGCGAGAGCGTTCGCTTCGCGATCGAGCGCGTCACCGTCGAGCCCTTCGACCTCAAGCAGCCGTGCAAGTACGACGTGGTGCTCGACCGCCTCACGCACTGGTTCCACACCAGCCGCGAGTGGATCAAGAAGGCGGTCATCATGGACGGCCTCTACGTCCTCAACAACCCGTGGTCGCTCCAGTCGATGGAGAAGCACACGTCGTACTGCGCGATGATGCGGCTGGGCGTGCCGGTGCCCGAGACCTGGCTGATCCCGCCCAAGGATCCCACCGATCACGCCGACGCCGGCGCGACGCTGCGGCGCTACGCCAAGCTGTTCGATCTGGGCGCGGTGGGCAGCAAGCTCGGCTACCCGATGTTCATGAAGCCGTACGACGGCGGCGCGTGGGTGGGGGTCTCGCGCATCGGTGACGAGGCCAAGCTGCGCTCGGCCTACGAGGAGAGCGGCAGCCGCGTGATGCACCTGCAGAAGGCGGTCGATCCGTTCGACCTGTTCGTGCGCGGGATCGGCATCGGGCCGCAGGTCTACATCGTGAAGTACGACCCCGAGGCCGCGCTGCACGACCGCTACAAGGTCGACTTCCACTTCGCCGACGCCGAGGAGTGGTCGCTGCTCACCGACACCTCGCTCACCATCAACTCGTTCTTCAACTGGGAGTTCAACTCGTGCGAGTCGCTGCGCAAGGACGGGGTGTTCTACCCGATCGACTTCGCCAACGCGTGCCCCGACTTCCAGGTCACCTCGCTGCACTTCCACTTCCCCGAGCTCGTGAAGAACATGGTGCGGTGGTCGATCTTCTGCGCCGCCACCAAGCGCCAGATGCCGGTCAACCTCGACTGGACGCCCTTCTTCGAGGTGGCCAAGAAGGACCTGCCGTACCGCGATCGCCTGCGCGAGTACGCAGCCATCGCGCGCAAGCGCATGGAGGCCGACCGCTTCACCGAGTTCTGCCACACGCACCTCTCGCACCTCAACGAGGTCGCGTGGGAGTTCTTCGGCACCCCGCAGGCCAAGGGCTACGTGATGGCCAAGGTGCAGGCCCTGTTCCCTGAGCACGAGGTCGAGCGCTTCACCGAGCACTTTTGGGGGCTCGTGCAGTTCTGGCGCAAGACCGAGGCGGATCGCATGAACCGCATGGGCACCGGGCACGTGGACACCAACGCGAAGCCCGAGGCGCCGCCGAAGGCGGCGGCTCCTGCGGCAGCCGCAGCAGCGGCGGCCACGGCGAGTCCCACCGCGGCCAAGCCCAAGGCCTGAGGCCACGGGTGAGGTCGCGCGGCCTCGAGCGAGGTCGCGATTGGTGCGGGATTCGCAACGGAGGTTTGCGCATTCGCGGCATTGTCGAGCTCGCGCCCGTCCCCACCTTGGCGCGATGGTCACGGAGCACTTCCACTCGATCCCGCGCGACGCCTGGTCGGCGCACCCGCACTGGCCCGACCAGGTGCTGCTGCTTCGCTCGCATCGCAACTTTCGCGCGATCAGTCGCGAGCTCGTCGAGGCCGCGCGCATCGGCGAGGAGCTGCGCTGGGTCGGGCTGCGCTACGCGGGGTGGATCTCCGCGATGCGCAGCCATGAGGCGTATGAGGAGCACAAGCTGTATCCGTACCTCGCGCGGCGCTGGTCGCTGTCGTTCGAGTCGGCCGCGGCCGGTCATCGGCGGCTCCACGAGCGTGATCAGGCCGTGCGTCAGGCGCTGCTCCCGGGACCGGGCCCCGCGCTCGCGCGAGCGCTCGAGGAGCACGACCTCGCGCTGCAACAGCACCTCGATCACGAAGAGGAGCTGGTGATCCCGGCGCTCTTGCAGCTGCGCCCGCAGGAGTTCGACGAGTACCTCGTGCTGGGCGTGCACGAGCTGCTGCGCCGGCTCGAGGGGGCAGCGCCGGGCGATTCGAGCGCGTGAGCGCGGCGGCCACTTGCGAGCGGCCGTCGCCGCTCGATCGGGTATCCTCCTTGGCATGACCATCACCAAGCCCTCGCGGATGGCCTATGCGGCGTACCGCGACGGCGAGGTCGACGCGCAGGTCAAGCACGAGTACCTGCGCGGCGAGGTGTTCGCCATGACCGGGGGAACGCCGCAGCACAGCGCGCTCGCGGCCCGCATCACCGCCATCCTCAGCCGTGAGCTCGTGGGTCGCCCCTGTCGGGTGTTCAGCTCCGATCTGCGCGTGCGCATCGAGGCGACGGACCTCGCCACGTATCCCGATGTCTCGGTGGTGTGCAACGGGCTCGAGACCGCGGCGGATGATGATCTTGCGATCGTCAATCCGATCCTACTGGTCGAGGTGCTGTCCGACTCCACCGAGGCCTACGATCGAGGGCAG
>JBFIJN010000679.1:0-3641 GCA_041600735.1 Nannocystaceae bacterium
ACCTCGACTTCTGGAGCGCCGCCCTCGACGTGCGCCTGCGCAAGGCCGGCTACGCCGCCCAAGATTTTCACGACGTGACCTCGGCCGACGGTCGTCCCGGTCGCCAGCTTCGCTACGAAGTCGAGGCCCAGGGCCGCACGCTCGCCTTCTGGGTGACCGTGTTCGTCACCGGCCGCCGCGTGGTGATCGTAGAGGCCGGCGGCGACACCGAGCTGTTCGCCCCCAAGGCGAAGGTCGTCGAGGCCGCGATCGCCTCGGTGCGGGTGGGCTAGACGCCCCGCCCGACCTTGGAGAACACCGCGAGCTTGTGCAGGACACCCAGCACGGAGACTCGATCATCGGCCTCGATCCACCGCTCGAGGTCATCGGTACCCACTGGGATCACGAGCACGTCGTCTTTGGCATGCTCGCGTCGCGCGACCTCGAACTCCTTCGTCAAGCCGCCTGGTGCGAAGAAGAAGCCCGTGCGTGCACGCTGGTACTTGGTGGTGAGCTTGGCGTAGAAGTTGCGGAATTCTGCCGAGCCACAGGGCTTCGACCAATTCTTGCACTCGCCGAGGATGTAGGACGCGCCGTCGTTCTTCCACGGTGCATCCGCGGCGTGGTTCTCGACCACGATGTCGATCTCCTCGACCTTGTTGTCGAGCCGGGTCTCGACGCGCTCGAAGCCCGGGGTGGCGCGGAACAGCAACCTGACGAGCTCTTCGAGCAGCTTGCCCTTGCGGTTGCGATCGGTCTCGGTACGGACGTCAGCCCACGTGGCTCGTAGCCTGGTGACGACGCCCTCTCGCGTGAGCGCGGAGAGTCGGCGCTCGCTGGTCACCTCGACCGCGTTCCTCACCTTGGCGCGGATGAGCGCGGCGAAGGCTCCGTTCTTGACGAGGTAGTCGTAGACCCCGAGCTGGAAGGCGCGCTCGATCGCATCTGCGGTGGCATAGCCCGTGACGACAATGGTCTTGGCGAAGGGGGCGAGGCTCTCGGCGCGGGCAATCAGGTCGAGGCCCGAGTCGGGGCCGCCGCGGCCATGGAGCTTCTGATCGAGCAAGACCACGTCGAGCTGGGCGCCGAGGTCCTCGAGCGCACGGGTCCCATCGTCGGGAGTGTGCGCGACGGTCACCTGGAGGCCTTGCTTCTCGAACATCTCCCGGTAGATCGCGACGAAGTCGGGGTCGTCGTCGACGATGAGGATGTGGCCAGGGCTGGTCATGGTTCGCTCTCGGCGTCGGGAATGATGATCGTGAAGCGAGCGCCTCCAAGATCGGCGTCCTCGCAGGACACTCTACCGCCAAGCTCGTGCTCCACAACCTTACGCAGGAACGCGAGCCCAAAGCCGCTACCGCCCGGCCGGGTGGTGAACCCGTCGTCGAACACCCGGGCACGCAGCTCGGCGGGGACCCCGGGACCGCCGTCCTCGACGACGATGCGCACCTCGCGAGCATCGCGCTCGGCTGAGATACGAACCGGCGGGGTGGGCGTGGCTGACTGAAGTGCGTTGCGAATGATGTCGAGCAGTGCTCGCAGGAGGAGCGGGCGAGGGCCGCGGAGGCGGACTGGCCCCGTTGGGAGGATGAGCTCGGCCGCGCCAGCGTCGTCGATCCAGCCAAGGGCTTCTCGCAGGAGACCCTCGACGTCGAATGCGGTGACCGGCTCCGTGATCAGCTCACTCGTCGCTACCATGTGATCGACGAAGTCGAGGACGCGCAGCACGCCCTTCTTGGCGGCTTCTACCCGGGACCGATGATTCTGCGTCAGCTCCTCGGAGAGCAGCTCGTCGACGTTGTAGCGGACGGGGCCGAGAGCGTTGCGTACCTCGTGGGCGATCATCCGGGTCTGCTCGATCGTGGCCTCGACTGCAATGGGACTTCCGCCTAGGACTGCGAAGCTCCGCTCATCCTCGAGGAGCGCAGTCACGGCGGAGTGCCAAGGACCCTCGTCGAGCACCGAACGAACTACGTTGGTCATGGCCTCTGGGACGAAGTACCAACGGACCTCCGCGTCGTCCTCGGGTCCTGTGACATGGGCGTCGAGGGCCCCGAGTTGGACGAGCCGGGTCAACGTATTCGAGTCGAAGGGGAAGTACTCCGAGTCGTCCCAGTTGGTCAGCGGAAGGACTTGATTCTCGACCGCGATCTCGAGGAGGTGTCTGCTCGCACGCCAACGGTCACCGTCACCGTGGCTCTGCAGATTCTCGGCGGTGAGCAACCAGCGTACGGCATCCTTGCCTCGCAAGCGCAGGAACGTGCGGCCGAGGCCCGTTACCGCGAGGCTCCCGTCGGGTCCTCGACGAGTGAGCTTCGTTTCCAGCGCGTACATCTCTACGTCGTAGCGCTCCCAATGGAACTCCGCCGCGATACGCTCGGATTCCAGTCGAGCTACCAGCGGGACCTCGGGGCTGGAACGTTGAATCGCGGCGTCGAGGGCGGTAGCGGCGAGATCCTGTAGTGAGGCGTCATCTCCAAGTGGCTCCGAGACTTCAATGTGGCGCGCGAACTCCCGGAGTCTCGGTGCCCACTCGCGGTGCGTCCCTCGTACCCACCGCGGATCCGATTCCTCGCTCTCTCGGAGCCGTTGTAGGAAATGGCGATGAAGTCTCTCGAAGTCGATTCGAGCCCGGTGCTTCATCGATTGGAGAGGAGGGCTCGCGACACGCTCCAGGTATCGTCGAAGCTCGTCCAGGAACGAACTGGATGCCATCGTCTCGCCCGATCGCTCCCGCCTCAGTCGTCCGCGAGATCATCCGCCAGCGCCGCGCGCTGCTCATCCGTCAGCACTTGGCGGATCTCGAGCTCGGGCAGGTCGACGCCGATGGCCACGGGCGCCTGCTCGCCCACCGCGAACTTGAGGTACTGCACGGAGCTCAGCCGGTCCTCGCCGACCTGGCGGGCGTCGAAGGTGGCGCGCACGCGGGTGCCGTCGGCGCGCTCGAGGTAGACGTGCTGGGGCAGCGCGAGCCACTGCGCGAGCTTCTGCGCGCGCTCGGCCTCGTCGTCGATGCCGATGAGCAGGGTGCAGCCGAGCTCGCCCGGTCCGCCGAGCAGCTCGTTGTAGGTGTGAAGCTCGTGGGCGATGTCGGCTTCCTTCACGATCTGCTCGGCCCGCATCATCTCGTGCACCTGGTAGCGCACGGTGTCGCGGTTCTCGAACAAGAACGTGATCGTGCCCGAGGCCAGCACCACGCGGCGCGGCGCCTTGGCCTGCATGGCCAGCGGGCGCAGCTGCTCGCGGCGCTCGTTGTACGTGACGTAGTCGAGGATCTCGCTGCGCGGTACCGGCTTCATGGCGTGTCTCCTTGGTCGTCGTCGACGCTGGCGTCGGACTCGGGCTCTGGCGCGGGCTCGGCCTCCGCTCTGGGCTCGGCCTTCGCCTCGGGCGTGGCCTCGCCGAAGCTGTCGCCGCGGTAGGCCCGCGCGAGCATCGACATTGGGTGCAGCGGCTTGCGGCCTGCGTGCTGCTCGAACTGGATCGCGGCCAGCGGGCAATCGGTGGCCCACCACTCGGCCTCGGCAGACTTCATCCCGTCGAACGCCGGCTTGCCGATGCGCTGCGAGGGCTCGAAGCCGTGGGTGGTCATCGCGTGGGTACCGTCGTGACCGCAGCACTCCATCACCAGCTTGGGCTTCACGCCGGGGAGCTTGCGCAGC
>JBFIJN010000680.1:0-3616 GCA_041600735.1 Nannocystaceae bacterium
CGGGGGCGTGGCTCACCACGGTGGCCCGCAACCGGGCGCTCGACCGCATCCGTCGCGGTCGCACGCACGCCGCCCACGAGGGTGAGCTGCGTCGGCTCGCGGGAGCCGAGCAGGCGCTCGACGAGCTGCTCGGCCCCTTGATCGACGGCGAGCTGCCCGACGAGCGCCTGCGGCTGGTGTTCACGTGCTGTCACCCGGCGCTGGCCGAGCACGCGCAGGTGGGTCTCACGCTCAGCACGCTGGGCGGGCTCTCCACCGCCGAGATCGCGCGGGCCTTCCTCACCAGCGAGGTGACGATGGCGCAGCGACTGGTGCGAGCCAAGCGCAAGATCAAGCAAGCCGGGATCCCCTACGAGGTCCCGCCGCCCGCCGCGTGGCCGCAGCGGCTGGCCGCGGTGCTGGCGGTGATCTACCTCGTGTTCAACGAGGGCTACACCGCCACGACCGGACAGGACCTCATTCGCACCGAGCTGTGCCGCGAGGCGATCCGGCTGGCCGTGATCCTCACCGAGCTGATGCCCGCGGAGGCCGAGGTGCGTGGGCTGCTCGCGCTGATGCTGCTGCACGACGCGCGTCGCGAGGCGCGGGTGGCCGAGGGCGAGCTCGTCCCGCTCGAGCAGCAGGATCGAGCGCGCTGGGACCAAGCGCAGATCGAGCACGGGTGTCGGCACCTCGACGACGCGATCGCGCTGCGAAGACCGGGGCCATATCAGATCCAGGCCGCGATCGCGGCGCTGCACGTGCGCGCCGCGACGCCCGAGCAGACCGACTGGCCACAGATCGCCGCGCTCTACGGGGGGCTGGCGCTGCTGCGACCGTCGGCGATCGTGGAGCTCAACCGGGCGGTGGCGATCGCGATGGCGGAGGGTCCCGCGGTTGGCCTGGCTCTCCTCGATCGACTGGAGGAAGAGGGCACGCTGGCGGGGTATCACCTACTCCCGGCGGCACGTGCGGACCTGCTGCGCCGCGCGGGGCAGGAGCGCGAGGCGGGGGCCGCGTATCGGCAGGCGATCGCGATGACGAGCAACGACGCGGAGCGCCGCTACCTCGAGCGACGACTGGCGGGGCTGGGACGCGAGCGGGATTAGTCGGGCGCCGGCCCGAGACCCGCGAGCACTCTTCCATTCGGACGAGACTTTTGCCGGCGGGCTGCTAGAGTCCGCGCCCCCATGGCCGACCCCACCCCCCGTGCCGAGCTGCGGGCGCTGCTGCGCTTGGGCTTGCCCGTCTCGCTGACTCAGCTCGGCGTGATGTTGATGGGCGTGGTCGACACCATGATGGTGGGACACCTGGGCACGGATGCGCTCGATGCCGCGGCGTTGGGCTCGCTGTGGATCATGGGCACGTCGGTGTTCGGCATCGGCCTGGTGTTCGGGATGGATCCGATCGTCTCGCAGGCTCACGGCGCGGGGGAGCGACGTCGCGTGGCGCTCACGCTGCACCGCGGGGTGGTGGTGGCCTCGCTGGTCACCCCGCTGCTCGCGCTCAGCTGGTGGCTCACGACGCCGAGCCTGGAGCTGCTGGGTCAGACCGAGGAGCTCGCGGCCGCTGCGGGCCGCTATGTCGACGTGCAGGTGTTCAGCCTGTGGCCGTTCTTGGCGTTCTTCGTGCTGCGACAGTACCTCCAGGGGCGCGGGATCGTGGTCCCGGGGCTCGTCGCGGTGGTGCTCGCCAACGTGTTCAACGTGGTCGCCAACTGGGCGCTCATCTACGGCAACCTCGGGCTGCCGGCGATGGGGCTCGAGGGCGCGGGGCTGGCCACCGGGCTCACGCGCTGCGTGCTGCTGCTGGCGCTCGCGCTGTGGACGTGGGGCGCGGGCCTCCATCGCGATGCGTGGGAGCGACCTTCGCTGGCGGCGCTCGACATGCGCGGGCTGGGCGAGATCGTGCGTCACGGGGTCCCGGTGGGTCTCCAGTACGGGCTGGAGATGTGGGCGTTCCAGATCACCACACTGATGGCCGGCAAGCTCGGCGAGGCGCAGCTGGGGGCGCATGTCATCGCGCTCAACTTGGCCTCGCTCAGCTTCATGGTGCCGCTCGGGATCTCGCAGGCCGCGTCGACGCGGGTGGGCAACCTGGTCGGGGCGGGCAAGCCCGCGGCGGCGCGGCGCTCGGCCTCGCTCGCGCTCGGCTTGGGCGCGGGGGTGATGGTGGTGAGCGCGGTGCTGTTCGTGGTGCTCCGCGAGTGGTTGCCGCGGCTGTTCACCAACGACGTCGAAGTGATCGCGCTGGCCGCGAGCGTGATGCCGATCGCGGCCGCCTTCCAGATCTTCGACGGCACGCAGGTGGTCGGCGGCGGGGTGCTGCGCGGGGTCGGGGCCACGCGGCCCGCCGCGGTGTTCAACTTCGTGGGCTACTACCTCCTGGCGCTGCCGCTCGCCGTGCTGGCGGCCGAGGCCGGCGGGATGGGGCTGCGCGGGCTGTGGTGGGGGCTGTGCCTGGGCCTGGCGGGCGTGGCCGCGGCGCTGGTGTGGTGGATCCGGCGACGAGCGGTGTTCGGCGCATTGACCCGCACCTCGCTCGACCCGTAGCGTAGACCCATGCGCTCTTGGTCTTGCCTCGCGTGGATGGTGCCCGGCTTGCTCGCATGCGGTACCGATCCCGGTGCCTCCATGACGACCTCGATTGGAACGACGGGGATCGATCCCACGAGCTCGTCGACGGCCGGCCCGGCCACGACGGAGGTGACGACCGCCATGACCAGCGTGGCCACCTCCACCAGCGGACTCGACAGCACGAGCGAGGACGACCCGGGGATCCTCTTCGACCAGGGGATCCCGCCCGACGCGGGCCCCGTCGGTGACCCATGTGTCGTCTCGGACGACGGCAATGCGGTGGGCAAGTGCGGCACGGTGGCCCCCCCCGATGCGTTCGAGCCCGGGGTGCAGTGGGAGTGGACGGGCGCGGCGGTGCCCGGCGGCTCTTTCTCCCCACCGCTGGTCGCCAACCTCACCGATGACGACGGCAATGGGTCGATCGATCTGTGCGACGTGCCCGACGTGGTGCTCGTGGCACAGGGCCCTGGGGGAAGTGGGGCGCTCTACGTGCTCGATGGTGCGACGGGGGCGGAGCACTTCAGCATCCCCACTGGATTCCACACGTACGTCACGCCGGCGCTGGGTGACATCGACGGCGACGGGATCGTCGAGATCGTGGCCGCCACGGGGGCCGGCTTTGGCGGCAATGCCAATGTGGTCGCGTATGAGCACGATGGCACGCTCAAGTGGACCTCGGCGACGCCCATCAACCACGGCCAGGGCTTTGCGATCGCGCTGGCCGACATCGACCACGACGGTGACGTGGAGGTGATCGCCGACGACACCGTGCTCGATCACCTGGGCAACCTGCTGTGGGTCGCGCCCGAGCAGATCGGCTGGTCGCCCAACGACATCTGGCACTGCACCGCGACCACCGTGGCCGACCTCGACGGCGACGACGACATGGAGATCATCCTGGGGCAGTCGGCCTATCGCAACGATGGCTCGCCGTACTACCTGCACGCGGGGGTCGAGCCCGGCTTCCCCCAGGTGGCCAACCTCGATGCCGACCCGCAGCCCGAGGTGCTCGTGACCACGCGCCAGGGGCTCACCCTCATCGAGCACGACGGTACGCTCAC
>JBFIJN010000681.1:0-3606 GCA_041600735.1 Nannocystaceae bacterium
GCCCGCGCGGACGGGCACGCAGGTCTCCCCGACCACCACCTTGGCGTCCGAGAGATCGGCGACGCGACCGACCTTGATGCCGTTGAGATCGAAGTCGGCGTTGGCCCTCACCTCGAACCACTCGCCGTCGTCGTCGACCACCGCGACGGGGTCGGACATGATCTCGGTGATCACGAGGTCACCCAGGGCCGGGCCGCGAGCCTCGCGGATCGTGCCGTCCTCGATGCAGGAGACCGGGCCGGTCCCCACGCAGAAGTCGTTGCGGGCGCCCGGCGTGCCCAAGGCCTGCGCATCTAGCGCAGTATGAGCATCACACCACAGGCCCAGGTCGTCGTTGCCCAGCGCATCGGGGGTGCGGTCGCCGGTGAAGCCCCGCGAGGTGCCCGCGCTGGGCTCGGTGTAGAGCACCTCATCGATGATCTCGCTGCCGCAGGCGACCACCAGGCGGCCCGCGCTGTTGCGCATGTCGCCGAGCTCTCCCGCGTAGCCGTAGTCGACATAGGGGACCACCGCGAGCACATCGGCTTCGTCGATCAATGCACCCGCGACCCCGTACTCGCCCGGGGCCAGCGTCCAGCTGCGCGCGACCGGGTGGATCTTTGCGCTGGTGCCATCTTCGCGGCTGTGGAGCAGCAGCACGCCCTGGAGCTCGAGCTCGTTGGGGCTCGCATTGTAGAGCTCGAACCACTCGCGACCCGAGTCGGCACCGGGCGGGTCGGCCATGATCTCGGTGAACACGAGGTCACCGGGCAGCAGCCCGGCCCCGCAGGCCCCCACCGGCTCGTCGGGGTCATTGCCGCAGCCGGTCGCAGCGGCGATGGCCACGGGCAGCAGCAGCCAAGGCAGGATCCTGAGTGGGCGAACGGTGGGCATGGCAGTCCTCGGGTCGAAGGGCAGGGCTAAGGAGACGGGGGCACCGCGGCATCGGTCTCGCGGCGCTCGGGTTGCGCCGCGTCGGTCGCGGTCGCGGGCCCGTCCTCGGGGAGCGGCTCGGGGTCGGCCGCGATCGGCTCGGGCTCGGGCTCGTTCGCGGGCGGCTCGTTCGCGGGCGGCTGGTTCGCGGGCGGCTGGTTCGCGAGCGGCTTGAACATCGGCCTCGGCGCGGGCCGGGTGAGCGCGGAGCGGGTGTCGACGAACGCGATCTGCTCCGGGCGGCGCACCTGGATCTGCAGCTGCGAAGGCGGCTCTTCGTCCTTGCGCACGCGCGAGCGCTTGGTGCGGAACACGTAGCGGCTCACGGTGCCCTGCACCCGCACGTACTCGCTGCGCGCATCCTCGATGTGGGAGGCCTCGAGCACGTCGTCGTCGAAGAAGATGAGGGGCAGGTCGCTGAACATCCGCCGCGAGAGCATCACGCGAGCCGGGCGCTTGCCCTCGCGGGGGCGCACCTCACCCACGGTCGCGAGCACCACGACCTCCTCGCCCTCGAGCGCGGCGAGCCGATCCATCGCGTCCCAGTTGGTGAGCGCGATCCAGTTGTCGCGCCCCTGCGCTTCCTCCTCGAAGGCAGCCACGGCATCGGCGCGGGCATCCCACCAGCGCAGGCGCTCGTCGTAGTCGCGATAGTGCTCGAGCGCCGGATCCCAGATCCCGCGACCCGCCGCGCGCGCCTCGAGCTGGGCATCGACGAACTCCTGGTGGAAGCGCCGCGAGTAGCCATACTTGGTGAAGTAGGGGCTCATCCCGGCCCGCACGCACTCCACGTTGTAGTTGAGCCACTTGCCCTGCTTCTCCACCATCACGTAGGCGAGCAGGCGGCCGTAGCGACCGCGCAGCTCCTTGGGGTGGTCGCGCTCGATCCGAACCGTGCGCACGCCTTCGAAGAAGTCCTCGGCCCAGTGCTTCGCATCGGTCCCCAGCGGGGTGGCGGCCTTCACCGGCGTCGAGTGGCCGGCCTGCTTCTTGGCCATGTAGACGTCGAAGCCCTCTTGATAGGCGCGGCGGTCCTTCTCGGACTTGAAGGTCTCCTCGGTGTCGATCGCCAGCAGGCGCAGCGTGCCGTCGATGCCCACGACCTTGATCGTGTCGCCGTCGACCACGGCCGGGCTCTGCAGCAGGAACTCACCCACCACGAGGCCCGCCGTGGCGGTGGGCGCGGGCGCGGCGAGGGCGGTCGCGAGCTGATCGCGATCATAGCGGCCCAGGGCCTCGGTCGCGCACCCGAGCAGCAGGCACGGCAGCGCGAGGGCGGCGAGTCGGCGAGCGAGGGTCATGGGCATGGACGGTTGGCCTCCCCCGCGGAGCCCGGGCGACCGCTGGCCGAGTTGGCCGAGGCCTCGGTGTCGTCGGTGCACCAGCGGCTGATGTCATCGTTGTCGTCGGCATCCGGGGCCGCGCTGCCGTCGTAGCTGAGCGTGCCGAGCGTGGGCAGCCGGTCGTAGGCGAAGCTGTCGATCTCGCGCTCGCAGGCGAACAAGCGCAGCCGCCCGCTGCCGAACAGCGGCCGCGGATCGGCGTTCTCGGCCTCGGGCAGCACGATGATGCCGTCGGTGTCCTCGACCACCTCGGGCCGGCGGCGAAAGTCGACATTGATGCTGTAGTCCACGGCCGGGCGCAGGCTGGCGCTCAGCGGCGAGGTGCCCAGCACGACGTAGGCGCCCGCCTCGAGCATGAGCGGATCGCGGATCAGGAACGTGAGCTCGACGTCCCCGTCGACCTGCGAGCCCTTGAGCGGGCGGAGCGTGCCACGCAGGCCCCGAAGCTCCAGCGTCTCACCGGAGGCGTTGTACAGCTCGATCCAGTCGCCGATGCTGTCGATGCCTTCTTGGGGGCCGCGCAGCTCGGTGATCACCAGGTCGCCCTCGTTCATCTCGGTGAGGCAGGGCTGCGCCTCGCGGAGGCACCCGCTCGTGGCCGCGAGCCCGGCCAGCAGCGCGAGCGAGGTCATCGCTGCGCGCCCACGGCTCGCGCGGCGCGGGGCGTGGCCGACGGGCTCCAACGAGAAGGGGGTGACCTCCAACGCAGGCCAGTCTAGGGTAGCGTTGGGGGTGGGGACTACCCGAGATCGAGATCCATCGCGGATCCTCGAGTCCCGTGGGTCAAAACCCGCGGCGCCCGAGCCACGGTGGATCGTCACGGTCCGCCTGCGGGGGCTCGCACGAGGGCTCTGCTAGGGATTCCCCCGAGCCTGGCGTGGCCAGGACGGGGGCGATAGAAGTCGGCATGGTGAGCTTCCCGCTGTCGGTCTTTCAGCGCTTGCCCAAGACCGATCTCCACGTCCACCTCGATGGCTCCATGCGGCTCGAGACGGTGCTCGAGCTGGCGCGGGAGCAGGGCATCGAGCTCCCCGCGACCGACGTCGCCGGTCTCCGCGCTGCGATGCACATTGGCGAGATCTCGGGCAGCCTGGTCAAGTACCTCCAGGCCTTCGACGTCACCCTCCAGGTGCTGCAGACCCGTGAAGCGCTCTACCGGGCCGCGTACGAGCTGGCCGAGGACGCCGCGCGGGAGAACGTGCGCTACATGGAGGTGCGCTACGCGCCGATGCTCCACACGCGCCGCGGCCTGCGGCTCACGACGGTGGTCGAGACCGTGCTCAAGGGGCTCCACGACGCCGAGCTGCGCCACGGAATCATCAGCCGCATCATCGTCTGCGGGATCCGCAAC
>JBFIJN010000682.1:0-3602 GCA_041600735.1 Nannocystaceae bacterium
CAAGACAGCGGCCCGCTGCGCCTCTTGCAGCAGGTGCAGCGCCAGCGTCAGACTTCGACGCTACCGCTCAATGCTCGCGGCACGCTCGACGGCCACGAGTGGGAGATCATCGGCATCGTGTGGCGGCAGTGCGTGGTCGATGGCATCACGTACCCGTGGCAGGAGTTCCTGCTCTACAACCCGTACCGGGGCTATCGCTGGCTCGTCTACCAGATGACCGACGGGCACTGGAGCATCGGCGAGGCGCTGCCCGGGGCGCCCCAGGCGGGCAGCCGCGGGCACAAGTCGGTTCGCTTCAAGCGCGACACGTACAAGCACTTCCAGACCTCGATGGCGCAGGTCTCCTACGTGGAGGGCGAGTTCCCCTGGCAGGTGCACCACGGCGACAGCGCGGTGGCCCACGACTACATCGCGCCGCCGCACGGGCTCTCGATCGAGCAGCAGACCGCCGAGGACGGCGGCGCCGACGTCAACTTCACCCGCATGCACCACATCGAGCCCAAGGCGGTGTGGAAGGCGTTTGGGCTGAAGGGCTCGCCGCCGCCCACCCGCGGCGTGGGCACGCTCCAGCCAAACCCCTGGTCGCAGGGCGGCAAGCTGCTGTGGGCCTCGTTCGCGATGCTGCTCGCGCTGTGGGTCGGGGCCTCGTTCCTCTACCTGCAAGCGCGCGAGCCCAAGGTGGTGTTCGAGAAGAACGACCTCGGGATGGAGCCGTTCTCGCAGGAGATCGAGATCGGCAAGCCGGGCGAGAAGACCACCCTCGATCTGCGGTTCTCGGCGCAGCCGCTGTCCAACGCGTGGGCCTACGCCGACATCATGCTGATCTCGCAGGCCACCGAAGAAGCGGTGGGCATGGGCGCCACCGCGGAGGAGTGGCACGGGGTCGAGGGCGGCGAGTCGTGGCGCGAGGGCGACCAGTCCGAGACCATCTCCGTCGGCGGGGTCGAGGGCGGCAAGTACCTGCTGCAGATCGTGCCGCAGGCCGGCGCGCAGGCCGGCCAGCCCGCCCCCACCGACCTCAAGATCTCCGTGCGCGTGCGCCAAGACGTGGTGCTGCTGCGCTACCTCGTGCTGCCGCTGCTCGTGATCCTCGCGTTCCCGATCCTCAACTTCCTCCTCGGCCGCATGTTCGAGGCACGGCGCTGGTCCAAGAGCGACTACGCACCGTCGTCCAGCTAGGAGTCAATCATGCTCAAGATCGCATACTGGGTAGTGTCGATGGGCTCGTTGGGCCTGCTGATGTTCGAGGCGCCCTCGGGGTCGTTGCTGACCACCGCGCCCGAGCGGGGCAAGGTCACCGCCTCGGCACCTACAAAAGGCTCCGGCCCCACCGTCCGCGGGGGCCCCAGCTTCATCTGGCTCGGCGGCGGATACCACGGAGGCAAGTGATGCAGGCGCTATCATTCTCGGATCCCCTGACCGCGGCGGCCCCGCTGCTCGCGGTCGCCATCGACGTGGGGAGCATCATCGGGGCGCTGATCTACTCGCTCATCGGCATCGTGCTGTTCGGGGTCGCGTTCTTCGTGATCGTGAAGGTGGCCCCGTTCTCGATCCGCAAGGAGATCGAGGAGGATCAGAACACCTCGCTCGGCATCATCATCGGCGCGGTGATCATCGGAATCTCGATGATCATCAGCGCCGCCGTGCACGGCTAGGCGCCGGCGTTCGTGAGCGAGCCCGAGCCGACGCCCGCGCCGACGCCCGATCCTCCCGCGGCGGCCGCCGTGCGCACCGCCGCGGCCGTCCACGCCGCCGAGGGGCGCCTGGTGCTGTTCTCGGTGATGGTGGTGGCCACCTGCGGCCTCGTCTACGAGCTCATCAGCGCCACCATGGCCAGCTATCTGCTGGGCGACTCGGTCACCCAGTGGAGCCTGGTGATCGGCGTGTACCTCTCGGCGATGGGCCTGGGCTCGTGGCTCAGCAAGTACGTCGTCAAGCAGCTCCACGCGCGCTTCATCCACATCCAGCTGGTGATCGCACTGGTGGGCGGCTACTCGGCGGCCGCGCTGTTCCTTGGGTTTGCCCACCTCAGCACCGTGCGCCCGCTGCTGTTCGGGATCTTGCTGCTGGTGGGCACGATGGTGGGGCTCGAGATCCCGCTGCTCATGCGCATCGGCAAGGAGGGCCACGACCTCAAGGATCTCGTGGCGCGGGTGCTGGCGTTCGACTACCTGGGGGCGCTGGCGGCCTCGGTGCTGTTTCCGCTGGCGCTGCTCCCCCACCTGGGGCTCGTGCGCACGAGCTTGCTATTCGGGCTGATGAACGCTGGGGTCGCGCTGTGGGCCGCGGTCGCGTTTCGCGAGCACCTGTCCGCGCCGCGCTGGGTGCAGGCGCAGGCGCTGCTGGTGCTCACGGTGCTGGGCGTGGGCATGTGGGGCGGCAAGCAGCTCGAGGACTTCGGCGAGTCCTCGCTCTACGAGATGCCGGTGATCTTCTCGCAGAAGACGCCCTACCAGCGGCTCACGATCACGCGCTGGCAGGACGACATTCGCCTCTACATCGACGGCAACCTCCAGTTCGCCAGCTCGGACGAGCACCGCTACCACGAAGCGCTGGTGCACCCGGTGATGGCGGCCGCGGCCGCGGCTCGGCCGCGGCTCGACGCAGGCGAGGCCCGCCGGGTGCTGGTGCTAGGGGGCGGCGACGGGCTGGCGCTGCGCGAGCTGGTCAAGCACGAGGACGTGGGCTCGATCGATCTCGTGGACCTCGATCCCGCGATGACCGAGCTGTTCGGGAGCCACCCGATGCTCACCGAGCTCAATCGCGGCGCGCTCGCGGATCCGCGGGTCGAGGTCCACAACCGCGATGCGATGGAGTGGCTGGCCGAGCACGAGCGCGCGGGCGAGCCCGCGTTCGACGTGGCGATCGTGGATCTTCCCGACCCCAACAACTTCTCGCTGGGCAAGCTCTACACGCAGTCGTTCTACCGGCTGCTCGCGCGCCGCTTGCGTCCCGACGGCGTGGCCGTGGTGCAGGCGACCTCGCCGTACCTGGCCCCGCGCTCGTTCTGGTGCATCGTCGCCACGCTCGCGTCGGCCGGGCTCGACACCCAGCCCTACCACGCGCACGTGCCGAGCTTCGGCGACTGGGGCTTCGTGCTGGTCTCCGCGATCCCGCGGCCCACGCCCACGCGGCTGCGACCCGGCGTCGAGCTGCGCTTCCTCGATGATGCCACGCTGGCCACGCTGTTCGTGTTTCCGGCCGACCAGCGCCCGCCCGAGGTGGAGATCAACCGGCTCAATGATCAGCTGCTGGTGCACTACTACGAGGCGGATCTGGCCGAGCCGAGCGGGCGGCGGGGGTAGATGAGCGAGCGCCATCACCACGCCGTGGTTGCGATCGTCACGAACGCCGCGCGCAGCCGCTTCTTCGTTCAGCAAAAGGACGAGGACTATCGCCCGTTCCCGCTGGGCTACAGCTTGTTTGGCGGGGCGCGGGAGCCGGGCGAGGCACTCGAGCGGGCGCTGGTGCGGGAGCTGCACGAGGAGCTCGGCGCGGCGGCGCAGCGGCTCGTCGACGCGGGAGCCAAGCACGTGCTCGATCGCGAGCTGGCCGCGGGCTTCATGCTGTCGTTGTTCGAGATCGTGCTCGAGGAGCCCGTG
>JBFIJN010000683.1:0-3595 GCA_041600735.1 Nannocystaceae bacterium
AGCTCGACCTAGTCGAAGATCCTGGGGTCGAGCGCCGACTCGTCTCCCGACTGCACGGTCTTGCCCCACGCCACCGCGAACGGCAGCAGGTGGTTCACGTAGAAGTCGAGCCCGGCCACCTTGCGCACCCACAGCGGTCGCTCCTCGCCGTGCTGGACCATCAGCTTCTTGGCCACGCGGGCCTGGTCGAGCGCCTCCATCGCCAGGAGCGTGTAGCCAAAGGTCTTGAGGAACGGCACCGCTTGCAAGAAGGCGGCGTCGATCCGCCGATCGCCGGCCAGCTTGCCCAGGTGCATCGCCGAGGCGCCCAGCTGCCCGATCGCGCGGTTGATCGCGCCCGCTTGGTCGCCGAAGCCCTCCTTGCCGGCCTCTTGCAGCTCGCGCTGCGCATCGGACATCCACTCCATGAACAGCGCGCCGCTGTTGATCCGCATCTTGCGGCCGAGCAGGTCCATGGCCTGGATCCCGTTGGTCCCCTCGTAGATCGCTTGGATCTTCGAGTCGCGCAGCAGCTGCTCCACCGGGAATTCCTTGATGAAGCCGTACCCGCCGTAGACCTGGACCGCGAGCGAGGCCATCTCGAACGAGAGATCGGTGCAGTGGGCCTTGAGCACGGGGATCAACAGATCCATGCGTCGCCGCAGCTTCTCGGCCTCCTTGGTGTCGCCCAGCCCGTGGGCGACGTCCTCGTTGAAGGCGATGCGATACACGGCCGCGCGGGTCGTGGCCGCGACCACCTGCAGGGTCATCAGCATGCGGCGCACGTCGGGATGCTCGATGATCGCCACGCGCTTGGCCTCGCCGTCGCGGGTCCGCATGAGCGCGGTGCCCTGCACGCGCTCGCTCGCGTACTGCACCGCGTACTGATAGGCGGCGTTGCAGGTGGCCACGCCCTGCCCGGCCACGCCCACGCGGGCCTCGTTCATCATGTTGAACATCAGCTCGATGCCCTGGCGCTCGCGCCCGACCAGCCAGCCCTTGCACGGCTGCTCGGCGCCCAGCGCTAGCACACACGTGGCCGAGCCGTTGATGCCCATCTTGTGCTCGAGGCTCACCACCTTGGCCCCGTTGCGGGCGCCCAGCTTGCCCTCGAGATCGAACTCGTACTTGGGCACGAGGAACAGGCTCAGCCCCTTGGTCCCCTCGGGCGCACCCGGGGTGCGGGCCAGCACCAAGTGGATGATGTTCTCGACGAGGTCGTTGTCGCCGCCGCTGATGAAGATCTTCTCACCCTCGAGCAGGTACACGCCCTCCTCGGTCTCCGACGGGATCGCCTTGCAGCGGTTGTCGCCCACCGACGAGCCGGCACCCGCCTCGGTGAGGCACATGGTCCCCGACCACTGCCCGGTGAAGAGCTTGTCGGTCACGAGGTCGCGCAGCGGGCTGGGGCCGAACGCGGCAACCACTCGACCCGCGGCCGCCGTGAGGCCCGGGTACATCATGAAGGCGCAGCACGCCCCCGTGAACACGTCGTTGCAGACGATCGCCACCGAGCGAGGCATGCCCGCGCCGCCCTGCTCGACCGGGGCCGAGGTGGCCACCCATCCGCCCTCGGCCAGGCGTCCCCACACCTCTTTATAGCCCTCGGGCGTGGTCACGTTGCCCTCGCCGTCGAGGGTACAGCCCTGACGATCGCCGCGGCGATCGACCGGGTGCAGGACCTCCTCGGCCATTCGCTTGATCTCGCGGAAGGTGGCGGCGTAGGTGTCACGATCCAGCTCTGCGAACGCGGGCAGCTGTGCAAGGCGCTCGTGGGCCCGCAGCTGGTCGAAGAACACGAACTCGACGTCGTCGATGTCGACAATGAACGGCGTACTCATGGGTTGCGGGGGAGGATAGCAGGGCGGGAGGAGCGCGGGCTTGGCGGCGGAGGATTTCTTGACGGCCTGCGGGGTCACAGGAGCGCGTCTGCGTGATACACGCCCTACGCGGGAAGACCGAAGACCGAGACCGACGCGAGAACCATGACCGAGAACAACACGCAGTCGACGTTCGAATTCTGCTCCCCATGTACCGGGCGCATCCGCTTGGTGGCCCACGTGGAGCACGACGAGCTGCAGCGACTCTTCGATGCGCTCGAGGCGAACGTCGTCGGGTTGCCCTACTTCCTGCTCGAGCTCGACATGGTCGACATCGAGAGCACGGCCCCGGAGGCCCGCCGACTCACGGCGGAGCGGCTCGGCCGCTGGCAGCGACATGCGCTGGCGGTGGTGACGGGAAGCTTCGCCGGTCGGATGATCGCCAAGCTCGTCCTCACCGCCAACGAGAGGGTCAATCACGGGCGCACGAAGTCCGCATTCTTCGACGATCTCGAGCCGGCGCGGGCGTGGCTCGAGCAGTGTGGTGAGGACCTGAAGACCCAACATTCGTAGCCGCCGTCGCACGGCGCCGACGCCGGCCGAGCGAGCGCGGGTAGGCTCGCGCGAGCGCATCGCCTCGTGTTGCCGGGCGCCTCGCGGGGGGCGCCGAGAGTGCCAGACCTGCGCGAGATCAGTGTGGGGACGTACCCCGAGTCTGCACTGTTCGAGATGACCCGCCGCTGGTACTTTTGAGACAGTCTGTGAGGCGATCCCCGACCGCGCATGTCGATGACGACTAGCGCTCGAGTCGCCGCAGCCGGGCCTCGATCGCGCGACGCTGCGGCGGCGACGGGCGCCGCGGCGCAAACCCGGGGGCCTTCGCGAGTCGCACCGGGCTCGTCACGACCTCCGCCACGGCCCGCGGCTGCGCCGTCACCCGCACCCGCAGCACGGCCGAGTCGAGAAACGCTTCCTCGCGCGCGGGAAACAGGAAGTTCCCCAGCGAGTAGGCGATGAGCCCGTCGCCGTAGCGCTCGATGCCCTGCAGCACGTGCGGATGATGCCCGATCACGAGGTCGGCGCCGGCATCGATGAGCGCGTGCGCCGTGTGGACCTGCGCGGGCTCGGGTCGCTCGCGCCGCTCTCGACCCCAGTGCAGCAGCACGATCACCAGGTCGTGGTCGGCTCGCGCCTGCTCGACCAGCGGCACCAGGGCCCGGCGCAGGCGGCTGGTGCCGATCACGGGCACGGCGGGATCCCCCGGGGCGGGCGCATGGTTGAGCCACGTGGTGGCCGAGACCAGCCCGATGCGCCAGCCGCGATGCTCGACGGTCACCATGCGCAGCGGCGGGCCCTCGGATTGGGCGGCACCCACCGGGCGGATGCCGTGGGCGCGCAGCACCTCGGGGGTCTGCACGAGGCCCTCGCGCCCGAGGTCGTTGGCGTGGTTGTTGGCTACGCTCATCACCGTGAATCCGCTCGCCGCCAGGGCGGCCACCGCCGGGGCCGAGGCTCCAAAGCGGAACCCCGAGCGCAGCGGGCTGCGCCCGGGGATCTCGTGCATCACGGGGCTCTCGAGGTTCCCCACCACGAGGTCGGCCTCGAGCAGCGCGGCGACGTCGAGGAACGGATCGGCCGGGGCGTTGGGGCCGGCGAAGCTGCGGTGGCGATCGTGGAGGTACTCGCCGAGCACCACGTCGCCCACGAACACGAGCTCGAGGGAGGCGGGCGCGGGCTCGAGCACCGCGGGCGCGGGCGCGGGTGCAGCGGGCTCGGGCGCTCTCGCCTCGGCCACT
>JBFIJN010000684.1:0-3578 GCA_041600735.1 Nannocystaceae bacterium
ACGGCCCCGTGCAGTGCAAGGACGATGACGACTGCGGTCCGGGCACGGTGTGCGAGCCCGAGGGCCCCGGCTGCGGACCCGAGAGCTACTGCGTAGCGGGCTGTCACGACGACAATGACTGCGGGCCCGGACACAGCTGCGACATCGTGCAGTGCTTCACGTGCCCGTGCCCGGGCATCTGCGACTAGGGGGTGTCCCTCATTTCCGCGTGAGTGGGGAACGCCGTCAGCGGGCCGCAGGGCAAGGCGCGAGGAGGGAGTTTGTCGGGTACAAGTGACTGACGAGCAACGCAGCCATGCGGCCCGCGGGCGGTGTTACCCGCTCGCGTGGCAATGAGGGACACCCCCTAGCTCACACGCTCACCGATCGAGCCGCCGCGGGTCACCCCCGGGCGGCTCGAGATCCAGCGTGCTCAGCCCACCGGAGGCGGCAGGCTGTCGCAGCTGCTCTGGATCAGCTCGAGCGCATCGGCCAGGGAGGCGGCCAGATCACCCTGGCAGATGTCGCCCTGCAGGCCGTTGGGGACCAAGCCAGTGAGCTCGTGCAGGCGTGGCGCGGCGGAGGCCGAGCCGAAGGCGGAGTTGCACGAGCCCATCGAGGGACCGGAGATCGTCACGATCACATACCGCTCCTCGCCGCTGGCGAACTCGTCGAGCGCGGCCTTCGTCACGGGGGGGTCGGTGGTGCTGTAGGCCGCGTCGTCGTCTTCATCGGTGAGCAGCACGATGACCAGCAGCGCATTGTCGCCCTGGTAGAAGCCCTCGTTGACGCCGCCGGGCGCGGACTTGTCGATGAACGCCTCGATCGCATCCAGCGGCCGCTCGTGGCCGAAGTCGGTACAGGCCAGGCAGTCCGACTGGGGATTGGGGGCCAGGCAGCTGAAGTTGGCCGTGATCCCCGGAGCCGGTCCCTCGAGCCACGGCGTGCCCCCCGTACCACAATCGGTGGGCTTGCCGGCGAACAGCTCGCCATCGAGCCCCATCGTCGACTGGTCGATCCCGTTGTTGACGATGGTGGAGTTGGTCACGCCCAGCCGATAGCCCATGGCGCTGTTGCCCGGGTCGGCGATGTAGTCGTCCATGACCTGCACGAACTGGGGGAAGTTGGCGTCGAGGTTGTCCTTCTCCTGGGTCATCGATGCCGAGATGTCGACGACGAACAGCACGTCGATCGACTCGCAGCCCTCGTTCTCGAACGGGCCCGTGGTCTCGGGGACGCCCACGTCGAGCTTGATCCCCGTGGCCCCGTCCTCGCTGCTCGAGGTCGCACCTGCGTCGCCCGACCCGGAGCCCCCCGGTCCCGTGCTGTCGAGGCTGGAGGCCGACGTCGTCGAAGACCCCCCGGTCCCGGTCGCCGATGCCGTCCCCGAGTCGAACGGGTTCCCCGGTGAGTCGCTGCCGCAGCCGGCCAGCGCTAGCGCCAGCGTCGCCATACCTAGTGTCGTAATCTTCATGTTCAGTCTCCCCGCGGGCGCGACCCCGACCTCTGCGATTATGGATGAATCCGGCCGCGAGTGCAGCTCGCGAGATCCACGTGGGCTATCGACCGAACGATCGATGCCGCTGCGACGATGACGATATGGGGCTGCGCTTGCTGGCCTCGCCGGTTTCGGGCGATCGTTGGCCCATGAACATGCCGCGCTCTGCCTCCGACTGGGACGCCCGCTACCGTGGTGGGGAGCGGCCTCCCTGGGATACGGGTCGGGTCGACGCCCACCTCCAGGCGATGGTCGATGGCCGCTCCCTCGCGGCCTGCCCGGTGCTGGAGATCGGGTGCGGCACGGGCACGGATGCGCTGTGGCTGGCCGCGCGGGGCTTCACGGTCACCGCGGTCGACCTGTCGAGCACGGCGATCGAGCGCGCCCGCGAGCGCGCCCGCGAGGCCGAGGCCAGCATCGACTTCGCCGTCGGCTCGTTCCCGCCGCTCACCGAGCCTGCGTGGGATCTCGTGTACGACTGCGGGTGCTTCCACACCCTCGACGCCGAGGAGCGGGCCGCGTTTGCCCGTGAGGTCGCTGCGCGCCTGCGGGTCGGCGGATCATGGCTGTCGATCATGGGCTCCACCGACGGCCCGCCCCGCGACCATGGTCCGCCGCGGGTGTCTGCGCTCGAGGTGGCGAGCGCGGTCGAGCCTCACTTCGAGATCCTCTCGCTCACCAGCGAGCTCTACGACGCCGACATTCCGACGCCGGCGCGCGCTTGGATCATGCTGGCGCGCGTGCGGGCACCCAGCGCTCCAGCTGGCTGAATGGCGCCGCGAGGCGAAGGCCGAGTATCCTCCGCCCGCATGGCACCAGCCCTCCCTTCGCGCGCACGCGTGGTCATCATCGGCGGCGGCATCATCGGTTCTTCGGTCGCGTATCACCTCGCGCACATGGGGTGGAAGGACGTGGTGCTGCTCGAGCGCGATCGCTTGACCTCCGGCACCACCTGGCACGCGGCCGGACTCGTCGTCACGTTCGGCTCGACCTCCGAGACCTCCACCTGGATGCGCCAGTACACGCGTGACCTCTACACCCGCCTCGAGGCCGAGACCGGGCTGAGCACGGGGTTCAAGGCGGTGGGCTTCATCGAGCTGGCCTGCGACGACGATCGCCTCGAGGAGTTTCGCCGTACCTCGGCCTTCAACCGCCACTGCGGCATCGACGTGCACGAGATCTCGCCCAAGGAGGTCGCCGAGCTGTTCCCGCTGGCGCGCGTCGACGACGTGCGCGCGGGCTTCTACGTCAAGGAAGACGGCCGCGCCAACCCGGTCGACGTGACGATGTCGCTGGCCAAGGGCGCGCGTCTGCAGGGCGCGACCATCATCGAGGGCGTGACCGTCACCGGGGTCACCAAACAACGCGGCGCGGTCACCGGGGTCACCACCTCGCACGGCGACATCGAGGCCGAGTACGTGGTGAACTGCGCCGGGATGTGGGCCCGCCAGCTGGGCGAGCTGTCCGGGGTCCACATTCCGCTGCAATCCGCCGAGCACTACTACCTCATCACCGACACCATGAAGGGGCTGGGGGCCGACTTCCCGGTGATCGAGGATCCGGGCTCCTATGGCTACTATCGCGAGGAGGTCGGCGGCCTCATGATCGGGCTGTTCGAGCCAGTATGCGCACCCTGGAACGTGGGCGGCGTACCCCAAGATTTCTCGTTTGGGGAGATCGAGCCCGACTGGGATCGCATGACGCCGTACGTGGAGAAGGCCATGAGCCGCGTGCCGCTCTCGCTCGACACGGGGGTCAAGAAGTTCTTCTGCGGCCCCGAGAGCTTCACCCCCGACCTACAGCCGATCGTGGGCGAGGCGCCCGAGCTGAAGAATTACTTCGTGGCGGCCGGGCTCAACTCGATCGGCATCATCACCGGCGGGGGCCTGGGCAAGGTGCTCGCGCACTGGATCATCAACGGCCGCCCCGAGGTCGACGTGACCGGGATGAACATCGACCGCCTGCACCCCTACCAGGCCAACCCCGAGTACCGACGCACGCGCACGGTGGAATCGCTGGGCATGGTCTACCAGTGCCACTACCCCACGCGCTCGATGCAGAGCGCCCGCATGGCCAAGACCTCGGCGATCCACGAGCGCCT
>JBFIJN010000685.1:0-3571 GCA_041600735.1 Nannocystaceae bacterium
GGGGAGCTTGACGTCGTCGGCCATCGGCACCGCCGGTGTACTGCGCCGCTCCGGTGCTGCCAACCCCCGCGCTAGCGGCCCGTGTTGAACGGCAGCCAGCCCAGCACTTCGGTACGCTCGCTCTGCCCGCGCACCCGCTGAATGGTGCGCTTGAGCCGTTCGTAGGCCCAGAAGAAGCGCTCCACTGCACGCCGCTGCGAAGCCCGCAGCGGGGCCTCGCCGCACACCAGCTTGGGATCCAGCAAGCCGCGGTCGATGAAGCCCAGCACCGCCAGCACCTCGACCTCCACGCGGCTGCCCGCGCGCACCCGAGGGCCCAGCACCAGCGCATCGAGGGGATCCCCGTCGGGCGCCTGCGTGCCCGGCACGCTGCCGTAATTGAACGGACTGGGCAGCGGCGACACGAAATCGATGGTTCCGTCGCTGCGCCGCTTGATCACGCCGCCACGCGGCACCTCGATGATCACCGTGACGCGAGCGGGCACGTGCAGCGGTGGGTACATGAGCCGCGGGAGCCTAGCAGATCGCAGTTGATCCCCGAACGGTCCGGCCTCCATCATGTAAGGGGGATCATGACACGACCAACGATCGGGACAGGGATCGGACTCGCCTTCGCGCTCGCGCTCGGCTGCTCACCCAACACCTCGGGCAACGGAGGGACGGACGGCGAAGACCCGTCGGGCAGCGGCAGCGGCAGCGCCAGCGCCAGCGACACCACGAATGGCGAGGGCTCGACTGGCGCCGCCACGTGCACCAATGCCGATCAAGACACGCAGATCACGTTTGCCAACCAGGGCACGCTCGTCCCGCCGATGGAGCTCGGGTTCGCGGACATCCTCGGCATCGACGTCGCGCGCTCCGGCACCTCCGAGCTCGGCACGGTCACCATGCCGTTCACCACCACCTGCAACGGCCCGGTGCACCTGTGGGCGCTCGTCTGGGACGCGGTGGGCGGCGTCACCAACGAGAACGCCGACTCGCTCTACGTGACCATCGACGACGGCGACGAGCAGGCGTGGATCTACGGCTGCGTGACCGAAGAGGGCGTGGACCAGCGCTGGCGCTGGCTGCCGCTGGAGTCCTGGACCATGACCCAGTGCAACCACATTCCGTTCGTCGTCGACCTCGCCCCGGGCGAGCACACGATCGTCGTGCGCAGCCGCGAGGGCGGCAGCGGTGGCATCGACGTGGCCGCGATCGCCGGCGTGGTGATCAGCCACGACCCCCAGACCGACCCTTCGCCGTTCTTTCCGATCCCCGACGAGTAGGCTCAGCCGATGCCCGCGACCCTCGGGTCGGATCCCGCGGCGGAGCCGTCGTCGTCACCCTCGACCGCGGGCGCAGCAACGCCGGCATCCCCGAGCAACACGCGCGCGAGCCGGGGCAGGACGGGCTCGAGCTGCTCGGTGCGCACGACCTGCTCGAGCCGCGTACGCCGGCGCACGAAGTCCTCGACCTTCGCCACCAGCTCGTGCCCCGCGGCGTAGGCCGCCTCGGCCCACAGCACCTCGCCACCGGGCACCAGCTCCTCGGCCAGGCTCGGATCCTGCTCCACGAGATCGAGCACGGCGTTGGCCTGGGCGCCAAAGCGTCGCCACAGTCGCTCGCCCCACGGGGCCACGAGACCGCCGTGCAGCGCCCGCGCGCGCTCGAGCACCGCACCGCGCTGCGCCTGCTCGCTCTCGCCATACCAGCGCTGGCCCGGCGGCTCGAGCGCGACGCCCAAGCGCGCGACCTCGTCGACCACCTCGCGCCCCACGTTGACGCAATCGGTGAGCTTGCCCCCAAAGATGCTGATGTGTCGGCGCGCGCGGTCGGTCTCGATCACGTGCTTGCGGCTGAGCGCGGTCCAGTCTTGATGCTGACCGTCGTCGGCGGCCGCGACCGCCAGCGGCCGCACCCCGCAGCGCTCCGCGATGACATCGCCGACGGCGAGCGGCTGCGCGAGCCGCAGCCGCGCGTTGATGTTGGAGAGGATGAACTCGCGATCCTCCGCGGTCACCCGCGGCGGCAGCGTGTCGACGCGGGTATCGGTGGTGCCGATGCTCGAGCACGGCCCCATCGGAATCACGAAGAACAAGCGCCCATCGTCGGCGAAGAAGGCGAGCACCCGCGACGGATCCGCGATGCGCGGCACCACCAAGTGCACCCCCTTGGAGAACAGGTGACGGGTGCGCGTGCGAATGCCGCTGCGTGCGTTGTGCTCCTCGACGAACGGACCGCACGCGTTGACGACCACCCGCGAGCGCACCGTGATCTCGCGGGAATCGAGCTGGTCGACCACGCGGGTCACCCAGTGCTCGCCGTCCCAGCTGGAGCCGTCGGCGGCGGCGTAGTTGGCCACCACGGCCCCATGCGCCACCGCGTCGCGCACGAAGCGAAACACGAAGCAGGCGTCGTTGTCGACGAAGCGCGCGTCGGAGTACTCGATGCCGCCCACCGCCCCCGCGGTCGCCACGGTCGGCTCGGCCCGCTCGATGTCGGCGTTCGACAGCAGCCGGGGCCGCCGCGTGAAGAACCCACCGATGGCCCAGTACAGCAGCGCGCCCAACCACAGCAGCACGTGACCGAAGCGACCCCACCGCGAGCCGCGGGCCACGGTGAGCAGGAAGCGCGTCTCCTCCACGGCGCTGGGATAGGCGCGCATGAGCTCGTTGCGCGAGCGACACAGCTTGCGCACGAGACCGAGCTCGAGCGTCTCCATGTACTTGATGCCACCCCACGCGAGGTTGGACGAGTGCATGCTGGTGTAGCCGGCGAAGTCACCGCGCTCGACCAGGGCCACGCGGGCGCCGTGAGCCGAGAGCGCCGCTGCGCTCACCGCCCCGTTGATCCCGCCACCCACCACGAGCACGTCGAACACGCGCTGGTCGAGGTCGTGGAGATTCTGTTGCCGCTGGGTCACCGGTTCGCTGTCTCCGTGTTCCGCGCAGGCCCTCGGGGCCCGGGGATCGGCGGTGGTGTAGCGCACCTACCGGTCGGGCGCAGCCCGAGCCCGCGAGGACTGCCGGGTTCGCGCTCGCGTGCGGCCCGCAGCGTCGCGCGAGCGTCCTGCCGGCACCTGGCCGGCGTTTGGGGCCCGCAGGCCGGACCTCACGCCGACTCACGGGGCCGTCCAGCGCGGGAGCCAGTCGGGTGCGGGTGCTGCGGTCAGGCGCGACCACGCCCCGTCTTCGACCCGCGCCACGTGGAGATCGAGCGCCTCCGGGTCGCCCTCGGTGCCCACGAACGCCAGGTACCGTCCGTCCGGCGACCAGCTCGGCATCGTCGCGCGCAGCTGCGCGGGTGAGATCACCTGCGTGCGCCCCTCGGCCACGTGGGTGACGACCACCTGCGGCGCAGCGTCGGGGCGGTGCACCGTGTACGCCAGGCGCGTGCCGTCGGGCGACCACACGTGCTCGGCATGCTTGAGGCGCTCGCCCTCCGCGGAGGGCACGAGGCGGCGCTCCTCGGGAGGGCGTGCCTCGTGCAGCTCGAGCACGAACAAGCGCTCGCCGCCCTGCTCGCGGCGCAGGAACGCCAGACGCGTGCCCTCGGGCGACCACTGCGGGGAGAGATCATCGCGGCGCCA
>JBFIJN010000686.1:0-3556 GCA_041600735.1 Nannocystaceae bacterium
TACGAGCAGCAGCAGCGGCGGGAGCTCGAGCGATTCCGGGACGACCGGCAGCACCACCGATGCGGGCACGACCGTTGGCCCCTGCTTGGCCCCGCCCGGGGTGCAGCCCGATGACACGCCCGAGTCACTCGCCGCTCCCGAACGCCATGCGGCGCTCGGCGGCTCGCGACGGGCGGCGCTCGAGCGCGTGCTGGCTCGCAGCGCGCTGCCGGCCGATGTGGTGGCGCGACTGCTCGGAACCACCGACCCCGACTAACCTACGATCACGGAGGACATCGCATGGACTTACGCAAGCTACCCCCCTCGATGTTGCTGACCCTCGGCCTCGCGTGCGGCGGCGGCAAGAGCTCCGACGAGAGCACCACGGTGCAGTCGTGCCTCTCGCCGCCGTACGAGTCCGACGACGCCGAGGTGGGCCCGTGCCTGTCGGAGGACAGCTCGTTCACCACGAGCACCAGCACCAGCAGCAGCACCAGCGCCAGCACCGGCAGCACCGCAGGAGACTCCACATTTGGACCGTGCCTGAGCGCCCCCGAGACCACGGGCACCGACTCGGGCAGCGGCTCGGGCTCCGACAGCGGCTCGGGCTCGGACAGCGGCTCGGGCACCGGCACCGGCACCGGCACGACGGGTGCGATGGGTGACGAGCCACCCTCGCGCGCGGAGGCGATCGAGCGCGTGCTCGAGCGCGGCACGCTGCCCGCCGACGTGGCCGCCCGCTTGCGAGCGCGTCGCGACGGACACTAGGCATGTCGGTACTCGAGATCTCCACCAGCCCCGGCGCACACATCCCTCGGCTCGACTTCGAGCTCGCGCCGGGCTGCGATCATCGCTGTGCCCACTGCTACAACGTGTGGACCGCGGAGGAGGGCGATCCGCAGGCCGGCTACGATACCGGCGGGCAGCTATCGACTCCTGCGTTCAAGGCCTTGATGACCAAGGCCATGCAGCAGACCGGCGCCAATCACATCACGATCACGGGGGGCGAGCCGCTGCTGCGCAAGGATGCGCTCGATCTCATCGAGCACGCGGGCGAGCTGGCCTCGTCGGTCACCGTGATCACCAACGGCAGCCACGTGACGCAGGAGGTCGCGCGGCGGATGGCGACCTCGGGGGTGAGCTCGGTGCAGCTCACGCTGCTCGCGGCCGATCGCGACACCCACGACCGCCTCAAGGGCGCGAAGTGCTTCGATGACACGGTGCGCGCCGCGGTCAACCTGGCCGAGGTCGAGGTGCCGGTGCAGGTGTGCTTCGTGGCCATGCACGAGAACGCCGACGGGTTCGCCGACGTGATGGAGCTGTGCTTCGCGCTGGGCGTGGGCGGGATCTCGTACAACCGCATGTCGCCGACCGGCGGGGCGATCCATCACATCGCGCGCCTGATGCCGACGGTCGAGCAGATCGAGCGCAACCTCGAGACGGCCGACACGCTAGGGCGACGCTGGGGGATCCACGTGGCCACCGCGATGCCGATCCCGCCGTGCTTGATCCGCATCGAGCGCTTTGGCTGGGTGGACTTCGGATTCTGCAGCACGGGCAGCACCAGCCCCAACATCGTGATCGACGGCACGGGTCGCGTGCGCAGCTGCAACCTGGCCTCGGGCGTGCTGGGCAACCTGCTGCACCAAGACTGGAGCGAGATCTTCGCCAACCCGTACCAGCGCGAGTTCAAGCGCAACGTGCCCGCGATGTGCCGCGGCTGCGCGTACGAGCGCAGCTGCCAGGGGGGCTGCAAGGAGAGCGCGTTCGCGACCTTCGGCGACCATGCGCACCCCGAGCCGCTCCTGTGGCTGGCGCAGCACCCCGAGGCGCGCGAGCAGCTGGCCAGCGACGTGCCACAGGCGATCGTGCCGCTGCGGAGGCTGCTCGGCTCGCGCGGACGCACGGCCGACTCCACCCCCGAGGGAGCGCCCTAGCCATGGCCGCGACGCCCGGCGTGCTGCTGATCTCGCCCGGGATCATCAAGTGGACCGACATGGACTTCGGGCTGCCCCACCTGGTGAGCATGGGGGGCTATCTGCGGCGCGAGCTGGGCGTGCGCGTGGAGCTGCTCGACCTCAACTACGAGGGCGGCGATCATCGACAGCTCCAGCAGACGATCGAGAGCCTGGGGCCTCACCTGGTGATCGGGCTCTCGTGCTACTCGAGCTTCGACTACATGCGCGTGATGGCGCTGGCGCGCTTCGTCAAGCGCTGCTTTCCCGGGGTGCCGCTCGTGACCGGGGGCTATCACGCGAGCGCGCTGCCGGGCGACGTGCTGTTCGACGGCTCGCCGTTCGATGCGGTGATCGTGGGCGAGGGCGAGCGGCCGATGCTCGAGGTCGTGCAGACGCTGCTCGGCGGCGCGGCGCTCGAGCGACGCGTGTACGGGCCCGATCAGATCGAAGATCTCGACACGCTGCCGCCCTACGCCTGGGATCTCTTGCAGCGCTACTGGCCGCGCGCCCGCGACATCGGGCGCAAGTTCCAGATCTACCTCGCGCGCGGGTGTCCCTATCACTGCACGTTCTGCATGGAGCGAGCCAAGAGCGGCTACAAGTGGCGCGGATACTCGTCGGCCCGCGCGGTCGACGAGCTGCGTCGTTTGGCCCGGGTGACCGATCTGAGCCACTGGGTGGTGAACATCGCCGATCCGCTGTTCGGGTTTCGCCGTCGCTGGCGACGCGAGGTGCTCGAGGGGATCATCGAGCACCGGCTGTTCCCGCGCCAGTACTGGACGCTCACGCGCAGCGACGATCTCGAGGAGGAAGACGTGTCGCTGCTGGCGCGCGCGCGCTTCTCGATCGGCATCGGGCTCGAGAGCGGCAGCCCGCAGATGCTCACGCTGATGCAGAAGGGCAACAAGACCGACGCCTACCTGGGCGCGATCCAGCGCCTTGCTCGGCTCAGCCGCGATCACGGGCTCAACTGGGCGACCAACGTGATCGTGGGGCACCCGGGCGAGACCATGGCCACGATGAAGCAGACGCGCGAGTTCCTCGGCGCGCTGTTCACCGCGGCCAAGGAGACGTGCGGGTGGCTGTCGATCGACCCGTTCCGCCTCTACCCGGGCGCCCAGGTCCACGAGGCGATGGACAGCTACGGCAAGCTCTACGGCACGCGCTTCTATCACCCCGAGTGGTGGAAGAGCTGGTACGACGGCTCGTTCATGGCCGAGCACCTCGACGCGAGCACCGAGGTGAGCTTCGAGACCCGCGTGCGCTTCATGTACGAGGCGTATGGACCGCTGATGCACGAGATCCAGCAGCGCTTCCGCGGGCAGGGGCGCAGCGTGGATCGGGTCTTTGCGCGCAGCTTGTCGGAGCAGGCGCGACTGCTGAGTCCCGAGATGCGCGACCTGTTGCTTGCGCGTGCGGTGCGGGCCAAGGCCCGGCTCGCAGCGCGCGAGCAGGGGCCCACGCCCGTGCTCGATGTGCCGATCGGGCTGCACGTGCGCGACCCGTGGATCCGCGCGCGAGAGCAAGCGGTGCGCCGGCTGCTGCACGATGGCGTGCTGCGCACGGCGGACCTCGTCGAGGCGCTGCTGCAGGTGGGCCCCGAGACGATGATGGCCGAA
>JBFIJN010000687.1:0-3516 GCA_041600735.1 Nannocystaceae bacterium
GATGGTGACCAGCGTGCCCTCGACCCACGGCAGCGCGCGCACCTGTCGAGCCACGCGCTCGCCGATGAGCTCGGTCGCGGCCAGGCTGCTGCTCTCGGGCGTGCGCACCAGGATCTCGAAGCGCGCCTCGTCGTTGACGGGCAGGAAGCCGGTCTTGGCCATGCCAGCCAGCGGCTTCATCGCGAACAGCGAGCCCACCGCGGCCAGCACCACCAGCCAGCGGTGCCGCATGCACACGCGCAGCACGGCCATATAGGCGCGCTCGATCGGTCGGTAGAACACGTTGACCAGGCGCTCGAGCCAGCTCTTGTGCAGGCGCCCGCCCGCGGGCACGGCCCGCAGCCAGCGCGAGGCCATCATGGGAGTGAGCGTGAAGCTGATGAACAGCGAGACCGCGATGGCGTAGACCATCGTGAGCCCGAACGTGCGCAGGAATCGGCCCGGGATCCCCGCGATGAAGGCTACCGGCAGGAACACCGCGATGAGCGAGATCGTGGTGGCGAGCACGGCCAGCCCGATCTCGCGCGTGCCCTCGACCGCGGCGGTGTGCGGGTGCACGTGGCGCTCCTCGATCTGGCGAAAGATGTTCTCGAGCACCACGATCGCGTCGTCGATCACGATCCCCACCGAGAGCGCGAGCGCCAGCAGCGTCATCGTGTTGAGCGTGAAGTCCGAGGCCCACATCAGCGCGAACGTGCCGATCACCGACGAGGGGATCGCGACCGCGGCGATGATCGTGCTGCGCAGGTTGCCGAGGAACACCAGCACCACCAGCGCGGCGAGCCCCGCCCCGATCACCAGGTGCTCGGTGACCGCGTGGGTGCTGGTGCGGATCGTCTGCGACTCGTCGCGCAGCACGTCCACGTGGTAGCCGGGCGGCAGGTTGGTCTCCATCTCGCCGAGACGCGCGATCACCGCATCGACCACCGCGACCGTGTTCTCGCCCGACTGCTTGCGGATCGCGAGCACGACGGCCTGCTCGCCGTTCCACCGCGCCGCGGTCTCGACCTCCTCGACGCCATCCTCGACCCGCGCCACGTCGCGCAGCCGCACGGTGCGGCCGCTGCCCTGGCGGATCACCACGTCTTCGAGCTGGGCCGGCGCGGTCACGCGGCCGTGCACGCGCAGCGTGAGGTACTCGGGGCCCGTGTCGATGCGCCCGCCGGGGACGGTGAGGTTCTCGTTGCCGATCACCATCGCGAGCTCGGGCGCGGTGATCCCATAGGCACGCATGCGCACCGGGTCGAGCCAGATGTTGATCTGCCGCTCTTGCCCGCCGATCACACGCACCTGGCCCACCCCCGAGATGCTCTCGAGGTTGCGGCGCACCTTCTGCTCGGCGTAGGCCGTGATGTCGCGGATCGAGCGACCCTCGCCCTGCACCGACAAGAACAGGATCGGCTGGGCATCGGGGTCGACCTTGGTGACCACCGGCGCCTCGATACCGGTGGGCAGCTCGGCCATCACCGCGCTCACCCGGTCGCGCACCTCCTGGGCCGCGGTGTCGACGTTCTTCTCGAGCTTGAACGTGACGAATACCTGCGAGACGCCCTCGGCCGAGGCCGAGCGCAATTCCTCGATGCCGCTGGCCGTGTTCACCGCGCGCTCGATGCGGTCGGTGACCTCGGTCTCCACATCCTCGGGCGCGGCTCCGGGCAGGCGCGTGGTGATCGTGACGACGGGGAAGTCGATCTTGGGGAAGCGATCGACGCCGAGGCGCCCGTAGGCGACCCCGCCCACCACGCAGATCATCAAGACGAGCACCGTCGCGAAGATCGGGCGCTTGATGCAGATCTCGGCGAGCCACTGCATGGTCTAGGGCTCCGCCTTGGTGTCGTCGATCCTGCCGTCGTCGACCTTGCTGCCGTCGACGAGCTCGGGCGGGGCCTCGATCACCACGCGATCGTCGGGGCCGATCCCGGCCATGATCGCGACGCGACCGTCCTTGGTGGGGCCCGTGCGCACGAGCGCCTCGATCGCTCGCCCCTCGCGGACGACCCACACCAGCCGGCGCGCGCCGTCGCGTCGGATCGCGGCCTCGGGCACGGTGGGCAGCGACTGCTCGCCCACCTGCACGCGCACGATCGCGAACATCCCCGGGTGCAGCAGCCGCTCGGAGTTCTCCGCCACCGCCTCGACCAGCAGATCGCGGGTGCCCTCGCGCAGCGCGGGGCTCACGTAGCGGATCTCGGCCTCGAAGCGACGCTCGCCCAGCGCCGACACCGAGAACGAGACCTTCTGCCCGGGCTGGACCCGGTTGGCCTCGGCCTCGGGCACCGCGATCGACACGCGAATGGGGTCGATCGAGTAGAGCGAGATCACCCGCGTGGACGGCTGCACGTACTCGCCCACCTCGGTGAAGCGCTCGCCCACGATCCCGGCGAACGGGGCGCGAATGGTGGAGTCGCCCGTGGCCACCGAGGCCAGCGCGGCGGTGCTCTCGGCGGCCGACACCGAGGTGCGGCCGGTGGTGCACTGCGACATCGTGCGGTCGTACTCGGCCTTCGAGATCGTGCCGCTCGCGAGCAGCTTGTCGGCGCGGTCGCACTCGAGCTTGGCCAGATCGAGCTGCTCGCGCGCGAGCTTCGACTGCGCCCGCGCGGCCTTGGCCGAGAACTTGGCCACGCGCGCGTCGAGCTTGGCGATCGGATCGTTCTGCTTCACCGCCTGCCCGCGCTCCACGTAGGTCGCGAGCACGCGACCCGAGGCATTTGCGGCCAGATCGGACTGTCGATCAGCGACCACGTTGCCGGTGAGCACCAGCTCGTGGGGTACCGCGTGCAGCTCGACGGCCGCGATCTTCACCTCGATCACCGGCTCCACTATTTCGGTGACGACCGCCTCGCCCGAGTCCCTGCGATCACAGGCGATCGCGAGCAGCGACGACAACGCGACGAGGCGCAGGGCGGGGGCGACGGGCATGGAGGCTCCTGGCCGGCGCAATGTAACCGCAACGACGTTCGCAGGGAGATGCAGCGATGCGGGCCTTGTCGTAGCGCTCGCGGCGGGGCCGGCGACCCGTTGCGCGTTCCTGCGCGCGGGCGTCACAGCGGCCGACGCGGGTCATGCGCGACGCTGGTCAGTGTTCTCCACCAACGAATTAACCGGCAGGATTCACCCGATGAACCAACCCACGGCAGGAAGATACCCCTGTGCTGGCGGCGGCACGCTGGGATTCGAGGACCACGGTGGCTCGGGCGATGCCCGGATCATGCTGCACGGCTGGATGATGGACTCGCGCGTGTTCTCGGACATGCAGCCGTTCTTGTCCCCCGCCCACCGCTACGTCGTTCCCAACCTGCGCGGTACCGAGGGGGCGGTCGACGACTACTCGATCGATCGTTACGTCGAGGACGTGCTCGCGCTGGCGGACCACCTCTCGCTGCGCAGCTTTGGCCTCATCGGTCATAGCTTCGGCGGCCAGCTCGCGCAGCAGGTGGCGGCTCGCGCCCCCGATCGCGTCACTTCGTTGATCCTCCTCAACCCGGTGCCGAGCGGCGGTCTGCCGCTGCCCGA
>JBFIJN010000688.1:0-3515 GCA_041600735.1 Nannocystaceae bacterium
GCCATCCGAAGCGAGCGCGTGGATCAGCACCGCCAGCTCGCTACCGCTGGGATCGAGCGCGACGGCGTCGAAGTGGGCCTGGGCGGCACACACCTGATCGGTACCGCAGCCCTCACAAGGATCGACGTGCAGCAGCCAGGAGGTGGGCCCACCCTCACGAGCACGGATCCCGAGCTTGAGCACGGCTCGTGCTTCGCCCGCGTTGGTCTCCTCGAGCTGGCGGGTCTCGACCGCGAGGACCTGCTCGGCCCCCAGCGACCACTGGGTGCCCCCCGGACCGAGCCCCAGCGCGTCGAGGCGAGCGTCGAGGGTGGTGGCGGGCACCGACCCCTCGCCACACCCCGGCCCGGACTCGAGCGACTCCGTGAGGCCATCGGCGTGGTGCAGGCGGCACTCGCTGCACTCGAGACCGGGCAAGCGCCGGCAGTGCACGAAGGTTCGCCCCTCGGCGGACCAGCCCATGCGATCGGCGTGGGTGGGTGCGAGCGCGCGACCCGGCGCGCTCGCGAGCGCCTCGGCGGCCGCTCGCGGCGGCGCGTCATCGAGCGCCAGCTCGAGCGGACCTTCGGCTACGGCTCGACCGGCTCGACCGGCTCGAGCGCTCGCCTGGGGCGCCGCCGGGCTCCTCGGGCTCGCGTTGGCCTCGCCGTCCCGTCGCGCGGCATCGGGGCCAACGGCCGGCACGCACGCCGTGGCCAGCCACGCGAGCAACCCCGAGGCCTCGAGCATGCGGCGCATCCCCACGCGAACGTATCGACGATGCGCCGCCATTCCCGAGCACGAGCGTACGCTACTGCGCGCGCTCATACGCGCCGATGTCGGGCGCGGCATCGCGGGGCTCGCCGCGCATGTCCACGGTGATCCCCGGAACCGCGGTGCCCGCGTCGACCGCCGGGCTCCCGGCCAGCAGCGGGACGTACGCGGGAAAGCTGTCCGCGGTCAGCTCGCCCAGCCGAGGCTCCTGGTCGAGCACGACCGCCGCCGGGGAGGGCCGCGGCTCGCCGCTCAGCGTGACGCTGGGGAAGTAGAGATTGCCCGCGCTGGCGAACACCAAGAAGCCGGTGTCTTGGCCGTCGTCGCTCTCATCGAGCTTCCAGTTCACGTGCTCCGACGGCGACATGATGAGATCGCCCAGCACCAGCGGCCCGTAGTTCTCGAAGAACAGGTTGTTGTGCAGCTCGATGCCGCCCGCTCCGAGCTGCACCCCGCCGGCCCAGTTGTGGGCGACGTTGCCCGCGAACGTGTTGTGCACGAGCGAGAAGTAGGTGCCAACGAGCCCCAGCCCGCCGCCGCCGCCCGTGCTCTGGTCGCTCGTGCGCACCTCGTTCTCGAGGAACAGGTTGTTCTCGAAGCGCACCTCGGTGTCCCAGATGTTGTAGATCGCCGCGCCGCCGCCGAGGTACTCGGTCGAGTTGCCGATGAACGCGTTGCCGGCCACCACGAACCCATCGGGGCCCTCGTCGGGCGCCCACGGGATCTTGGTGGTTGGATCGACGTAGACGAACAAGCACCCGCCGCCGCCGTAGAGCTCGCCGCCCTCGGCCGAGGTGTTGCCGCGGCACTCGTTGCGCTCGAACGCGAAGCGCGTGTTGGTGTGCTGGCGATAGAACAGCGACACCGCCCCGCCGTCGCGGTCGGAGTGGTTGTCGGCCAGCACGTTGCCGCACAGCTCCACGTAGTTCACGTCGTCCTCGCCCGGGGCGGTCTCGGTGCCGTCTTGGCAGTAGCACCCCCCGCAGCCCTGGTTGTCGTTGCTCGACGCGTCGTAGCGGGCCTCGTTGGCGGCGCAGCGGCTCTGCGTGATGCGAGTCTTGCCGCCCAGTGTGCCGACGGCCCCGCCGCTCGTGGCCCGGTTGTTGCTCAGATCGCACTCGTCGCAGTGGAACGTGCAGGTGAACGAGTAGATGCAGCCACCGTTGCCCGTGTCGAGGATCTGGCCCGTGTCGGGGTCGCGGGTGTGCGAGCCGGTGGCGTTGTCGCGGCACACCAGGTTCTTGCCGTAGACGCCGCCGCCGACGCTCACGCTGTCGTCGTGGCACTCGGCCAGGATCGCGCCGCCCGCCCACTGGAACCAATTGGCTTGGGTGACCTCGGGGTCGCCGAGCGCCTCCGGGGCCTGGCCGTGCTGAAGCGTGATGTTCTGCAGGTGGAGGTCGGGGCCCGGCCGCTTGTGCAGCAGCCGCGTGGTGCCGCCGCCGTCGAGCACCGTCACCCCCGCGCCGTCGATCACGGTGTCGTGGGTGATGAGGATCTCGGCGGTGAACGTCACCGGCGCATCGGGACAACGCACGACGATCGTGCCGCCCGCCGCCACTGCGCTGCGGATCGCGGCCTCGTTGCAGTCGGCGCCCTCGAGCACTGCGCTGGGCTGGCTGACGTCGCGGGCCTCGAGGCCCTCGCACACGCCCGAGGTCTCGGGGGGCAGCGGGGGCAGCTCGCCGTCGTCGCCCGAGCCACCGCTCGAGCCGTCATCGCCCGAGCCCTCGCCGGGGTTCCCCTCGGCGTCACCACCACCCTCGGTGGCGCTGGAATCGCTGGGGCCAGTAAATCCCTGATAGCAGCCGCCAAGCAGCGCGAGCGTGGTGAAGAGGAGAGGCTGAAGAGGATGAAGGGGGATGGGGGATCGAAGGATCAAAGCGACCATTGGGGGGGCTAGGAATCAAGCACACCGATCGACGTGCGCACGCTCGATCGGTTGCGAAGATCGTTGCGATTCTCGATCGGATCCGAAGTTCGCGTACGCGTGCGTACGTGGCCCGCAGGCCGCCCGATCGCGTGTGTAGACGCTGTAGTTGCTTCCCTCAGCGCGGCGCGAGCTGTAGGAGGTCGCCCATCGCGGTCGAGAGCGGCACGAATTCCACGAGCTCGAGGCCGAAGCCCTGCAGCGCGGCGCGGCGTCGCGGGTGATCGGTGAGCAGGCGCAGGCGCTGCACCCCGAGGTCGCGCAGGATCTGGGCCCCGATCCCGTAGATGCGCTCGTCGATGACCTCGGCCCCGTCGTCGCTGCTCTCGATGTACACGATCACGCCGTGGCCCTCGCTCGCGATGCGGTCGAGCGCGCGCTGGAGCGTGCAGGGCTGGCGATCATCGAGCATCGCGAACAGGTCGTCGGTGAGCGACGCGGCATGCATGCGCGCGACGGTGGGCTGCCCGGGCTCCAGCTCGCCGAGCACGAGCGCGGTGTAGCGACCGCCATCCACGTGGCTGCGGTAGCGATGCGCCACGAGCTCACCCCAGCGGGTGTTGAGCGTGCGCGCGTCGAGCCGCGAGACCAGCCGCTCGTGCAGGTGACGGTGGGCCACCACGTCGGCGATGCTGCCGATCGCGAGCCCCATGCGATCGGCGAGCGTGCGCAGCTGCGGCAGGCGCAGCATCTCGCCGTCGTCGCCCATGATCTCGCACAGCACCGCCACCGGGCTGCAGCCGGCCATCACCAGGAGATCGTGCGAGGCCTCGGTGTGCCCGATGCGCTTGAGCACGCCGCCCTCGCGCACGCGCAGCGGATTGACGTGACC
>JBFIJN010000689.1:0-3512 GCA_041600735.1 Nannocystaceae bacterium
CTGACGCTGCGCGCAGCCGAGACCTCGGGCAGCGATCTCATCGTGCGCGGCGAGGTCGACCCCGAGGATGCGCCGTGGCCCACGGTCGTGGTGGCCGAGCCCCCGCAGCGCGATGTGAGCGACCACTTGGTGCTGTGGGGCGAGATCTTGCTGCCCAAGAAGGGAGAGGCCGGGGGCGAGGGCGAGGGAGGCGAGGGGACCGAAGCCAGCGAATAGCTGGCTCTGCGCCCCGCGTTGCCCTACAACCGATCCGGGGGATCTCGACGATGCACAAGACGACCTGGGCCGTGGCGTTCTTACCGGTGATGGTGGCCTGCGGCGGCAGCGAGGGCGACGAGGGGCGGGCGAGCGCCGACGATGCCACCAGCCTCTCGTCGGTGAGCGTGTCCGCGGGCAGCACCGCGGCGGCGAGCGAGGCCACCCAGGCCGACGGCACGATGGGCTCCGTCTCCGGCCCCGGCTCGCTCGACGACACCTCGCCGCCGACCAGCACCAGCAGCAACGACGACGGCTTGGTGTTCGACGTGGGCGCGACCGATGTTCCCGCGTGCAGCGGGACCGGCAACGGTGGCCTCGACTTCACGTACATCTGGGTGGCCAACTCCGCCCAGGGCACGGTGTCGAAGATCGACACGCAGACGATGCTGGAGCTCGGCCGCTATCGCGTGCGTCCCGACTCGGCGGGGAGCCCGTCGCGGACCTCGGTCAACCTCGAGGGCGACGTGGCGATCGCCAATCGCCTGGGCGGCATCGCCAAGATCTACGCCCGCGAAGATCGCTGCGTGGAGAGCAACGGCGTGCCGGGGATCCAGACCTCGACGGGCTCGGCCGACATCCGCGCTTGGGGCGACGATGAGTGCCTGGCCTGGTACACGCCGACGCCCGCGGGGCAGAACCAGCAGCGCCCCGTGGCCTGGACCTCGGGGACGTTCGACACGCGCGAGTGTGCATACGTGGAGCAGAAGATCTGGACCACGGCGGCCGTGACCAACTCCGCCGGCACCGTGGTGGCCATGCGGCTCGACGGGGAGACCGGATCGATCGAGATCCAAGTGCCGGTACCCGAGCTCAGCTCGGGCAGCTACGGGCCCTACGGCGGGGCCGTCGATGCCAACGACGACTTCTGGTTCCACTCGCGCGATGCCGGCACGCCGCACCCGCTGGTGCACGTGGATGCCGATGGCGCCAGCTACGAGATCATCCCCGTACCGGCGCCCGTGGTCCCCTACGGCATCACCATCGACTCCTCGAGCCGCGTGTGGCTGGCGGGCTACCAGGGCGGGATCGGCCGCTACGACCCGCTGCTGGGCACGTGGCAGACGGTCGCCGGAGTCACGGGTCTCGGGATCCAAGAGGACGCCGCCGGGCGCATGTGGATGGCGATCTACCCGTGGAGCACGACCGGGGTGATCGCCTTCGATGTGGAGAGCATGGCGATCGTGCAGACCATCGACATGACCGGCGTGAGCCCCAGCTCGCGTGGGGTCAGCATCGACTTCGATGGCTACGTGTGGATGGTCGACCAGACCGACAGCGCGTTCAAGATCGACCCGGACACCGGCACGTGGGATCGCTATCAGGGATTGACCGGTCCGTACACGTACAGCGACATGACCGGCTGGGGGCTGACCCTGGTGAACACGGGCTGAGCGGATGGGCGCTGGGGGGCAACCCCGCCTGAACGCAAGGTACCGAGGGGATCCCCTCGATGGGATCGCGGGAGTCCCCCGGGGAGACATCCCGCGGCCGATGCACCAAGATGACGGCCCGTGGCGGTAGCGAGCGCATGGGCGATCGCACTGATCGCTTCCCAAACGGCGTGGTTCGAGCCTCCCGTCGATCTCGACGCAGAGGCGCCGGGGGTGGAGGCCGTGCCCGCCGAGGCCGCGCGGCCGCCCGCCGAGGCCACGGTGAGCCCCGCGCCCGCTGGGGTCTACGACTACGAAGCCGAGCCGCAGGCGCCGGAGCGTCGCGTGCTGGTCGTGCGACCGCGGCGTCCCGAGCCCGCGCGCGATCGGGCGGCCTCGGTCGTCTCGCGCGAGGAGCTCACCGAGCGGCTGCCTCGCTCGGCCCCGGATGCGCTGCGGGGGGAGCCCGGGGTCTACATCCAGCAGACGGCCCACGGCCAGGCCTCGCCCTACCTGCGCGGGCTCACCGGGCAGCAGACGGTGATGTTCTTCGACGGCGTGCGGCTCAACAACAGCACGTTCCGCCAGGGGCCCAACCAGTACTTCTTCACCATCGACTCGCGCACGGTCGACAAGCTCGAGGTGCAGCGCGGGAGCGCGTCGACGCGCTGGGGCTCGGACGCGATTGGCGGTGCGCTCATCGCCACACCGATCGAGCCCGTGCTCGAGCCCCGGGCTCGCGGCGCCCGCAAGGTGGTCGTGCATCCGCGAGCGATCCTGCGCAGCGCCACCGCCGACGCCGAGATCGGCGGGCGCGGACAGACCAGCATGTCGCTCGGTCACAAGTGGGGGGTGATCGTGGGCGCGGGCTATCGCAACGTGGGGCAGCTGCGCACGGGCGGCCCGGTGCTCGAGCCCGAGACCGGCAAGCCACAGACCGTGCCCCCCGTGTTCGGCCCCGACGGCAAGACCCAGCTCGGCACCGGCTTTCGCGAGCTCACCGATGATGCGCGCGTGGTGTGGCAGCCCCGCAGCAAGCACCGCTTCACGCTCGGCTACTACGACTATCGCCAGTACGACGCCCCGCGCACCGACAAGTGTCCGCCCCGCACCGCGCCGCAGGACGAGTGCCTCACGTACCTGCAGCAGTTCCGCACGCTGACGTATGGCGCCTACGAGGCCAGCCACGGCCCCGCGGCGGCCGAGCACGCGCGCATGACGGTGTCGTACCAAAAGCAGCACGAGCTACGGCAGGAGCGACGCGGCAGCCCCTCGACCACCGAGCTCGACGGCGAAGACGACGTGCACACGGCCGGCACCTCGCTCGTGGTCGACACCCACGAATTCGAGCTCGCTCCGTGGGCCACGCTGGGGGTGCGCTACGGCCTCGATCTCTACTACGACCGCTTGCGCAGCGCCGAGGAGATCACGTTCACCGACGTGGACATCTCGGTCGCTCGCCCGCGCGGGCAGTACCTCGACGGGGCCCAGTACATGACCTCGGGCAGCTGGGCCGAGGTGCACGCCGAGCTCGCCGAGGCGATCCGCCTGCGCGCGGGCGGACGCGCGGCGTTGGTGGTGGCGAGCGCCGACGGCGAGCCGCAGACCGACTCCAAGCCGGTGCACGAGCAGTGGGGTGCCGCGGTGGGCAACGCGGGGATCGCCGTGGATGCGGTGCCGTGGCTCACCTTCGTGTTCAACGTGGATCAGGGGTTCCGCGCGCCCAACCTCGACGATCTCACCTCGCGCCAGCAGGTGGGCCCCGGCTACCAGTACGAGAACGCCGACCTTCGCCCCGAGCGCTCGCTGGCGCTCGAGGTCGGCACGCTGGTGCGTCATCCATGGTTCGAGCTCGAGGCGTTCGCGTTTCGCACCACCATCGCC
>JBFIJN010000690.1:0-3511 GCA_041600735.1 Nannocystaceae bacterium
GAGCGGCTCGTCGAGCGCTTCATCGACGAGGAGGTGCTCTATCGCGAGGGTCTCGCGCGCGGGCTCGCCGAGGGAGACGCGCAGGTGCGCGAGCGTGTGGCCTCGCAGATGGCCTACGTGCTGAAATCGCAGGTCGTGATCGCCGAGCCCACCGAGGCCGAGCTGCGGGCGTGGCTCGACGACCACGCCGACCAGTACGCCCGACCCGAGCGCGTCGACTTCACGCAGGTCTTCGTCGAGGGCCTCGACGACCGCGCCCGCGCCAAGGCCCGCGAGCTGCTGCGATTGCTCGAGAGCGGGGCCGATCCCAACGGCCTCGGTGACACGTTCCCGGGGGGTCGCCGCTTTCGCGGCCGTAGGCTCGCCGAGCTCACCGAGCGCTTTGGCGAGGCATTCACGGCGGGCATGGAGACCCAACCACCGGGGACCTGGGCGCTGCGCAGCTCGAGCGTGGGTCAGCACCTCGTGCGCATCGATCGCCGGGCGTCGGGGACGTCGCTCGACTTCGGGGCCGTTCGCGAGCAGGTCGCTCACGACTGGGCGCAGGCCCAGCAAGCGAGCGCGCTCGAGCAAGCCAAGCTAGCGCTGCGCAATCGCTGGCAGATCGTGGTCTCGCCATGAGCCTGCGGACGCTCGCGACTGGGCTCGTGCTCGCGCTGTTGATCACCCTCGGCTCGCGCCCTGCCGCCGCGCACGGGCTGCACCCCGGCGTACTCACGCTCGTCGAGCAAACACCCGGCGTGTTCACCATCGCCTTCACCGAGCCCGTCGACACCACCGAGGCCGCTCCGCGCATCGAGCTCGTGTTTCCCGAGCACTGCCAGCGTCGCGCCGAGCAGCTCGATTGCACGCCCAGCGGCCTTCACGGCGAGATCACCCTGCGCACCTCGACCACCGCGCGCCTGCGCGTGATGGGGCTCGTCCGCTTCCTCGACGACCGCAGCGTCGAAGCCATGCTCACCGAGGGCTCGCCCACCCTGCGCGTCGATCGATCCCCCGGCCGCTCGGGCTGGGCGTGGCTCACCCTCGGGGTCGAGCACATCCTGGGCGGCTACGATCACCTCGCGTTCGTGATCGGCCTACTGCTCGTGGTGGGCACCCGCAGCCTGCGTCGCCTGGTCACCACGATCACCGCATTCACGCTCGCGCACTCGATCACGCTCGCGCTCGCGGCCACCGGCCTGCTCACGCTCGCCGCGGCCCCGGTCGAGGCAACGATCGCCGCCAGCGTCGTGCTCGTGGCCCGCGAGGCCACCCACGAGCGACCCACGCTCACCCGTCGCGCGCCGTGGCTGGTCGCGCTGGTGTTCGGGCTCGTGCACGGACTCGGCTTCGCCGGGGCGATGGCCGAGTGGGGCCTGCCGCCGGGGTGGGTGGGCCGCAGCCTGCTCTGGTTCAACCTCGGCGTGGAGCTCGGACAGCTCGCCGTGGTGGTGGTGGTGGTCCTCGCGGTGCGTCTCTTCGGCCGCCGCCTCGCCGGGCTTCAGCCGCTCTTCGCCCGCGCGATCGGTGGGCTCGCGGCGTGGTGGCTGATCGCCCGCACGCTCGCGATCCTCACTCCGTCCTGAACCGCCGCACGGGCGTCTGCACGGTGTGCGCGCAGTCGCTCACGGTCGCGTACCACTCGTAGGTGCGCCCCGGCAGCAGCCCCGCGAGGCTCGTTGCGGTCGCATTCGGAGCCGGGTCGACCACGCTCGTCACCGCGAACGGCCCGCCGGCGCCGGGCAGGTCGACCTCGAGCGTGAACTCGCTGTTGTCGTCCACCATCCACGTATCGAAGCTCGGCGAGTAGCTGCGCACGGTCAGCTCGTCGTTGGCGGGCGAGAACTCCCAGATGCGCAGGAAGCCCGAGCCGCCGTCGCCGTCGCCCTGGTAGTCGGCCAGCATCGAGTGGATCACGTTGCCTTGGTACACGTCGGTGCGGCGCTGCTCGTTCGACACATGTCCGCAGGTCATCAATTGCACATTGTCGGTGCCGCGCAGCGCGTCGTAGATCGCCTGCCCTTGTGTGCTGAAATTGCCGCCGCCGGTCAAGATGTAGTGAGCGTTCAAGATCCCGAACGCATCGGGGTGGGCCTCGAACACCGAGCGCGCCCAGGCGTTCACCGCCGGATCCGGCGTGAGATCGTACTGGAGGCTCACCACCACGAACTCGAGCCCGCCCGCCTCGAACCACATCCAGTTCTCGTCGTTGTCGTCGGCATAGTGCCCGCCGTAGTACGAGCGGCCGGCGAAGCGCTCGAGCCCAAAGTGGGTGTTGAACCCCACGGTGGCCCCGTTGGCGCTGTTGCTGTCTTGGTCGTGGTTGCCCGCGCACACCCCGTAGGGCACGCCATCGGGCAGCCCGGGCTCGGGCGTCTCGAGCCGGGCCATCGCGGCGTCGGCGATCACCCACTCTTCGGGCGCGGATCCGTGGTTCACGATGTCGCCGTTGTGGATCACGGCCAGGATGTTGTAGGCCTCGCGATTGTCGCGAACCCACTGGGTCTGGTCGTGGAAATAGTCGGGGCTGCCTGCGTTGGCCGAGTCGACGTCGGAGTAGTACTGCGTGTCGGGCAGCACGACCACCGTGAAATCGTCTTCGGCCACGAGCTCGCGCAGGTGGAACGTTGCAACCATGGCATCCCCGTCGGGGTCGCTGATCGTCAGCCCCAGCTCCGCCCCATTCGTGGGCAGCACCGCGGAATTGGCCGGGCTGATCCCCGCCACCGTCGGGGGCTGCCCGCGATCGAGCACCGCCCCGTCCGCTTCGAATGTCGCGCCCACGATCGTGCCGTCGTGGCCGCCCACGCCGTCGGGTGCGCCCGCGTCGGCCTCATCGAGCGCCCAGCGGGCCACCAGCCCGTCGCCGCTCGCGATCGTCTCGTACATCCCCGCGGCCAGCTCCGCCTCGCTGCGCGCATGGTTCCACACCCGCAGCTCGTCGACCGCGCCCGCCAGCCGCCCGGCGGCGGTGCCCTCGGAGTTCATCGCGGTACCGATCGCAAAGTGCTGGATGCTGTCCGCACGCGGCGTGGCATCGACCGTGAGCTGCTCGTCGAGCTGCCCGTCCACGTACAAGGCCCAGGTCGCGCCGTCATAGGTGACCGCAACATGGTGCCACTCTCCCCAGGTGATCGTCGTAGTCCCGATCACGGGGTGGTTGCCCCCATCGATCGCGTCCTCGAAGTCGGCACCCAGCACGTTGTCGCGGAACCCGAACAAGTAGTTGCAGTTGTAGATCGTGTCGTCGTTCTCGCCGCGGCCCTTGCCGGCGATCGGCACCAGCTGCAGGCCACCCACGCCAGTCCCGGCTTCATCGCCCGCGCCGTCGCGGCGCACCCACGCCTCGACCGTGAACGCCTCGAGCCCGAGCTCGGGCGCCACGCCCATCGTCACGTGATCGTCGACCCCGTCGAACACCAGCGCGCTGCGCGAGGGCGCGGGCGTGTCGATGCACGCCGCTGGCTCGCCGCCCCCCGTGCTGTCGGCCGAGCTCGCATCACCCTCGGTCGAGGACTGGCCGGCCTCC
>JBFIJN010000691.1:0-3503 GCA_041600735.1 Nannocystaceae bacterium
CGCGGCGGAACGGGGCGCTGAAGCCTTGGAAACGCGCTTCTTCGCCGCCTTGCCGATCTTGCTCGCACCCGCCACTCGACAAAATATGAGGACCGCCTCATGTTTCGTCAAACATGAGGACTGCCTCACATTCTTCCTCGCCGCCGCTGCTCGTCTCCCGCCACGACGAGGGGCTGCCACCCGGGCCGCGCGGGCTGCCGATCCTCGGCAGCCTCAAGCTCCTGCGCGATCCATTGACCGCGCTGACCCGCGGGCGCGAGGAGCATGGTGATGCGGTCTGCTTTAGGGCGGGCCCGATTCGCTTCATCTCGGTGGCCGATCCCGACTACGCCCAGCACGTGCTGGTGAAGAACCACCGCAACTACGTCAAGAGCCGCAACTACGAGGGCCTGCGCTTGGTGCTCGGCAATGGCTTGGTCACCTCCGAGGGCGATCACTGGCGAAGGCAGCGCAAGCTGGCCCAGCCCGCGTTTCATCGCCAGCGCCTCGCCGCGCTCGCCGACGCGATGGGGCAGTGCGTGCGCGAGCTGCTCGACGAGTGGCAGGCTCGCACGCAGGCCGGCGCCGCCGACATCGATGTCCACCACGAGATGATGCAGCTGACGCTGCGGATCGTGGGTCGCACGCTCTTTGGTACGGATCTCGGCACCGATCTCGGGGCGCTCGGCCCTGCGGTCACGACCAGCCTGCACAAGGCCAATGAGTACGCCGAGTCGATCGTGCGCCTGCCGCTGTGGCTGCCCACGCCCAGCAACCTGCGCTTTGCCCGGGCCAAGCGGGTGCTCGATGGCATCGTCCACGAGATCATCGAGCAGCGTCGTCAGAGCATGCGCGAGGGCGAGGCGCCACGCGAGGACGTGCTGGGCACGCTGATGGCCGCGACCGACGAGTCCGACCGCGAGGGCATGACCAACCAGCAGCTGCGCGACGAAGTGATGACCCTGTTCATGGCCGGGCACGAGACGATCGCGACCGCGATGAGCTGGACCTGGATGCTGCTCCATCAGCACCCCGAGGTCGCCGCCCGCGTGCGCGACGAGGCCAGCACCGTGCTCGGCGGTCGTGCCCCTGGCTTCGACGACCTGCCCCGGCTGGTCTACACCGGTCACGTGATCGACGAGGTCATGCGCCTGTATCCGCCCGCGTGGATCGTGGAGCGGCAGGCCCTCGCCGACGATCAGATCGGCCCGTGGCGGATCCCCAAGGGTGCGATCGTGGCGGTCTCGCCGTGGGTGCTGCATCGGCACCCCGGGCTGTGGGCCGATCCGCTGCGCTTCGATCCCGACCGGTTCGCTCCCGAGCGGGCCGAGGGCCGCCCCAAGCACGCCTATCTGCCGTTCGGAGCCGGGCCCCGCGTCTGCATCGGCAATCACTTCGCGCTCATGGAGGCCAAGATCATCCTCGCCACGGTCATCCAGCACCATGTCGTCGAGGTCCTGCGGCCGGAGGCCGTCGAGCTCGATCCCAAGGTCACGCTGCGGCCCAAGCACGGCATGCCGGGCCGGCTCGTTCGCCTCGACTCGCCGACCGATCCGGCGCGCGCCGCCTAGCGCGGCGAGGAGCTCGGCCCGAGAATCGCGATCGCCCCGGCCACGGCGCGGTGATACGCTCCGGGCCACGTGGCCGTGTTTCGCTCCGAGGACTGCAACCGTCTCGACTTCGAGATCCTCGCGGACGGCGGCGTCGCGCTCTACTATCAGTATGAGGTGCTCGGAGAAGATCTCGCCTGGTTCGCGCTCGAGCGCTACGAGGTGATCCAGTTCGACGAAGAAGCGCTCGACACGATCGACAGCTTCCACTTCGAGGCGCGGCTCAAGCTCGGCTTCGCCGATGACTACGAGCCCACGCTCGAGGGCCTGCGCGAGGGGCTCTCGGAGCTGTTCGTGCCCGAGCAGGGCGGCGTGGCGCTGGTGCTGCCGGGGATGCACCGCATCGCGGGCCAAGACGCCGAGGGCTTGCGCGCGCTGCTGGGCGTGGTCTCGGAGATGTCGCACGAGTTCCTGCTCACCGGGCAGCGCTTCTTGGCGCTGCTGCAGAGCGACGATCCCGAGCTGGACGTCGGCCAATTCGGATCGCGCACCATGACGTGGAATCCTCGCGAGAGGATCCCGTGGACCCGGGGGTTGTAGTGCTCATACCCAGCATCGAGCTCGCCGCACGCATCGAGCAGGCCGAGGCTCGCCTCATCGCCGACTGTACGCGTGCGGCTGCGCTGCGTCGGCCTCACGCCCAGACGCTGGTGTGCCCCATCGCGGGCGGCGTCGCCACGTTTGCGGGGCCTGGCTCGCCGCTCGACAAGCTCGCCGGGCTCGGCTTTGGCGGACCGCTCGACCTCGCCGAGCTCGAGGCGATCGAGCGCGCCTTCGCGGCGCACGGCGCCCCGCTCCAGATCGAGCTCTCCTCGCTCGCGGATCCTTCGTTCGCGCCGCTGCTCACTCGCCGCGGCTACGTGTTGATGGGCTTCGAAGACGTGCTCGGCCGCTCGCTCACACCCGACGCCGCGGGCCCGAGCAACACCGCGATCCACATCGCGCGCAGCGACGCCGACGAGCTGGCCGCCTGGCTCGACATCCTGGTGTCCGGGTTCGCCACCCCCGACCTCCAGGGCGTGGCCGCCCCCGAGGAGTTCCCCCGCGAGGCGCTCGAGCAAGCGATCGGCGACATGGCCAGCGCCGCCGGCTTCGTGCGCTACCTGGCCCGCCGCGCAGGCGAGCCCGCCGGCGGAGCCAGCCTGCGCATGTCCGAGGGCGTGGCCACGCTGTGCGGCGCGGCCACGCTGCCGGGCCACCGTCGTCACGGAGTCCAGTCCGCGCTGCTCGAGACGCGCTTGGCCGAAGCTGCCCAAGCCGGCTGCGATCTCGCGGTGGTCACCACGCTGCCCGGATCCAAGTCGCAACACAACGTGCTGCGCCGCGGATTCTCGCTGCTGTATACGCGCGCGGTGTTGGTCCGCGAGCCGGGCGAGAGTGGCTGACGGGCGGGGTTGGCGTCTGGGACATTCAGCGGGCGCGCGGTACCATGATGTCGATGGCAATGGATCGCCGAGCCCGCTTCCGGGACTACATGCGCCGTCTCGATCCGACGGCATCACCCGACCGGGCAGTCGCGGAGGGCTTCTACGTGGCGCCTCCGGGGGCAATCGCTTCGCGGATCGGCGCCCGCCTCGACATCGAGCCCGCTAGCTCGCATCTGTTGATGGGTGGGATCGGGTGCGGCAAGACCACCGAGCTACTCGCCATTCGAGAGTATCTGAGCTCGATCCCCGATGTTGGTGTGGCGATGGTCGACGTGCTCGCCAGACAGCGGGAGAGCAAGCTCGAGCCCGGGGTCTTGTTGGTACTTGCGGGGTTGGAGCTCGTCGCCTGGATCAGGCACGAGCATGCGACCAAGGTCGATGCCGCATTGCTGCAACGAGCAAGTCGTGCGATCGAGGGCGTGGCTCACGGCCGCTACGAGGACGACCGCCACGACCGCGACCCGGTGCAGTCCGAGCCATTCCAACG
>JBFIJN010000692.1:0-3500 GCA_041600735.1 Nannocystaceae bacterium
CAACGCGACGTTCCAGACGACGGTGCTCCCGATCCGCCCGCTGGTGCTGCGCGGGCGCTTCGATCTGGGCACGCTCGGCGCGGCGCAGACCATGCTGGGGCGCGGCACGGTGGGCGCGCTGGTGCAGCGCTGGGAGATCTTTGGTGGCTACGAGGCGCGGCGGGTGGGGGACGTGGTCCTGCACGGGCCGACCGCAGGGGCTCGCGTGTGGTTCTAGCCAAACACGCGAAACAGGGCCAGCGCGGCCTCGGCATCCGTCGCGCTCAGCACGAAGCGCTCTTGCACGGGGCCGACGTGGATCTCGAGGACGGTGCCCGCTGCGTCCTCGATCTCGAGGTGGGTCACGGCATCGTACCTGGTCACCCAGTCCACCTGCCGCTGCGCTCGATCGCCGCGCACGAAGCAGGCGCGGTCGCGGAGCATGACGAGCTCGCCTTCGTGTCCGCCTCGCTGGGTGGGCACGCGGAGGTGGATGCGGGCCGCATCGCCGAGGTGCGCCGCGAGGACCCGCGCCAGCGAGTCCTGCTCGACCGCGGGAGCACCCGCCGTGGCCGCGACCGGTGGCCGCGCGGCGGCGGATGACTCGCCGATCGCCTCGAGCACGGTCGCGTCCCAGCGCCCTAGCGCGTTGTAGTCGTCGACGGACTGCTTGGACTCCTTCAGGCCCAAGCCCGTCAGCGCGCGAAGCTCCTTGATCGCGGCGATCAGGTTGCCCTGGGCGGCGAGCTGCTCCACCGGGTGCAGGAGGTGGGCCTTGGGTCGCGTGGGCTCGCGCTCGACCTGCGGCCGGCCAACGTGCACGGCGGCCGGCCAGCGGCCAAGCGCTTCGAAGTCGTCGACGGCGTTCTTGGCCTCGAGGAGGCCAACCCCCATGAGCTCGCGAAAGGCCTTGATGGCCTGGATCTTCTTACCGGCGGCGATGAGCGTCGCAATTTCGTCGAGGTCGGTCATGACGGGTGCTCCGAGTGGCGTTCGCGGCCTACCTGCGTGTTCGGCCGCCGTGGCTGGCCGCTCCGTGTTAGCGTGGTTTCGTCGCGATGTCCGACTCTGCTGGCACCCCGGATGACGTGACGCGAGTCGGCGGGCTCGATGAGTCGGACCAAGCGCTCGGTCGAGCCCTCGCGGCGCGGGACCCCGCGATGCTGGGTCGCTACCGCATCACCGGCCGCTTGGGGGCGGGGGGCATGGGGGTCGTGTATCGCGGGCACGATCCCGAGCTCTCGCGCGACGTCGCGATCAAGCTGCTGCATCCCCAGGCGGCGCGCAGCGAGGCGGCGCGCGAGCGGCTGCGGCAGGAGGCGCGTGCGCTCGCCGAGCTCTCGCACCCCAACGTGGTGCAGGTCTACGACGTGGGGACCGACGGCGCGTCGATCTACATCGGCATGGAGCTGGTCCCGGGCATCGATCTTCGCGAGTGGCTCGAGCAGGCGCCGCGGCCTTGGCGAGAGGTGCTGCAGATCTTCTGTACGGCGGGTCTGGGGCTGGTGGCGGCGCACGACCGCGGGCTGGTGCACCGTGACTTCAAGCCCAGCAACGTGCTGGTCGGCGATGATGGACGACCGCGGGTGGTGGACTTCGGGCTCGCGTTCATGTCCGAGGCCACCACCACGCTCTCGGGGCAGGCGAGCACGACCTCGGGGCGACGCTCGGGCATGCTCACCGAGACGGGCGTGGCGCTCGGCACCCCCGCGTACATGGCCCCGGAGCAGCACCTGGGCGAGGTCGCCGACGCGCGCAGTGATCAATATGCGTTCTGCCTGTCGCTCTACGAGGGGTTCTTCGCGGAGCGACCCTATGCCGGCACGACGCTGAAGGAGCTGGCCGGCGCCAAGGTGCGCAACGAGCTTCGCGAGCTACCGCGACACCATCCGGTCCCGCGACGGGTGGTGAAGGTCCTGCTGCGCGGGCTGCAGCCCGATCGCAAGCATCGCTGGGAGTCCATGACCGCGCTGCTGACCGCGCTCGAGCGCGCCGCTCGGCCGCTCGGGGGCCGGCTCGCGTTCCCCGGGCTCGCCCTGGGCGCGGTGGGGGGCTCGCTCGCGGTGGCCTGGGCGCTGCACGGCGATGCGCCAGGGGCTCCCGCGGCCTGCCCGCCGGCGGCCGAGCGCATGCAAGGCGTGTGGGACCCGGCCCGCGCGGCGGTCCTCCACCAGACGGTCGACGAGAGCGGGCTCGGCTACGCGGTCGACTCGTGGCCGCGGATCGAAGGGCACCTCGATCGCTACGCGGGGGAGTGGGCGAGCGCCTACGAGCAGGTGTGCAGCGATCGACGGGAGGCGGCCGTCGAGGCGGCGCTCCTCGATCGACGCATGGCCTGCCTCGATCGCCGCCGCGACGAGCTGCGCAGCGTGGTCGAGGTGCTCGAGAGCGGCGAGGGCAAGGCGATCCAAAATGCGATCGGGGCGGTCACGGGGCTGCGCTCGATCGCGGGGTGCGAGGACCCGAGCGACGTGCTCCCCCACGACGCGCCCAGTCGGCTAGCGGCCGAGGAGCTGCGCCGCGTGCTGTTCGAGGCGGAGTCGCTGGGGACGGTCGGTCGCTTCGACGACGCCCTCGCGCTGGCCACCCCCGCGCTCGAGCGGGCGCGGGGGCTCGAGCTCCCGCTCATCGAGGCCGAGGCGCTGCTGATGACCGGGCGGATCCACAAGGGCAAGGGCGAGGCCGAGCGCGCCGAGGCCCTGCTCACCGAAGCCGCGCTGCTGGGGGTCTCGCTGGGGCGCGACGAGGTCGCCGCGCGCGCTTCGATCGAGCTCATCGATGTGTTGGGCGCGTGGCAGTCCCGGGCCGAGGAGGCGCTCGAGTGGAATCGGCACGCCAGCGCGGCGCTCGTGCGGCTCGGGTCCGACCCCGAGCTCGACGCGAGCCGACTGGCGGCGCTCGGCAACCTGCAGCTCACGCTCGGGCACCTCGAAGCGTCGATCGTCACGCTCGAGCAAGGCATGGCGCAGCTCGGGCGCTCGCTCGGGGAGGACCATCCATCGTTTGCGACCGCGAAGTCGAATCTCGGCAATGCGCTGGTGCGGGCCGGTCGCTTCGACGAGGGGCTCGTCGCGTCCCGCGACGCGCTGGCGGCGGGAGAGCGAGCGTTCGGACCGCGCCACCCTCGCGTGGGGATCATGCACAACTACCTCGCCAATGCGTGGATTCGCCAGGGCGACTACACGAAGGCGGCGGATCATGCCCGACGGGCGCTGGAGATCCTTCGCGATGCGCTCGGCCCCGAGCACCCCAACGTCGCCGCGATCGCGGTCACGCTGGGGCAGGTCGAGCAGCGCATCGGTCGGCTGGATGAGGCGGCGGCGGCCTTCGAGACTGCGCTGCCGCTGGTGGCCGGCATGCCCAACGAGGCGATCGTGCTGGCCTCGCTGTCCAACCTGGCGCGCGATCGTGGCGACGACGCCACCGCGCTCGCGTATGCGCAGCGCTCTCGCGAAGCTCGCGAGGCGCTGCATGGTCTCGAGGACACGAGGGTCGCGATCGGACTCATCATCGAGGGCGAG
>JBFIJN010000693.1:0-3497 GCA_041600735.1 Nannocystaceae bacterium
GGGTCTTCTCGAGGGTGCCGCCCTCGGGGAGCTCGAGGACGTAGGTCGTGGTCACGTGCTCGCCGCGCACGAGGTTGGGGCGCTCCTCGAGCACACGTAGGAGCACCTCGTGGCCTCCGGCGTGGATGGTCTCGCGAATGGCGTGAGCTTCGCGGCGTCGGGCGCGGGATAGGAGGATCGTGCTCACACCGGCGGCAAGCAGGGCTGCCGCTCCCAGCAGCATGACGAGCAGGCGCGGTCCCGCGAAGTCGACCTCCCACGAGAACGCGGCGCGCTCGGGGTGCTGCGGATCGTAGCGGAGCTCCGCGGGTCCTCGCGTGCGTGGGCTCGGATCGATGAGCATGAACGAGGTGCGGGTGGCGTGCGGCTGGCCCGCGTGGTCGGTGTAGATCGCGGACAGCACCGCGGTGTGAAACACCCATGCGCGGGAGCGCACCTCGCCATGCACGGTCGCGTGCTCGGGGACGACACCGTCCTCTTCGAGCTCGAACGCACGCGCCGATCTCATGGTGACCGACGCGACCCACGCGACGCTCGCGAACAGGAGCGCGCCGGCGAGCGCGGAGACCAGGAGGTTGGTGCGGCGTACCTGGCGAAACCAGGCCTCGCGTGGCCGCAGCGGACGCGAGAGCAGCCCGTCCTCGGAGGGGCTGACGCGGAAGGGATCGAGGCCGTCGGTCGGCGCAGGCAGATCGGCGGCGGGCTTGCGCACCGCCGTGCGGGGCAGCGGCACGTGTGTCGGGGCGGGGCGCAGGCCCGAGCGCAGGCCGTAGCTGCCCACCCCGAGCAGAACCAGCGCCATCGCGAGCATCCAGAACGCGGACCCCTGCGGGTGAAGCTCGAACGCGGGCTCGCTAGCATCGAGCGCGTCGCGCTGGACGAGCTTGGCGACGATGGTGGGGCGAGCCCTCCGAGCGCTGCCCGTCGCCGCAGCCACGAAGGCCTCGCAGTTTCGGTTCGGCTCGACCGGGATGATCACCCGGGTCTTGGAGTTGGAGCGGGTCTTGGAGTTGGAGCGGCCCGAGCCGACCAAGTAGGCGCGGGGTCCCGCGGCCGTGGCCGAGCCACAGTGCGCAACGAGGTCCCGCAGGTGGACGTTGGGGAGCACGTCGTCGCTCTCGAGCCGTCGCAAGGCCTCGTCGACGGTCATCGACTCGGGCGGTCCCGAGCGTTGCACACTCTGGTGGATGGTCCAGGCGCCCAGGACGAGCGAGAGGACTACGACTACGCTGCCCCACCAGGCTCCTGCTCTCCACTCCCGCGACATGAGGGGTAGGAGCATACGGCATTCGGGACTCGAAGGTCGCCGCTTGGTCACTCATCGAGCACGCGGCTGAATTCCTGAGCGCCCTCAGCGGTGGTCGAGTCGGTCTCGGTGCCGGCCCATCGGCATGGGCCCGAGATGCTCGACCAGCAGCTCGAGCGTGGTGTTGTTCGCCACCTCCCAGAGCCGCGACTGCGGGGTGACGACGCACCCCGTGTTGCGCTGGGGAATGCCAAGGCTGGGATGCAAGCCGAGCACCGTCGGCATTCCACTGCGGTAGTAGACCGCCGTGCCATCGGCGTACTCCATCGCTGTGTGGCCGACGAGGAAGATGGGAAGCAACACGACCGGTGAGGCGATCAGCATGCCGTTGAGTAGCCTTCGATATCGACCAGCGAGCACGGCCATGAACAACGCCGACGACGTCAATAGCACCCACGGCGCCAACTCCAGCCACGATACGAACACCTCGGGTGGCACCGCCAGCCACCTCCCCAGGGTCTCGTGCAGCGCCCTCCAACTGTCCGTCGACGAGCGCGCCGAGCTTGCCGCCGAGCTGCTCGCGAGCCTGGACGGGGAACCCGATGCGGATGTCGAGGCGGCGTGGGCCGCCGAGATCGAGCGTCGTGCCCGACGCGTCAGGCGAGAGAGCAGCCGCGGTCGAAGCTGGGAGCAGGTTCGCGGCGACTTGCGCCGTCGCACGTGACCAGCCCGATCCGCTTCGAACCCGAGGCCGACGAAGAGCTCACGGCGGCCTTCGATTGGTACGAAGCTCGCAAGCCCGGCCTCGGCCTCGGCCTACGGAATCGAACCCAACCGCACGCAATAGCTTCGCACCCCAACCCCCAGACCCAATCCGATCCATCCACCCCCCTGCGTCGTATCTCGAAATTCCCGTGTAACCGTCTGCCCCCAGCGACATACACCCCGTGCAGCCGGCGCGGAGCATCCCATCGACGGGGTGCCGGACGTCGGCGAGGAGATCAGAAGATGTCGTTGAACGCCGAAGGTGTCGTGGGTGTGATCGGTGCGTTGTTCCTCGTAGCCGCGTGCGGTGAGGGAGCGGGGACGTCAATGGACACGGATGCGGAGACCGAGGTCGGCAGCGAGGGCTCGGAGCCCGAGACGGCCGGAACCGAGGCAACGACGGGCCCGCAATCGACGACGGCCGAGCCCGAGGAGGGCACCACCAGCACTGCCGATCCAACGGCCACCAGCGGCGAGACGAGCGACGAGAGCGGTGACACGGGCGAGACCGAGGGGGAGCCCGACGCGAACGGAATGGTGCTCGCGCTCACCAACCCCGACGGACTCAATGCGGTCATCGCCTTCACGCGCTCGCCCGACGGGCTGCTCGAGCCGCTCGGGCAGTTTGCCACCGGAGGGATGGGCTCGGGCGGCGGCCTCGGCTCGCAGAGCGCCCTGGCGATCGCCGATGACTATCTCTACGTGGTCAACCCCGGCGATGACACGGTGTCCTCGATGCGGATCTATGACGATCACGTCGCGCTCGTCGACGTCGCCGCTACCGATGGCGTGCGCCCCACGAGCGTCGCAGTGCGCGGCGATCGGCTCTACGTGCTCAATGCGGAGGGCGCGGGATCACTCGCGGGCTTCGAGCTCGACGGGGGCGCGATGACTCCGATCGCGGGCGCCTCGCGGCCGCTGAGCGGGGCCCAGACCACGGCGCCGGCCCAGGTTGGAATCTCCCCCGACGGCGACTACGTGGTCGTGACCGAGCGTGCGACCAATCTGATCCTCACCTACGCGATCGCGCCCGACGGCAGCCTCGGCGAGCCGCTGCTCAACCCTTCGTCGGGTCAGACGCCGTTCGGCTTTCAGTTTCGCGACGACGGCGTGTTCCTGGTGAGCGAGGCGTTCGGCGGCGGAGCCAATCCCGGAGCGTCCGCGGCCTCGTCGTATCGCGTCGCCGACGGAGGCTCGCTGTGGACGTTCAGCGGCTCGGTCGCCAATGGTCAGACCGCCGCGTGCTGGATCGAGATCGTGGGAGGGCGCTACGCGTACACGACCAACACTGCGTCCAACAGCGTGTCGGGCTACCACGTGGCGGCGGACGGATCGCTGGAGCTGTTCTTGGGCGGTGGCGTGGTGCACGAGTTCGGCGAGGATCACTCGCCGATCGACATGGCGAGGAGCGAGGATGACCGCTTCCTCTACGTGCTCAACGGCGCGGCGGACGAGATCGCCGCGTTCACGGTCGAGGAGGACGGCA
>JBFIJN010000694.1:0-3490 GCA_041600735.1 Nannocystaceae bacterium
CGCGTCGCCGTGCAGCTCGTGGTCTGCATCGACGATCGCTGCGAGTCGATCCGCCGCCACGTCGAGGAGTGCGTCGACGAGTGCGAGACGATCGGCTCGGCCGGGTTCTTCGGGGTCGCGCTCGAGCACCGCGCCCCGCTCGACCGCGACGAGGTGTTCTCGTGCCCCGCTCAGGTCACCCCGACCAAGCGGGTGACCGAGCAGCTCGCGGCGAGCGACGAGGCCGCGCTACGGCGCGCACGCTGGCGGGAGCGCTGGCTCGGCGCCACGCTCGGCGACGACGCCTCCCGGTCGCCGCTCCGCGGCCTGCTCGCCAGCCTCGGCAACTTCGTGCAGGCCCCGCGGGCGCTCACCCAGCTGCTGTTCCCCGCTCTGTTCGTCGAGCCCGCCCACGAGTTCGAGGGCACCACGCTGCTCTACGACGAGCACACCAACGAGCCCGAGGGCTTCACGCTCGAGGATCAGATCGCGCTGGTCGAGGGCAACCTGCGCACCCTCGGGCTGCTCGAGCGGTTCGGGCGCTGGGTGCTGATCGTCGGCCACGGCTCGATGTCGGTGAACAACCAGTTCATGTCCGGCTACCAGTGCGGCGCCTGTGGGGGCAAGCGGGGCGGGATCAATGCGCGGGTGTTCTGCGCGTTCGCCAACACCAAGGCGGTGCGCGAGGGGCTGGCCGCGCGGGGGATCGCGATCCCCGAGGCCACGATCTTCATGCCCGGCGAGCACGACACCGCGCTCGACCACATCCGCTGGTTCGACGTCGACTCGCTCCCGCTCGAGCGCCGCAAGGAGCACGAGCGCATTCGCGAGCAGCTCGAGGTCGCGCTCGAGCGCAACGCCAAGGAGCGAGCCCGACGCTTCGCCGACATCCCGCTCGGCTTGCCGATCCGCGACTCGGTGGCCCGCGTGCGCGCCCGCTGTGTCGACTTCGCCGAGACGCGGCCCGAGTACAACCACGCGACCAACGCGGCCTGCATCATCGGCCGCCGCACGCTCACGCGCGGGCTGTTCCTCGATCGCCGGCCGTTCCTGGTCTCCTACGACCCCACGACCGACGACCCGCAGGCCAAGACGCTCGAGAAGCTGATGGCCGCGCCGCTCCCCGTGTGCGCGGGGATCAGCCTCGAGTACTTCTTCTCCACCATGGATCCGCAGCGCTTGGGCTGCGGGACCAAGCTGCCCCACAACGTGGTGGGCCTGCTCGGCGTCTCCAACGGAGCCGATGGTGATCTGCTGCCCGGGCTGTGGACCCAGACCACGGAGATCCACGACCCCATCCGGCTGGTCACGCTCATCGAGGCCGAGCCCGAGGCGATCGCGAGCGTGCTCGAGCGGCTGCCCGCGGTGAAGAACACCGTGGTCAACGCGTGGATTCACCTGTTCGCGTGCTCTCCCGCGGGCCGCGGGTTCTTCCGCTGGGTCGGCCAGGGCTTCGAGCCCTACGCCGCCCTCCCCCACCCGCTGTTCGAGGTGGGCTCCTCGCTCGATGCGTGCGGCCACACCCGCGCTCACGTTGCACCCTGCCTGATCGTGACCGAGCGATCCGAGCGGACCAAGGCGGCATCCTGATGGACTGGCTCCTCACGTTCTTGGCGTCTCAGCCGCCGCTTCATCTGCTGACGTTCGTGACCCTGCTGTCGCCCGCGGCCGGATCGCTCGTGCTCGTACTCCTCAGCATCAGCGGGATCCGACCGCACGAGCGCTGGGTCGCGGTGGTCTCGGGGGTCACGGTCTCGGGCGCCGCGATCGCAGCCGTGCTGCTCGCGAGCTTCACGATGCTGCGCCCCAACCACGAGTTCGACGAGGTGCTGTGGACCATGTACTCGGTCGGCAGCCATCACCTCGATGTCTCGATCTACGTCGACCCGCTCTCGGCGAGCTTGATCGTGCTCGGCGGCTGCGTGCTCCCGGTGCTCGCTCGTTTCTCGGGTCGCTACCTGCACAACGATCCCGGGTATCTGCGCTTCTTCGTGCTCGTGGGCGTGGCCGCGACCGGGTTCTTCTGGTTCGTGCTCGGCGGCAGCGTCGACATGGCGTTCTTCGGCTGGGAGCTGCTGGGCCTCTCGAGCGCGCTGTTGGTCGCGTTCTACTGGGAGCGCCCCGAGACGGTGGTCGCCAGCGGTCGCGTGTTCGCGACCTACCGCGTCGCCGACATCGCCCTGCTCGCCGGCATGGTCTTGCTGCACCACTACGTCAAGGACACGCGCTGGGCCTCGGTGCTGGTCGTGGGCAATCCCGAGCACGACGTGCACCTGGGCACGTTCGCCGCCACCGTCCTCGGGCTCGCGTTCTTGGCCGCGGCCATCGGCAAGTCGGCGCAGGTCCCCGTGACCGGCTATGTGCTGCGCGCGATGGAGGGCCCCACCCCCTCGAGCGCGCTCTTCTACGGCACGCTCTCGATCCACTGCGGCGTCTACCTCATCCTGCGCGTGGAGCCGCTGCTCGCCGACGCCCCGGTCGCGCGGGTCGCCGTGGTCGTGGTCGGTCTGCTCACCGCGGTGACGGCCTCGCTCTCGTCGCGCGTGCGGGCCGATGCCAAGGGTGCGCTCGCGCTCGCCACCGCGGCGCAGGCCGGGCTCATGCTCGCCGAGGCGGGCATGGGCTGGACGCAGCTGGCGATGTGGCACCTGCTCGCGCATGGCCTGCTGCGACTGGTCCAGTTCCTGCGCTCACCCTCGTGGCTGCAAGACGCGCAGAAGCGCCGTAGCGCGCTCGGGGGCGGGAGCTACCGTCCCGCCTTCTACGCCGAGCGGCTGCTGCCCGCGTCGCTGCGCAACTTCCTCTACGTGGCCGCGCTCTCGCGCTTTGGCCTCGATGCGCTCATCGATCGCCTGTTCTCGCGTCCGCTCGCGGCTCTGGCCCACCTGGTCAGCGCGCCGCGTCCCCGCATCCGCAGGCGCGACGGGGCCCGCATCGCCGCGGGCGTGTTCCCGCTGCAGGTCCCGACCCACGTCCCGCCGCTGCAATCCACCCACTCGCACGGAGCACGATCATGAGCAACTGGATGTTCGACGCGTTCTTCTGGCTGGTGCTGCCCGTGGCCGTGCTCGAGGCGATCCGCATCGCTCGCTCCGAGCGCAAGCGACGGCGCCGCCCGCTGGGGGCCGCCCTCGCCTACGGGGCGCTCGAGCTCGCGGCGCTCGGCCTGTGCGCCGCGACCCGCTCACCGCTGCTGTTCGTGGTGCTGGCCGTCCTGCGGGTGTTCATCGTGTACGCACGCGAGCGCCAGTGGTGGGGCCGACGGCTGGTCAAGACCACCCTGTTCGGCGCCGCGTTCGTGCTGCTGGCTGGGGTCGGTCACGTCGGCTCGTTCGCCGAAGTAGCGAGCGCGAGCGCGGACCTCGGCTCCAGCCTGCGGATCATCATCCTCACGCTCGTGTGCGCCGCGTGTGCGGTTGCGATCCTACCCGTGCGCGTGTCCGACGAGCCCAAGGAGACCCTCGCCGCCCCGCTCGCCTTCATCGCATTCGCGCGGGTGGCCATGCCGCTC
>JBFIJN010000695.1:0-3439 GCA_041600735.1 Nannocystaceae bacterium
GCGGATCGAGATCAGTCGCAGCTGAGCCACCAAGAACCGCGTGCAACGGTTTCGCGGCGCGCGCGGTGGTCAAACCGCGGCCCATCGGGTAAACGATGCCGTCGTGAACGCTGCCAACTACTTCGCACGGACCGCTCGGACCGCACGCACCGTCACCCTCGGCTTTGGCTTGCGGCCGCTCGCGCGGGTCGCATGCACCGCCCCGGGCCTCCTGGCTCTGGTCGCCTGCGACGCGCAGCCCAGCGGAGACGCAACCTCCAAGAAGGCCGATGCCAAGGCCGATGCCAAGGCCGACGCCAAGAAGCCCGACGCCAAGAAGCCCGACGTCAAGCCGGCCGATGCCAAGCACGCGGATGCCAAGCACGCCGATGCCAAGAAGCCCGACGGGCCCGAGCGCGTCGAGCTCCAGGCCGGAGATCCGAGCCAGGCCGATCCCACCGTCCGCAAGTACCGGCGTGGCGCGCTCCCGCCCTCGGGCATGGACGCGGCCGAGCTCGAGCGGTTCGCGGCCGCGGTCGGCGATCCGACCGGCGGCAAGTTCACGCTCGAGCAGGCGTTCGAGGGCGATCCCACGCTCGCCGACCCGTCCAACGGCAAGCTCACGGTCACGTTCGACACCTCGATGGGCACGTTCGACTGCGAGCTGTTCGAGAAGAAGGCGCCGCTGACCGTCGCCAACTTCGTGGGTCTCGCCCGCGGCAAGCGACCCACCTACGACAAGAAGTCCGACAGCTGGATCACCAAGAATTACTACGACGGGGTGATCTTCCACCGCGTGATCAAGAACTTCATGGTCCAGACCGGCGACGACACCAACACCGGGCGCGGCAACCCGGGCTACGTGATCCCCGACGAGTTCGTGAAGGGCGTGGGCCACGACGGCGCGGGCGTGCTCTCGATGGCCAACCGCTCCGAGGCCAACTCGGGCAGCACCCAGTTCTTCATCACCGTGCGCGACACCAAGCACCTCGATGGCAAGCACGCGGTGTTCGGCAAGTGTGCCGATGCCAAGATCCCGATCGCGATGAGCCAAGTGAAGGTCGATCACCGCGCAGGCGATCGCCCCTACGAGCAGATCAAGATCAACAAGGTCACGATCTCGCGCAAGGGCAAGTGAGACCCGATGAGGCAGGACGGGCTCGCGGCTAGCGAGCCACGCCCACCACGCGCCAGCGGCCGAACTTCTTCTCGAGCATGAGCACCAGGTACTCGCCGCCGATCTTGCTGAGGCCGTAGACGCGCACGCCGCCCTCCTCGACGCCGGCCGGCACGCTGCCGAACACCTTGCGCAGGCCCGAGGCGGTGTAGATCTTGACCGGCGTCGCCTTGCTCGACTCCTTGGCCTCCTCGGCCATCGCCCCCAAGATCCCCTTCAGATCGTCGCGGGTGCGGGCCACGATCGTCTCGCCCGAGTAGAACGGCAGGCTCGAGCGCGCGGCGAGCTTGTCGGCCTGGCCCCCTTGGAGCAGCACGAGCCACTCGCGGGCCGCCGCGCGCGCCTGCGGATCCGCGGCGAGCTCATCGGCCGAGGGCTGGAGCTCGGGCGGCGCTTCGGGCTTGGGGTCGAGGATGATGACCTTGTGCTCGTGATCGTGCCCCTCGTGATCGTGCCCCTCGTGGCCGCCACGCGGCGGGGGCACGGCCCCCGGAGGCACGCGGCTGCCCCCACCACCGGCCGGCGGCAGCTCGGGTCCCGCGGGGATGTCGGGGCCGGGGTTCCGCGGGGGGCGTGCTGCACCGCCACCGCCACCACCGCCACCGCCACCGCCTGCACCACCGCCGCCGCCTGCACCACCGCCGCCGCCTGCACCACCGCCACCCTCACCGCTCGGGGGTCGACGGGCGAGTCGCTCGCGACCCTGCCCAGGCTGGACCTTCATGTTGGCATCGGGTCGATCGCCCACGCCGGCATTGTCGAGGATGAACGGCTCTGCACCGTACGTTCCACACGCGAGCTCGTTGCGATGGAAGGCCCAGTGTAGATAGATCTTGCCGTTGCCGCTGTGGATCTCGCCCGGGGGCTCGGGGAACGGTCCGGCGGCGTGCACCACCTCGCGCGCGGCTGCATCGAAGGCCGTGTTGCCCGAGAAGCGCACGGTGACCACCTTCTCGATGCGCCCGTCTCGATCGAGCACGATCTCGACCCGGGTCCACAGGTCGTAGTCGTTGAGCGCGTGCTTGCGGCCGCGGGTGTCGAGCTGCTCGAGGAAGCCCCACGCCCAGCCTTCGTGGATCTTGCGGTGCATCTGCGCGATGAAGCGGGCGAACGGGTGCTTGCGCGAGCGCAGCGCCGTTTGGTTGCCCACCTTCACCTCGGACACCATGTTCTCGAGCGGCGATTGCCAGGCCGCGCGCGCGTCGTCCCACACGCCCTTCTTCTTGCTCTGCTCGCGCGCCTCCATGCGCTTCTGCGCATCGACGGTCTTGCCGAACACCGCGTCGAGGTCCTTGTGGCTCAGCTTGAAGCGGTAGCGCGGGTCGAAGCGATCGACGCGCGCCTGCTGATCCTGCGGCGCGATGCTCGACTCTTCCTTCTGCTCGTGCCGCAGCGCCCCGTCGCTGCTCTCGCTGGCCAGCGCCTCGTAGGCCTCCTGGGCGAGCTTGTGATCGCGGTGCTCGAGGTCCCGCATCGCCAGCAGGCTCTCGGGTCGCGGATCTTGCTGGTGGGGCTGCTCGTTCTTCGGCGCGGGCTTGGTATCGGGCGCCTCGCGGGCGAGCTGGCTCTCGAGCTTCTCGTCTTGCGCGATCTGGTCTTCGTTGGCCGTGCCCACGTCGGGCTGGTCGCTCGCCTCGAGCTGCGAGGCCTTCGTCACGATCGAGTCCTGCTCGAGATTCGTCACCGCCGCCCGCGTCTGCTCGACCACATCGCGGTTGATGTTCGACAGATACTCGACGTCCTCGGGCGCCTCTTGCTCGTCGAGCTCATCCGGCTGCTCGACCATCTTCAGCTGCTCGAGCACGAAATCCGGCTGCTCGAGCTGGGGCTCCGGCTCGGGCTCCGGCTCGGGTTCCGGCTCGGGCTCGGGCTCGGGTTCCGGCTCCGGCTTCGGCTTCAGCTCCTCGACCTTCGGCTCCGGCTTCGGCTTCGGCTCCGGCCGCCGCTCCACCTTCGCCTCCGGCTTCGGCTCCAGCGGCTGCGGCTCCAGCCGTGGAGGCTCCGGCGGCTGCGAAGGCTGCGGCTCCGACCGCAGATCCAGATACGTAACTTCCTCGATGATCTCCGGCGGATCGCTCTTGGTCAGCAGCGAGATCCCATAGAACCCCGCGCCATTGATCGCCACCGACCCGAGCCCGCACAAGGCGAGCACCACGATCGAGCGGCGACGGCGCAAACGCACCGTCCAAGGGTAGCCGACGCCGCTACCCCTCACCATCGACCCATCCCCCAGCCCCCCACACCCCCAACCCAACGCACCCCCGCCCCACCCCGACCTCCGCC
>JBFIJN010000696.1:0-3434 GCA_041600735.1 Nannocystaceae bacterium
GGGGTCGACCATCCCATCGTCACGTCCATGTTGTTGGACGGGCCGCCGAGGTCGTCGGCGAACGAGTACGTGCGCACGGTGGCGTCTTGCAGCGCCTGCACCGTCTCCGCGTAGCCGTGCACGATCGGCACGCCGTTGCCCACGGTGGGGCCGTCCCAGAACGTGTCGTCGGTGGTGTGGATCACCAGGCGGGTGGTGGTCTCGGCGGGGCGCCACTGAAAGCCCGTCGCCGCCAGGTAGAGCGCATCGAGGCTGTTCTCGGTCCACGTGCTGTTGGAGTTGCCGCCGCCCACCTGCTGGTTCGAGGCGGCGAAGTTGCTCCACATCACGAAGTCGTCGCGCAGCGCGGTGGCGTTGGCATAGGGCGCACCGCCGTTGAGCAGCGCGGCATCGTCCACGAACACGGCGAGGCCATAGTGGGGGGGCTGCGGCAGATCGAGCGCCTGGATCGCGGCATCGACCTCCAGCATCTCGTCGGCCAAGAGCCCGAGGAAGCCGCCCATGGTGGTGGAGACGTCCATCACGAACACGATGTCGATCGACTGCTCGCAGACCTCGCCCGGGGGCATGTCGGGGATGCTGCCGAGATCGAAGTAGATGCCGGGGTCGGTATCGGAGGGATCGCTACTGGTAGCATCGGCGGTGCCGTCGCCGGGCGTGGTGGTGGCGCTGCTGCTCGGCGGGTCGACCGAGGTCGCCGAGTCGGCGCTCGAGGTCGCGCTCGTGTCGAGCGGGGGCAGGCCCGTCTCGGAGCCGCGCTCGCTCGCCTCGGTCGTGCACGCCAACAACCACGCGCTCGCCACCCAGAGCCCCGAGACCTTCGACGTTCGCATGTTCGGCATCCCCCACGCTCAGGGGACCACGAAGCGCGCGCGGGCTCAAGCCAAACGACGAGGCCTCGCTCCATCGAGCTTGCCGGGCTCACGGGGCCTCATCGGGGCTCACTGTGACTCCGCACGCCGTAGGAACGCCCAGCGCTGTCGAGCCCAGTCGGCCGCGTCGCCGAGCTGGAGGCGCGTGTAGTGCTCGGCGAGGTCCTGGTAGCGGGCCCGAGGATCGAAGCCCAGCATCAGGTGGAGCTTGCGCAGGCACACCGGGCACAGGTGCATCGGCGAGCGGTCGAGCTCCGAGAGATGGTTCATCCCGTTCATGTTGCAGTGCAGGTGGGTGCAGTGCCGCAGGCCGAACATGTGGCCGAGCTCGTGGCTCATGACCTTGAGGGCGCGCTGCATCACCACCTTGCGATCGACGGCGAAGCTCTCGCCGAAGAAGTCGGGGTGGTAGCGGGCAAAGCTGAACACGCCGACCCGTGCATGCAGACGCGCCATGCCGAACACGTAGTTGAAGTCGTCGGCGGGGTAGAGGTCCTCGAGGGTGACCGCGATGAGGCAGTAGGCGTCGCGCGGGAGCTCCTCCTGCAGCGCGTCGAGCACGGTGGGTGCGTGCAGCTGGTGGTGACCCTGGTGCATGCGCGAGGCGACCTGGAGCGGGTCGGGCGCGGGGGTCGGCGCGAGCGCACGCACGGGCAGCACGGTGACCTCGAGCCCGAAGTAGCGGCGCGCATGCTCGGCGAGCTCTTCGGTGGTGGGCCCGCGCGCGGCCGGCAGCGCGCCGATCGGGAGCACGTAGATGCGATCGCGCGGTGGCTCGGGCCGGTTGGGGCGCTCGTGGAGGTAGTCCTCCACCGTCTGCGGGGCCTCGGGGTGCACAAGCAACCAGTCGTCGGGCCCCGCGATGGGCATGGGTGAGAAGTGCGAGGTGAGCTCGAACGCTCTGCGCGTGGTCGCCGGTAGGTGCTCGACCGAGCCCACGGCGGCGATCACCTGCTGCGCGACGAGATCATGCGCGTGGGAGAGGGCCTCGACCTCGGGCCCGAGCTCGGCTTCGAGGATCAGCGGCCCCGAGGGGCGCGAGCCGGCGGAGGACGCGAGCAGGCCAAGCACCAGCACCACGGTGACGAGCCACGGCAGCGCCCACGCCAGTCGCGAGGCCCATCGACGCGAGCGCTCGCGGGAGTCCACGGCGAGGTTGGTGGCGGGCGCGGGCTGCGGGGTTTCCGCAGCGCGTCCGCTCGTGCGATCGTGGTAGCCCCTCGGCCTCGATCTCCCCGTGATCCTCATCCTCTACACCACACGTTATCGCAAGGGCGGCCCCAGCTTCGAGCGCGCGGCCCGGACCATGGCCCGCGAGCTCCGCTCACGCGATCGGGCCGGGTCCGTGCGTTGCCAGCGAGTCGAGAGCAAGGCGGAGGTGCGCGCCTCGTTTGCCCAGATCCAGCGCGACGGGGAGCAGATCGACGCGCTACACCTGGTGGTGCACGCGGGCATGTACGGCCCGATGTTCGGGACCACGCAGTGGCCCGAGCAATTCAGCCCGCACGAGTGGCGCACGATGGAGATCCCGTTCGCCCCCGGGGCGCAGGCGTACTTCCATGCGTGTCGCTCGGCGCGGTGGTTCGCGCCATTCTTCGCACGCACGTTCGGCGTGCGCAGCCACGGCTTTCACTGGTACACCGCGTTCTCGAGCGACCCTCGGCACTTTCGCTGGCCGCCGCCGTGGCAGGGCGACGAGGCCCCGCTCTACGTGTTCGGCTGCCCGGGCAACAAGTCGCACGGTCGCGGGGCCTCGCTGCGCAAGTACCTGGGGCGGATGCCGGCCGAGGCGATGCGGAGCTTCGATCCCAACGAGATCGAGGGTCGCGCGAGCTACGACGCGGTGGCCGACGCCTACGATCGCGTGTTCGACGACATCGGGGTGCGTCACGACGAGGTGCGCTGGCTCGAGCAGCGCCTCGACGCGCTCGGCGGCCGCCCGCAGCTGCTCGATCTGGGCTGTGGCAACGGCTCGCTGGTGCAGCGGCTGGCCCCGCGGGTCGCGGGGGCGCTGGGCGTGGATGCCTCGGCCGCGATGGTCGAGCGCGCGCGGGCGCGCTGCACCGGGCTGTCGCACGTTCGCATCGAGCGGATCGAGGGCCCGCGCATCCCCGCCGACGACGCGAGCTTCGACGTCGCGATCTCGATGCTCTCGTTCCGCTATCTCGACTGGGATCCCTTGATGGTGGAGCTGCGCCGAGTGCTGCGCCCGGGCGGCCGCTTGCTGGTCATCGACATGGTCGACAAGCCGGTGGAGGCGCGCCACGTGCCGCGCATGCTGATCGACAAGCTGCGCACGGGAGTCCACGCCGTGCGGGCACCGGGCTACCGCCAGCACCTCGCGGCGATGGTGCGCACGCCGCAGTGGCAGGACATGCTGCACTACAACCCCATGCGGGCGCTGCACGAGTACGAGTGGTACCTCGGCAGCCGCTTTCCGCGGGGGCACATGGACACGCTCAACTACGGGCGCCGGGCCAGGATCATCGCGTTCGACAGCGGCTCGTTCGAGCACGCCGAGATCGTGGAGATGCAGTACCCGTGAGCACCGAGCCGCCTCAC
>JBFIJN010000697.1:0-3429 GCA_041600735.1 Nannocystaceae bacterium
CATGGGCGCGGTGCTGCCTCGCGAGCAGCGGGTGGCGGCGCTCTTGCGGGCGGCCGCCGATCCGCGAGCGAGCGTGGCGGCCTCGGCTCTGGGCGCGCTGGCGGGGCTCGACGATCCCGAGATCGCCCCGGCGCTGCGTACCGCGCTCGGGCACGCGGACATGGGCGTGGTGGCGGCCGCGGCCGGATCCATTGGCACGCGCGCGGCCGATCAGGGGCGACGCGATCCCGAGGCTGCGGCGCGGCTGCTCGAGGTGGTCGCGCGCTTCGATGATGACCATGCGGTCGAGACCAGGATCGCGGCCATCGACGCGCTGGGTCGCCTGGCTCGCAGCGAGGCGGCGGGCTCGGCCGCAGCGGCTGCGAGCGCGACCCCCGGGGCGGCCGAGCCCGAGCCACCGCCCGACTGGCTCGAGACCAAGCTGTTGCCGCTGGCTGGGGATCCCTCCGCGGCCGTGCGCGCGGCGGCTCGCAAGGCGCTGCGCGGGCAATCGCGGCTGCTGGCGGCGTTCGACGCCGCGGTGCCCGAGCGCTTCCCCGATGGGTTTGCGGCGCCAGTGCACGAGGCGACCACGCGCTGGGGCGGGCGCGCGGCGGGCCTGCGGCTGCACACGGATGCCGGCGTGATCACCATCGACCTCACCGGTGCCCCGGCCCCGATCGCTCAGGGCAACCTGGCGGCGCTGGCCGAGCGTGGGTTCTTCGACGGCCTCGTGTTTCATCGCGTGGTGCCGGGCTTCGTCGTGCAAGGCGGTGACCCGCGAGGCGACGGCTATGGAGGCCCCGGCCACGTGATGCCGTGCGAGTGGTCCAACCTTCGCTACGGGCGCGGCACGGTGGGCATCGCGCTGGCGGGCAAGGACACCGGGGGCTCGCAGTTCTTCATCGCCCACGAGCAGCCGACGCACCTCGACGCGCGCTACACCGTGATCGGCCAGGTCGTCGAGGGCGCCGAGGGCCTCGATGTGCTCGACATGATCTGGCCCTACGATGCGATCACCAAGGTCGAGGTGCTCGAAGAGCGGCCCGCGGTCGCGGCTGGCGAGGCGCCGTGAGCCTGTGGCTGCTGGGCGGCCACGATCCAACGCACGGCGCGGGGCTCTATCGCGATCTCGTGACCGCGCGCTGGCTCGCGCCCGCGCTACCGCGGTGCTTTGCCGTCACCGCACGCACGCAGCAGGGCCGGGGACGCGCGGCGCGGGCCTGTGCGGTGCCAGCCTCGCGGCTGCGTGCACGGGTAGCGGGTTGGCCTCGCCCGCTCGCGATCAAGGTAGGGCTCGTGCCCGACGAACTGGTGATGGTGGTCGCCGAGCTCGTGGCCGCCGCGGGGGCTCCCGTGGTGGTCGACCCGGTGCTGCGGGCGAGCGACGGCGGTGCGCTCGGAGCCAGCGCGCAGGGCCTCGCGGGGTTGCTCGCCGTCGCGACCGTGATCACGCCCAACCTCGATGAAGCGCGCGCGCTCCTCGACGCCGAGGCGAGCGCGAGCGCGAGCGCGAGCGAGCTGGTCGAGGCCATCGGCCAACGCTGGCCGACCACCGCGGTGCTGCTCAAGGACGGGCACGGCTCCGATCCGAGCCGTGTCGTGGATCGACTCGTGCGCGGCAAACAGGTGCTCGAGCTCGCCCGACCGCGGATTCCCGGCTCCGATCCACGTGGCACCGGCTGCGCGCTGGCGACCGCGATCGCGACGCACTTGGCCTTGGGCGCTACGCTCGAGCTCGCCGTGGCCAAGGCCGTGGCTTGGCTCGATCGAGCGCGCACGCGGGGCTCACTGGGGATCGATGGTCGTGTTCACCTTCCCGATCGAGCTCGGTCGAGCGCGCGCGCGAAACGAGCCAAGCCAACATGACACCCACGCGGTCGACCCATCCTGGGCCACCATGAACGAGCGCTCGTGGGTGCTCCCTCTGGTTCGATATCGGCGAAACAGGCGCGATGAACGGCTAGGTGGGCAACGGGTGAGTGGTGTCCTACCGGACAAGGTGGCTACGATCCCCAGCTCATTCATGGACACGCTCTCTCGCGCTCTCCCTTCGTTCGCTTCCTCTCCTCTGTCTGTGTCGTTGCTCATGGCGGCGGTGCTCGTGGCGACGGGCTGCGGACCGAAGGCTCCGCCGCCCAAGCCGCCCGCGGCCACGACCACCACCGATCCTGCCGCCGAGACCGAGACGGCGGAGGCGCCCCCGGCCGCCGCGGAGCCCGTGGCCAAGGTGCCCACCGATGCGTTCTCGGTCGGCACGTTCAACGTGGAGTGGGCCTTCGACTCGATCGACGAGCGCCGACCCAAGCAGGCGCAGCCCCACGTCGCGCCCAACGACGAGGCCTGGGAGTGGAAGCGCGATCGCATCGTGGAGGTGTTGGTCGCCGAGAAGATCGACATCGTGGTGCTCGCCGAGGTCGGCGGCGAGCGAGAGATCGGCGACATCACCAGCAACGTGAAGGACAAGGGAGGCCCCTCCTACGGCTATGCCTGGGTGAAGTCGCAAGACAAGGGCTCCGGCAAGCAGGTCGCGATCCTCTCGCGCTTTCCCATCAGCAACGAGCGTCGCACCGAGGCCTACGCGCCGATGCACGTCGTCGCCGACATCGAGCTACCCACGGGCGACATGATCACCGTGATCGGAGTGCACCTCAAGGAAGGCAGCCACAAGGGCTCGACCAACCAGCGGCTGCAGATGGCCAGCTCGATCAAGCTCCACTCCAAGCGCGAGCAGAAGAAGCACCCCGTGATCATCGCGGGCACGGTGGCCGATCCCACGCTGCCGCTCGACGACGGCTACGCCGCGAGCGCCGCGGGCGTGCTCTCGGGCAAGTCGACCGGCAAGAGCAGCGACGACTGCGATGACTCGGCGACCTCGTCGCTGGCCCAAGGCACCACGGTGGGCAAGGCCGAGGCGATGGATCGAATCTTCGCGTGCGGCCTGACGCTGCGCGCAGCCGAGACCTCGGGCAGCGATCTCATCGTGCGCGGCGAGGTCGACCCCGAGGATGCGCCGTGGCCCACGGTCGTGGTGGCCGAGTCCCCGCAGCGCGATGTGAGCGACCACTTGGTGCTCTGGGGCGAGATCTTGCTGCCCAAGAAGGGAGAGGCCGGGGGCGCGGGCGAGGGAGGCGAGGGGGCCGAAGCCGGCGAATAGCTGGCTCCGCGCCCCGCGTTGCCCTACAACCGATCCGGGGGATCTCGACGATGCACAAGACGACCTGGGCCGTGGCGCTCTTACCGGTGATGGTGGCCTGCGGCGGCAGCGGGGGCGACGAGGGGCGGGCGAGCGCCGACGATGCCACCAGCCTCTCGTCGGTGAGCGTGTCCGCGGGCAGCACCGCGGCGACCAGCGAGGCCACGCAGGCCGACGGCACGCTGGGCTCCGTCTCCGGCCCCGGCTCGCTCGACGACACCTCGCCGCCGACCAGCACCAGCAGCAACGACGAC
>JBFIJN010000698.1:0-3418 GCA_041600735.1 Nannocystaceae bacterium
ATGGGCCTGCTGCTCGCGCAGGATCACACGCTGCCGCTGGTCTCGATGGCGCTGGTGCTGCGCGCCGGGCATCGCCACGATCCGCGCGACCAGCCGGGTGTGGCGCGGCTGGCCGGGATGATGCTGCTCGAGGGCATCGATGGCGGAGATCGCCGTGATCTCCTCGATCGCTTCGGCGATCTCGGCACGACCCCGGAGCTCGGGGTGGGCCCCTCGCAGCTGTGGCTGCAGTGCACGGTGCAGCGCGACGAGGCTGCGGCAGCGCTAGCCCTGCTGTTTCGCACGCTGCGGCACAGTAGCTGGGCCCCCGAGGCGTTCGAGCGAGTGCGGGGAGATCGACGCGAGCGGCTCGAGTCGCTGCAAGGCTCCCCCGATGCGGTGGTCTCGCTGGGCCTGCTGGAGGGCGTGTTCGGGGCGACGCCGCCGATCACCGCGTTTGGCGAGGGCACGCCCGCGAGCCTCGCGACACTCGAGCTCGCGCAGGTGCGTGATCGGTTCGCCCTGCGGCTGCGGCCCGATGCCGCAGTGGTGCTGCTGACGGGTGCGGTGAGCAAGCCCGAGGCGCTCGAGTGGATCGCGGCCGCGCGCGACGGCTGGGTGGCGCCCTCGCAATCCCTCCCGCCCGAGCCCACTCCGCCCGAGCTCCCACCCGACGATCGACCGCGCATCGTGCTCGTGCCTTGGTCTGGCCTCGAGCAGGCGGTGATCGGCGTGGGCGGCCTGCACCACCCCTATGGCACGCCCGAGGAGCTGCCGCAGGCGCAGGCCGACGCGATCATGGTCGGCCTGCTCGACTACGAGCTGCGTACGCGACAGCGCACCTCCTACGGCGTGCGGGCGCGGACGTGGCAGACCCAGTACGGCGCGCTGCACCAGCTGTGGGCGCGCGTGGAGCCCGGGGACACCGGTCGGGCGCTACGCGGCGTGCGGGAGCACCTCGCACGGATCGTGACGGGCACCCTCGACCCGAGCATCGTGGAGGACACGCGCACGCAGGCGCTGGTCGAGCTCATGGAAGATGCGCACGGCCTCGAGCCGATGCTGTCGCAGCTGCTGCGGCTGGTCGCGGCGAGCCTGCCTCCCGAGGCGCTGCCGCAGCGGCTCGAGCGGCTGCAGCGGCTGGATGGACGGCACATCGAAGAAGCGCTGCGCGAGAGCTACCAGGCGTCGGCCCTGCGCTGGTGCGTGGTCGGCAACGAAGCGGCGCTCGAGCGTGCCGTGCGAGAGCTGCCGCGGGCGGGCGTGGTCACGCGCAGCGCCTCGGCGTTGTTCGGCGGCGCGTGACGGGTCTCGGGGCGATCGCTCACACCACGAAGTCGAACCTCGCGCGCTGGCTGCCCAGGTCTCCGGGCCCGAGCTTCATGATGAGCGAGGGGCGGATGAAGGGATCGTGGTCGTTGTGGGGGTCACCCTCGAAGTAGAGCTGGGTGGTGAGCACGGGCCGCCCCGCGGCGTGGATCTTCACGTGGATGTGGGCCGGTCGGTAGGTCTCGCCGTTGAGGTAGCGGCCGGGGATGATCGTGTCCACGCGGTACTCCCCCGCGGCCCCGGTCTCCAGGCGCCCGCGATGAGCGAACCCCTCGTTGTCGTACGCACCCCCGTGATCGGCGTGCCAGATCTCGATGCGCGCTCCGGGCAGCGCGCGGCACTTGCGGTCGAGCACCCGCCCCTCGATCGTGACCAGCGAGCCCTCGGTGTAGGGCGTTGCCAGCACGCAGTGGCCGGGTCCATGCCGCTCGCTGCACGAGGGCGCACCCGCGCGATAGAACGGTCCTTCGATGTTGGGCTCGGTCGCCTGGCAAGCTGGGGCCTCGATCATCGACGTCGCAGGTGGCGGGGCGGACTCCATGTAGAGGCCTTGGGCCGGGCGCAGCGCGGGGGAGGCCGAGGACTGCTCGGCACGCCCGCCGATCTGGCCGCAGCCGCCGACGAACAAGCCGGCCAGGGAGTGATGAAGGAACTGACGGCGCGCGAGCGCGGGGGGTCGATGCGGCATGAAGTCTCGCTTTCGCAGACCCAACGCGAGCCGAGCGACCGAGGCGCATACTTTTTTCGATTTCTTTTCGCGGCCGGGGATCAGGGCCCGTCCCAGGCCCGCCCGGGGGCGTAGGCACCGGCGGGGGGCTCGGGCTCGGGCGCGGGCGGAGTCGTCCTGGGTCGGGCCTTCGCCGGCCGCGGTGCCGCGGTGGGGCCATCGGCGGCGGGCGGTTGCGCGGGTGCAGCCGCGGGAGTCTCGAGCTGCTCGAGGTTGTGGCGCACCAGCTCGCGCTCTGCGTGATCGAGCGCCTCGAACGTCCGCAGCGCCACCGCGTAGTGCTCGCGCGCGCGCTCGGCTTGGTCCTGGCTGGCGTAGAGCAGCCCCAGGCTGTTGTGCGTGCGCGCCACGTCGGGATGGAGCGTGCCGTGGGCGGCGACGCGGATCGCCAGCGCTTGCTCGTAGTGCGCTCGCGCGTCCTGCGGGGCCCCGGCCAGCAGCAGCAGCCGCGCGATGTTGTGGTGGTGGCGACCGAGGGCCGGATGCCCCTCGCCGAGAGCCGCGGTATCGATGGCGAGTGCGCGACGGTGCAGCGCCAGCGCCTCCGCGGGCCGCCCCTCGCTCCGCGCCAGGTTGCCCAGGTTGGTGTGGACCCGCGCCACCTCGGGGTGGCTCTCGCCGAACCGCTCGATGCGAAGCTGGAGCGCCCGCTCCAGCTCCACCCGCGCTCTCGCGTGCTCTCCACGCTGCTCGTGGACGATGCCCAGCCCATTGCGCAGCGTGGCCTCCAGCGCAGCGGGCATCCCCAGCCGCGAGATCGCAGCCTCGGCATGGCGCCCGAGGTGCGCCGCTTCCTCCCAGCGGCCGTGCTCGCCCGCGATCCCCTGCAACGACAGCCAGGCGCGCGCCACCGTCTCGTCATCGTGGGAGCGCTCGGCGGCCCACAGCGCCTCGTAGCCGGCGTCGCGAGCCTGATCGAGGCGGCCGAGCCCGCGTGCCACATGAGCCGCGAGCAGCCGCGCCTCGGCCACGAGGGGTGCGTAGCCCAGCTCGAGCGCGGCCTCGACCTCTGCCTGGGCTTCGGCCTCGGCTCGTGTGAACTGGGCCGTGGCGACGAGCGAGCCCAGCTCCGCCAGCGCCCTGCGTCGCTCCGCGACCGCGGCCGCGGCCTCGGCATCGGCGGGCGGCATCACGGCAGCCAGCGCTTCGACATCGGCGCAGCGCTCGATCGAGGGCAGCATCGCGACGGCATCGACCGCATGCTCGACCACGCCCGGGACGGGCTCCACGAGTCGATCGGTGAGCGCGTCGAGCTGCTGCAGCTGGCCACGCAGGCAGCGCATGCGCAGGTCGAGGAGACTCTCGCTCTGCTCCCCTCGGACGTGGGTCGCCTCGCAGGTGCTGCGGTGGGCCTCGACCCACGCCGTGCCCCAGCGATCGATC
>JBFIJN010000699.1:0-3402 GCA_041600735.1 Nannocystaceae bacterium
CTCGAGCGTGACGGCCACCCGCTCCAAGCGACCCACGCTCCACGCGTCGAGCATCGCCCCGTAGCTCGATCCCCCACCCACCAGCTGTTGCCAGCGGGCCCAGTCGTCGCGATCGGACCAGCGCCCCGCGGTCAGCAACCCTGCGCTCGGCCCCAGCCGCTGACGCTCGGGCTCGCGGCGACTCTTCGGTTCCGCCACGGCGAAGTCCCCCTCGGCCTCGCGCGTCCCCGCAGCCGCCTCGCCGCCGGCCGGTGCCGCGGCGGCTGGGGTCGCGGAGGGGCTCTCCGCCTTGGCGTCGGACTTGCTCGACACCGCGCTCGGCGATGAAGCAGCCTCGGCCCCGACGGCGCGAGCGTCTTCGCGAGCCTCGGGCGCCGCATCGCAGCCCAGGAGCGAGAGACCGGTGAGAACGAGGGAGAGGCGCGTGGGGATCTGCGACATGCTCGTGGGACGCACCGCGTCGCAAAGCGGTCGTCACGGGTCGATGAAGCCTCGGTCATCGTTTGGTCATGGCGCGATGACGCGGAGCGGTGCCCGAGGAGGGATTCGAACCCACAACACGCCGGGTTTGAGCCGGCTGCCTCTACCGATTGGACTACTCGGGCGCAGCAAGTCGGTACCTGGAGAGGGACTCGAACCCTCAACAGACCGGGTCTGAGCCGGCCGCCTCTACCAAATTGGGCTATCCAGGTATGGAGTGGACGGGGAGGGACTCGAACCCTCAACGACGCAGCTCTCGACCGCGCGCCTCTACCAAGTTGGGCTACCCGTCCACGGGTATGTCTTCTGCAGATGATCCACCGACGACGAAGCTCGCTCGGCGCGGCATCGAGGATTCGAACCTCGGTCCTCCCGATTCGTAGTCGGGCGCTCCATCCAGCTGAGCCAATGCCGCGAGAGGGCGAGCGCGTGCGGCCATGCGCGCTGAAGCGACCGGCGGTCGCACCAACGTCAGGCGCTGCGCTCCGCGACGCGCCGAGGCTGCTCGGATCTCACGAGCAGGTCGGACGTCACGAGCGGGCTTCGTTGCCCGGTGGGGGGTCTTACTCGCCCGAACTGGCGAGTTACGCCGCGCCGCGAAGGCGGACGGCCACCACGCGCAGGCGCGCGAGCAGCAGGCCGCCCAGCAATCGCTGGCTGCCGTACCGCAAGCTTCGCACCTGTACCGTCGTGGCCATGGTCAGAGTGATATGCGGGACGCAATCGAGTTCGTCAAGAAGAAATCTCGGTGCACGCGGGTCGTGGCGCCGCGCTCGGCGACAGCTCGGCGACAGCTCGTCGATCGCTCGTCGATCGCAGCCGATGCCACGTAGCTCGACGATCTCGAGCACCGCGCAGGATCAGCGCGCCTACGGTACCCTCCCCCGTCGACCGCCATGTTCCGCAAGAGCGACACTCACATCCACTTCGTCGGGATCGGAGGCATCGGGATGAGCGGCATCGCCGAGGTGCTGCTCAACCTCGGCTACCGCGTCACCGGCACGGACCTCGCCGAGTCCGACACCACCGAGCGCCTCGCCTCGCTCGGTGCCACGGTCCACCGAGGGCACAGCGCAGACCATGTCGGCGATGCCGACGTGGTGGTCGTCTCGAGCGCCGTGGGCCTCTCCAACCCCGAGGTCGTCGCGGCCCGCCAGCGCAAGATCCCCGTGATCCCGCGCGCCGAGATGCTCGCCGAGCTGATGCGCCTCAAGGCCGGCATCGCGATCGCGGGCTCGCACGGCAAGACCACCACCACCTCGCTCGTGGCCGCCATCCTCCACGCGGCGGCCATCGACCCCACGGTGGTGATCGGCGGCAAGGTCAACTCGTTCGACTCCAACGCCCGCGTGGGTCGTGGCGACGTGCTGCTCGCCGAGGCCGACGAGAGCGACGGCTCGTTCCTGATGCTCACCCCGACGTTCGCGGTGATCACCAATATCGACAACGAGCACCTCGATCACTACGGCTCGCTCACCACGCTGCTCGACGCGTTCGTGGGCTTCGCCAATCGCGTGCCGTTCTATGGGATGGCCGCGGTGTGCCTCGACGACGCCAACGTCGCCTCGATCCTGCCGCGCCTGTCCAAGCGCTTCATCACCTACGGCATCACCTCGACCACCGCCGACTATGTGGCCACCAGCGTGGTGCACGACGGCCCCGGGCTGCGCTTTCGCGTGGTGGTACGAGGGCGCGACCGCGGCGAGTTCTCGCTGGGCATGCCGGGCGTGCACAACGTGCGCAACGCCCTGGCGGCGATCGTGATCGCCGACGAGTACCAGCTCGACCCCGAGGTGATCCGCGAGGCGCTCGCCACGTTCGAGGGCGTGCAGCGCCGCTTCACCGTGCGCGGCGAGGCGCGAGGCATCGTCGTGGTCGACGACTACGGCCACCACCCCACCGAGATCCACGCCACGCTCACCGGCGCGCGCCACAGCTACGCCGACCGTCGCGTCGTGGCCGTGCTGCAGCCGCACCGCTACAGCCGCCTGCGCGACAACTTCGAGGCCTTCGTCGGCTGCCTCGACCACGCGCACGTGGTGGTGCTCACCGAGATCTACCCCGCGGGTGAGTCACCGCTGCCGGGGGTCTCGATCGACACACTGGCCCAGCGACTGCGCGAGCGCGACCCCGAGCGCCCGGTGATCATCGAGAAGGACTTCGCGCGCCTGCCCGAGGTCGTGGCGCAGCAGGTGACCGCCGGCGACCTCGTGCTCACCCTCGGCGCCGGCAGCATCACGCGGGTGGGCCCGCTGCTGCTCGAGCGACTCGGGCGCGGGTGAGCCGCGGGGCTTCCGCGGGGCCGCTGGCGGGGGTATCAACGGGCATGTCGCATCACCCCACCGACTTCAAGGGCTCCGTGCACGACGCCATCCGCGAGGCGGTCGAGGCCGCGATACCCGAGGCGACCGTGATGGTCGCGGGCGGCGGCGGGCACTACGAGCTCGACGTGACCTCCGCCGCGTTCGCAGGAAAATCCATGCTGCAGAAGCAGCGCATGGTGCTGTCCGCGATCAAGCACCTCATGGCCGGCGACATGGCACCGGTCCACGCGGTCGACAGCATTCGCACCAACGTGCCCTAGGCCTCGGCCTAGGCCTCGGGCTTCGCCTCTGCCGCAGGCTTCGCCTCTGCCTCCGGCTTCGCCTCGGTCGCCGGCTCCGGCTTCGACTCTGCCGCAGGCTTCGCCTCTGCCTCCGGCTTCGACTCTGCCGCAGGCTTCGCCTCTGCCTCCGGCTTCGACTCTGCCGCAGGCTTCGCCTTCACGCGCTCCAGCACCCACTCCTGCACCATCTCGAGCACGGGCGCGCGCAGCTTGGCGGGCTCGTTGTGCAGCTCGTGGTAGTAGCCCTCGAACACGTGCAGCGAGGTCCCTCGTGCCTCGGGATCGGGGATCGAGCGGAACACCTCCGTCGCGGCCAC
>JBFIJN010000700.1:0-3397 GCA_041600735.1 Nannocystaceae bacterium
TCGACCCCGGCGGCCGGGCGCTCGACCAGCGCCACGACCCGCGCGACGAGGGCTTCGAACCCCGCATCGGCGCCGAGGATCTCGGCGCGGGGGAAGCGACGCTCGAGGTCGTGCGCGAGCGCGGTGGGGTCGTCGCCAAGCAACACCGCACACACGCCCCGCTCTGTGGCGGCGACGAGGATCGAGCCCAGCGTGCTCTCGCCGACCGCAAAACGGATCTCCATCCCGGCCCCGCCCGCGCGGTAGCTCGTGGGCGTCATCCCCAGTACCCGATCGGACTCCGCATAGAAGCGACCGCTCGAGCCGTAGCCGGCGTCGTGGATCGCGGCGGTGATCGTGCCGCGCTCGGCGAGCTCGCTGCGCACGCGCTCGGCCCGGTGCGCCGCCGCGTAGGCGCGCGGGGTCACCCCCGTGACCGCCTTGAACACGCGATGCAGGTGGAAGGTGCTCCAGCCGGCATGGCGGGCGAGGGCCTCGAGGGTCGGCGGTACCGCGGCGCTCTCGATGAGCCGGCACAGCGCAGCGATCTTCGCGGTGTTGCGCTCGGCTAGCACGGGCTCGGTCGGTCGACAACGCTTGCACGCGCGAAAGCCCGCGCGCTCGGCCGCGGCCGCTGTGAGGTGAAACCCCACGTTCTCGACTCGAGGCGTGCGCGCAGCACAAGACGGGCGGCAGTACACGCCCGTGGTGCGCACCGAGTAGAAGAAGCGACCGTCCGCGCTGGGATCGCGCGCGACCACGGCAAGCCAGCGCGGGTCGTCGCTCGTGGTGTGGGTGGGCGAGGTCACGGAGCTCACTTGGACACGGTAGCGCCGTGGGCGACGACCAGCACTCCGCGGCTTGCTTTCGAATCGAGCATTTTCGGAGAAATCGCTCGAAGCCTCGCTCACCCCGGGCGCACGAGCGCTGCCCCCGCTGAGGTACCATCCGCCCGATGTCGAGCGACCTGGAGCTCCTCGATCGGTGGCGCGCCGACGACCAAGAAGCCGGCAACCTGCTGTTCAAGCGCCACTTCGAGAGCCTTTGCCAGTTCTTCGAGAACAAGCTCGACGGCGACGACGTGGCCGAGCTGGTGCAGCGCACGTTCCTGGCGTGCGTGCGCAGCCGCGACAGCTTTCGCAAGCAGTCGAGCTTTCGTACGTACATGTTCGCGGTGGCCCGCAACGAGCTGTATGCGTGCTTTCGTCGGCGGCGAACGCAGCGCGAGCGCCTCGACTTCGAGCACAGCTCGGTCGCCGACCTCGGGGCCTCGCCGAGCTCGGCGATCGCACGCGATCAGCGGCATGCGCTGCTGCTCGAGGCGCTGCGCTCGGTGCCGGTCGAGATGCAGCTGGTGCTCGAGCTGCACTACTGGGAAGATCTCGACGCTGGCGAGCTCGCCGAGGTTCTCGGGATCGAGCGGACCACCGCGCGCACGCGGCTCCACCGGGCGCGGGAGCGGCTCAAGGTCGAGTTCGAACGGCGCCGCAAGGCCGCGGGGCTCGAGCTCGACAGCGAGGGTGCCGAGCTGCGACCGGCCCGGCCGCTGCGCCCGAGCTAGCCGCTCACAGCTAGCCGCTCGCTCGGAGCACGCAGGAGGGATCATTCGATCCCTCGATCACTTCGACGGCGCGGGCAGCCGCCGTGCGCTCCGCAGTAGCCTCTCGACCTTCGCGAGTGCCTTCGACTCGTCGCCTTGCGCGGCACTCAACAGCGCGTGGGCGCGCTCGAGCTCGGCCACGGCGCGCGCATCACCGATCCGCAGGTAGGCGTCGCCCAGCACCACGCGACCGCTGGCCTCCGTCCTGCGTCGGGGTCCGCGGGCCAGCACCGCGACCGCCGCCTCGACCTCGGGTAGCAGCGCGGCGGGATCCTCGTCGAGCGCGAGCCGGCACTCGGCGCGGTCCACCTCGACCGCGGCGACCGCTGGCGTCCCGGGGCCCGCCCGTCGCAGCTCGATCGCGAGCACGCGGTCGTAGTCTGCGACGCAGATCGCGAAGCGGCCGACCTCCCCCGCCACATAGGCACGAACCGCCAGGAACGTGGCGTTCTCGGGGTGATCGGGACCGAAGCTACGCTCGATGGTCGCGATGGCGGCGTCCATCCGGGCGAGCCCCTCGTCGACCTCACCGAGCAGCGCTTGGGCCTCGCCGATGTTGTTCTCGAGCGCGAGCAGCCACGGGTGATCGGGGCCGAGCTGCTCGCGCGCGGAGGGGAGCTGCTCGATCCAGGCTTCGTAGGCGGCGCGGGTCTGGCCACGCTCGAGCAGGATCCACGCCAGCTCGCTGCGAACCTGGTGGGTCGTCCAGTAGTCGTCGAACTCTCGGCCCAGCGCGAGGGCCTCGGCATACGCGACCTCGGCCTCGTCGAGGCGACCGAGCTCGCGCAGGGCCCCCGCCCGGCTCGCGTGCACGACCGCAAGCTCGGGGCGGCCCTCGTCACCGAGCGGCGCGAGCCGCTCGAGCGCGCCCTCGTAGCGCGAGAGCGCGAGCTCGAGGTCGCCGCGGTAGTAGGCGATGTGCCCCGAGTGCAGCAGCACCTTGAAGAGCACCCACTCGCGGTTGCCGACGTCGAGCTCGGCCGCGGCCTGGGCCGCTTCGAAGTGTCGCTCCGCGCTGTCGAGTCGGCCGGCGGACCCCTCCGTGATCGCGAGGTTCGTGATGAGGACCGCGCGTGTGTGCGCGTCGACCCGCGCCCCTTGATCGACGAGCGCCTGGCCCTGCTCGCATGCCTCGACGGCCCGCTCGTACTCCCCGTCGAGCAGCGCGAACATGCATGCGGTGACGTGCAGCCGCACGCTCAGCCCAGGATCGTCGCCCGCGGCCTCGTTGGCCGCCACGGCTCGCGCAAGCCAGGTCCGCCCGGTCTCGAGGTCGGCCACCTGAGCTGCGATCGCCACGCGGCTCCCCGCCGCCTCGGCGAGCACCGGCGCGTGCCGACTGGCCTCGGCGCTGAGGTGTGCGCGCTCGATCATCGCGGTCGCCTCGTCGATGCTTCCGCTGTTCCACAGCGCGCGCCCGAGCACCAGCTCGGCCTCGGCCTGCAGCGGGCGAAACCCGGTCGCGATCGCGCGCTCGAGGCCCTCGCGTCCGAGGGTGATCGCTTCCGTGTGCGAGCGCAGGATGGCGAGCTCGGCGGGCCCGATGAGCTCGTTGCGGACCGCCTCGACCTCGGCCCGCAGCCCCGCCTCGAGCGGGACGGGTCGGGCGGCGTCGAGGCTCGCAGGATCGAGGCAGCGGGCGACCGGCGTGAGCTCGTCGAGCACCGCGAGCGGGGCATCGAGCGCGGTGGTGGGATCGACCAGCGCCTCGACCACGCCGCGCAGCTCGAGCAGCCGCGCGTCGAGGCAGGCCTCCGTGCGCTCGCGCGTGGCTTGGTCGACCACGAGCGTGCAGCTGCGCGTCCACGCCTCGCCCCA
>JBFIJN010000701.1:0-3397 GCA_041600735.1 Nannocystaceae bacterium
CTCGACTTCGACGCGCTGGTCACCGAAGCCGCCAGCCTCGATGCGCTACGCCAGCGGTTCGGCCGGCTCGATCGCCTCGGTCGCCTCGGCAACGCACCCGCTTGGATCCTCGGCCGCAGCGACCAGCTTTCAGCGAGCGCTGCGCCGGATCCCGTGTATGGCGAAGCGCTGCGCGACACGTGGGACTACCTGCAGCAGGTCGCCCACGAGGACCGCGTGGACTTCGGCCTCGAGGCCTTCCCGGTGCCCGACCCCGCGCGGCTCGCCACGCTCTTGCCCGCGGTGAAGGAGGCCCCGGTGCTGTTCCCCTCGTACCTCGACATGTGGTCCGAGACGCGGCCCGCACCCCACCCCGATCCGGATCCGACGCTCTGGCTGCACGGCAAGGGAGCCGAGCCCGATCGCGACGTGAGCGTGGTGTTCCGCGCCGACATCCCCGCGGCCACGAGCGAAGACGCGGACCTCGTCGAGCGCGCCGCCGAGGCGCTGGAGCTGCTGCCGCCGCTGGCCGACGAAGCCGTGAGCGTGGCCCGGCACGAGCTCGCGCGCTGGCTCGAGGACCAAGGCGGCAGCGCCTGGCGCTGGACCTCCGAGGGTCTCGAGGTCGTCGCGATCGAGCAGCTCCGAGCGGGTGACACCATCATCGCGCCAGCGGGCGCGGGCGGGCTGGGAGCAGGCACCTGGGACCCCAACAGCGGGGAGCCCGTCGAGGACGTGGCCGAGCGCGCCGCGTTCGCCCCGGGGGAGGTCGCCAAGCTGCGCCTCGATCCGCGCACGCTTCCTGCGTGGCTTGGCCAAGACCTGCCCTCGCCGCCGGAGAGCGACGAGGCCGAAGTGCTCGACGAGGCCCGAGCTGCCTGCTCGGGCTGGCTCGACGCCCTCGCCCAGCGCAGCGAGACCGCCACCGATGGATGGGCACCGTTGCTGCGCGCGCTCGGTGACGCCTCCCGCAAGCGCACGCTGACCCTCACGACTTCCGCCTTCGGGGATCGCGTGTGGCGGGTGACCGCGCATGCGCCCAAGCGATCCGTCGAGGCCACCACCGAGGATGCGGTCTCCGTGTTCTCGGGCCGAGAGGTCTCGCTCGCCATGCACCTGCAAGACGTCGAGGCTTGGGCCGACGCATTCGCCCGCGCCGCGGGGCTCGATCGCGACGTCGCCGAGGACGTGGCCCTCGCCGCGCTCCTCCACGACATCGGCAAGGCCGACCCGCGCTTTCAGGCGCTGCTACGCGGTGGAGATCCAATCGCCGCCGGGGCCGGCGAGCCGCTGGCCAAGTCGCGGCAGTTCGGCTCGCTCGCCCAGCGCCAGCGTGCGGAGCGGCGCAGCGGCTGGCCCCGCGGGCTCCGCCACGAGCTGGTCTCGCTCGCCCTGCTCGATGCGAGCCCCGAGCTGCGCGCCAAGGCCCACGACCTCGAGCTCGTGCGCCACCTCGTCGCGAGCCATCACGGATGGTGTCGACCCTGGGCGCCCAGCACGATCGACCCGGATCCGCAGCACGTGCGGGTGGAGGTCGCGGGCATCCGCGCCGAGGTCTCGACCCAGGCGCTCGACGACGCGCTGCTCGTCGAGTGTGCCTCGCGATTTCGTCGCATGTGTCGCCGCTACGGCTGGCACGGCTTGGCGTACCTCGAGGCGCTCCTCCGGCTCGGCGATCACCGAGCCAGCGCGACCCCGGGCGCGCGCCCAGGAGAGCTCGCATGACCACGCACGCGCTGCGGCTGTCGGGCCTCGATGCCCAGGATCCCCTCGCCTACCTCGCCGCGCTCGGCTGCCTGCTGGCCGCGACGAGCCAGTGCGAGCGACGCGAGCTGCCCGCGCCCAAGCTCGCCTTCGCGCTTGCGGGTGTGTCGGTGCCGACCCTGCATGGTCCGTTCGAGAGCCTCGATGCGCTCGCCGATGTGCTGATGGAAGACCTCGACGAGTGCGCGGGGCGGGGTACGGACCTCGGGCGCGATCGATTCCTCGCGTTCCAGTACGACGACGACAAGGGCCAGCCCGTGCGGGACCTCAAGCCGTCCCCCATCGAGCTCCGCCAGTTCGCCCAGTCGCTCCTCGAGGAAGGCGCCCCCGGTGATCGGCGGACCCTCGACTGGCTCGCGGCCACGCTCACCGACGTCGCCGTCGACGGAAAGCACAACGCCAAGCCCTTCGCGCTGCACTTCACCGCGGGCCAGCAGCGCTTCTTGGCGATCGCGCTCGAGCTGCTCGATGGAATCGATGCCAAGCCACGCCCCAGCTCGCCCGGCCGAGCCGTCGATGCCGAAGACCTGAGGATCGCCCTCGAGGGCCCCTGGCCCAACGATCGCAAGCTCAAGGTGTTCAGCTGGAGCCCCACGCAGGACCGCGCCTACGCGCTGCGGGCCGTCGATCCCTCGGGCGATCAAAAGCTCGGCACGCCCGGCGCCGACTGGCTCGCGCTGCGTGGGATCGGCATGCTCTCGAGCGCCCCCGTCGGCCCGGAGATCCACACCAGCGGTGTCCACGGCGGCTGGAAGACCGGCAGCCTCAGCTACCCGATCTGGTCGGCACCGATGGACGTCGATGCCGTGCGGTCGCTGCTACGCCACCCTTCGATGCAGCCCGAGCCAGGCAGCACGAGAGGTCGGCCGGTAGCGTCGCTCCCCCGCGGGGTGGAGGTCTTGACCTGTCGGATCTCGCGCTCGGACCAAGGCGGCTACGGAGCGTTCTCTCGGCCCTCGCGTCGGTAGCCTGGAGGGGTCGGCCCTCGAGACACACGGACTGCTCGTGCCCAGCTCGAACAATGCCCCTATGCTCGCCACCATCGACCAGGGGCTTCCCATGGTGGCGAGCATGAACCCGGGTGTCTACATCGCCGCGCTCGGGCTGGCCGGGACCTCGGGGCAAGCTCGCGACCGCTCGCAACGAAGCGAACCAGAAGGCGAGCGACAAGAGGAAGCTCGAGCCACCCAAGCAGCTCGAGACGGGCTACACGGCCCAAGATCTACATGACGAGTATGTCGACTCGCGGAGCGACGAGGGCACAACCTCATGCTCGACCGACGCGAGCTCCTCACGGCGCGAGTGGCCTATGGCTCGGCTTCCGTGTTCTCAGTGTCAGTGATGTCCACGCGGTCGCGGTGGTCGAGTCCGCTCGTACCGGCGGCTGGAGATCTGGTGGTGGGCGTAGCTTGCGGGCTTGCCGTCATATGGCTGGACCACGGCCCTTCGACACCCACGTGGTCACTCACGGCACACGCGATTGCCTGGATTGGTCTCGCGATCTCGGGACTCATGCCCAGTGCGTCGCACGCTTCGCCGCGACGCAGCTAGACGACGGTCTCTCGCCGCCCCGCGGTCAGCTCGTCGGCGAGCTGCTGCAAGCGTCGCGCTGGCGAAGCCAAGCGGTAGTAGCTGGGAATCCGCGTGACTCCGC
>JBFIJN010000702.1:0-3386 GCA_041600735.1 Nannocystaceae bacterium
GCAGCGGCGGGTCGGTCGCGAGCGCGCTCGCGGGCTCATCGTCGACGGGCGCGCGCTCGCGGATCGTCGTGGGCGTGGGGGTCCACGCCGCGAGCGCGGCGGCAGCTCCATCGAGCAGCAGCGCCCGGCGTAGCTCGAGGGTCTCGCCCGCAGCCACGGGCGTCGCCGAGGCGTCGCTCTCGCACGCTCGATCGCCGGCGGTCACGTGGACCGTGAGCGCTTCGCCAGTGGCGACCATGCACAGCCGCCGATCGTGCGCGGTGGGTTGCCGGGTGAGCGCGAAGCCTCGCTCGAGCAGACCCACCTGCAGGCGCTCGCGCAGCTGAGGATCGAGGGCCTCGCCGTCGAGCTCCAAGGCGACCGCGGGTCGCGGTGCGACGGCGGCGGGCACGAGCTCGGGAGGCCGTGCCTCGTCGACGAGCGCGGTGGTGAGCTGCAAGACCTCGAGCACGACGACCTCGGGGTCACCCGCGGCGATGGTCTCGACGCGCGGCTGCGCCCCGCGGGTCTGCACGCGCGCGCCCTCGCGGCCAACGTGAACCCACACCCCCACGCTCGCGGCCTCGCCGCTCGGTACCACCCGATAGCCGTCTTGCAGCAATCGATCGCTCAGCTCGCGACGCAGCGATTGCTCGAGGAGCTTGGCATCACCCTCGTCGACCGACGTGATGCGCAGCTCCACACTGGCCTGCGCGGGGGCGGGCGGTGCGGGTGCGGGCGGCGCGGGGGCCGGCCCGCAGATCGCGGCAAGGACGAAGCAGGGGCTCACGCGGGGGCTCGAATCCTTCGAAGTATCCCAGAATCAGACCCGAGCGCTGCGAAAGTTTCCCGGAGGCGCGCGAGCATTCTCGATTCGCGTCCGGGGATGAACCGGTGGAAACTCCTCGAGCGAGAGTGACTGGTATCGAGCGTGAGCAAGCTACGACGCCTCTTCCATCATGCGGCCTGGCTGGCCTGCTGTGCGGGCCCTCCGGCCTGCGATACCTCGTGCGAGCACCCACCGGATCGCCCCGGCAACCAGGATCTCGCGAGCCTCGCCTCTTGCCCGGCCTTGCCGGCTGGCGTGGACCCCATTGGCGGTCTGTTCGTGGCACACGCCGCCGATCGCTTCGACGGCCTCACGCTGACGCTCTCGACTCGGCCGCTGGCGTGCGGCGAGCCGGCCGCGCAGCACGGCTACTGCGGGGACGACGAGCGCGGCCTGACCCTCGGGTTTCCGGCGGCCGAGGCGACCGTCGGGGTTCATCTGCTCGGTCCGCTGTACATGGAATTCGAGACGCCCGATTCCCTCTCCGTGGGTGGGGGCGGGAGCCTGGGTGAAGCAACGGTCGAGCTGTTCGAGATCACCGAGGCTTGCGTCACCGGCCGGATCATCGGCCTCTCCGAGAACGGCGGCCCCTTCGATGGCGGCTTTCGGGCGCCGAGGTGCACACCATGAAGACCCTCCACTCCCCGCTCATCCGAGTTGCCTGCATGCTCCTGGTGATCTCGACGGGCTTCGCCTGCGATCTTCCCGAGTGCATCGATGGCCCTTCCAACCTCACCCCCGAAGCGGTGGCCGAGTGCGTGGCTCCGCCCGCGGGCACGGACCCCATTGCGGAGCTCAAGAGCGCTGGCGCCACGCTCCGCGGCGATGGCACGCTGGTCCTCACTTGGTCGTCGTTCGGGCTCCAGTGCGGTACGTCGGCCGAGCAGGTGCCGTACCCCGAGGACTGCCACGCGAAGGGTTGGGCGCTCACGGCCGAGATCCCGCCAGAGCTCGCCGTGGCGGGAATCATCGAGCTCGCCGAGCATCCCGAGGTCCTCGGCTCGATGACCGTGATGACCAAGAACGCCGGAGGCTCGTCTGGCTCCCACGACGGCGAGCCGTTCTTCGTGGGCTCGATCGAGCTCGTCGACGTGGGCGAGGCCTGCGTGTCCGGCGTGCTGCATGGCTTCGGAACCGGCAACCCAGACCCCACGCTCGGCGGACCCGAGCTCGAAGGCTCGTTCATGGCGCCGCGGTGCTGATCGCCGAGTGTCGGGCGCCGAGCGCTGGCGCTCGACTCCGAGCTCCGCAGCCGCTACAAGCCCTCATGCCCGACGAACAGCCCGGCGACCCGCTGCACGGCATTACGTTGAAGGCCATGCTCGAGGCGCTGGTCGCTCGCCACACCTGGTCTGGCCTCGCGGAGCGCATCCCGATCGCCTGCTTCGAGAACGACCCGAGCCTCTCGTCGAGCCTGAAGTTCCTGCGCAAGACGGAGTGGGCACGCGCGAAGGTCGAGCGCCTCTATCTGGCCGACGAGCGACACGCCGCGAGCAGGCGCAAGCGAAACGCGAGGCGAGCATCGATGCGGGCCCATCGCGCCTCGCTGGAGGAGGAGGTCGCGCGGGGCCAGCCGGCAGCGGGATCTGAGGGAACCGAGGTACCCGACGGACCCGAGTCCTAGCGCTTCTCCACCTTCCACACCAGCGCCCCCGGCAGCCCCTCGTAGGCCGCGACCGTGGCCTCCGGTGCGTGGCGAAACGCCCGCCGTTTCTCGCGGATCTGTGCGAGCCCCAGCCGCGGCTCGAGGCAGTCCCGCACGCTCAACCCGGCCCGACGAAACGCCTCGAAGTAGGCGGCGTGATCATGCGGGTGCTCGCGCACGAACCTCCGCTGACCCGCCGCGTCTTCGAACGGCGCGTGCCAGCCGAGCAGCGCGAGGAACGGATGCAGCACGGACACGATCGCGGTCCCCCCTGGGCGCAGCACCCGACTCATCTCCGCGACCGCCTCGTGCAGATCGGGCACGTGCGCGAGCGCGAGCCCGCACACGACGAGCTCGAACGCTGCGCTCGGCGCAGGAATGGCCCGCAGATCACCCTCGCGAAAGCTCGCCTGCGGAACGTTGGCAACCGCGCGCTCGAGCATCTCGGGGGTGAGGTCCACGCCCTCGACCTGGTGCCCGAGCTCGACCAGGCGCCGCGCGTGGCGACCGGTGCCGCACGCGAGATCGAGCGCGCGCCCGGGCGCGAGGCCCTCGAGCAAGCCCCACACCACGGGCTCCTCGAGCGCGATCAACGGATTGCCGGGCTCGTCGTAGCGCTCGGACCAGCGCATGTAGCCGGCGCGTGCATCGGCCTCGCCGGTCGCTTCGCCGCGGGCGAGCGCTTCGTCGTCGACGATGCGCCGCACCTCGTCGATGCGCTGCTCCGCTTCGTCGTCGGTCCCATCGTAGAGGCGCCGCAGCAGCGCCAGGCCCTGCACGCCGGTCAGCAGCTCGCGCAGTCGCACGTGTCGAGTCATCCGTGGGCCGCCGCCTTGCGCTCCACGAGCTCCATCAGCTCGGCCAGCGGAAAGTTGTAGTCGAACACGTGCAGCCCCAAGAACCCCGGGTTGAGCAGCGGCTGGTCGAAGTCGA
>JBFIJN010000703.1:0-3384 GCA_041600735.1 Nannocystaceae bacterium
CTACCCCAACACGCAGCTGTTCAACATCACGGGGCAGCCCGCGATCTCGCTGCCCGTGCACCACACGCCTGCCGGTCTGCCGGTGGGCGTGCAGCTCGCGGCGCGCTTCGGTGACGAGGCGATGCTGCTGCGGGTGGCCGCACAGCTCGAGGGCGAGCTGCACTGGGACGCGAAGCGGCCGAAGTTCTTGGAGTAGCGCGGGCGCTACTCGGCGCTGCGGTCGGGCGACCACTTGGCGACGAGCTCGGTTGCCACGACCACTGCGTGCAGATCGAGCCCGCGGGCGTAGGCGTGGAGCGGGGCGAGCTCGGGATCGGCGAGCAGGGCGTCGCGAATGGCAGCTGGAGCGAGGCCCTCGCGCAGCAGCGCGAGCAAGCGCGCCTGCCAGCGGTGCAGTATGGCTTCATCCATCGATGCGGTGCTCCTCGATCGTCGCCCGAATGTGCTCGAAGTCTGCGCGCAGGCGGGTGGCCGCGTCGGGACCTCGCAGGGTGGAGCCAATGCACTCGAGCACCACGAGCTCGAGCGCTGGGCAGCGGCGTAGCGCGTGGGGCAGCAGCTCGTGGACGGCCGAGGGCACATCGTCGTCGTGGGTATCGCGGCGGAAGCGTCGCGCGCGACCGTCGACTTGGGGGTCCGACCACGAGCCGCCCGACACATGGATGCAGCGCACGCGCGCGAGCGGCTGGGCCTCGAGCAGCGCGAGCGGATCGATCGAGTAGTTCACCGCTTGGCAGTGCAGGTTGTGCAGGTCGAGCACGAGGTAGCCGTCGACGGCGTCGAGCACCTCGGTGAGCAGAGGCCCTTGCGCGTGCACATCGGCCTCGCCGAGCGCGAGCGCGAGGTTCTCGAGGCCCACCCGCGTCCCGGTCGCCGCGGCCAGCCGCTGCAGCGCCGCCACGCCCACGCGCACGGTGGCGGGGCCCGGGGGCACGGGCAGCGGTGCACCGCCATCGAGCGCCCCCGCGACCATGAAACCGAAGTGCTCCGAGACGCCCGCATAGGAGCGTCGCTCGCACTCGCCCGCGACGCGACGCAGCCACTGGTCGTGGTGCGGCGCGTGGACCGAGAACGGAGACATCGTGACTCCGTGGCCCCACAGCCGGCCCGCGCTCGCATAGTGATCGAGCAGCGCCTCGGCCCAGTCGACGCGCGAGGGCTGGGCCCAGCCGATCTCGAAGCTGTGCTCGAGCGCATCGACCAGGCCCGCCTCGAACAGCGGCAGCACGGCGCGCCGGAACGGCTCCTCGATCATCAGCGACAAGCCAGCGTGGACCATGCGACTCGAGGCTACGCTAGGCTCACCCGCGGCCGCACGCGGGGCACTGCCACTCGGGGCCCGGCCGCGTGGTGCCTACGCTGGCGAGCGCCGGATCGCAGGGCTCGTCGGGGCGCGCGACCTTGCGCTTGTTGCGGGGCTTGCTCGGGGCCGCGGTGCGGACCGGAGCGGGGGCGATCGCGAGTGCACCCGCCTCGCCCTCGTAGGGCACGAACGCGCGCGAGCCCTCGGGCTCCGACTCGCCGAATCGTCGGCCGAGATCCCGAACCGGAGGCGCCGCGGGCTCGCGCGAGGACTGGCTGCGCGCGACGTCATCGACCACGCCCGCGACGCCACCGCGGGAGAGCAGCATCGGCTCCGGCGCCGAGGGAGCCGCCGCCGGCTCGACCTCCGCCTCGACCTCGACCGCCGCCTCGACCTCGTCCTCCCCGAACACCCGGGCCTTCGCTTCGGTGACCATGTCGCAGCCACCCAACATCACCGCGCCCACGCCAACCCCAACCCGCATGCACTCGAGGAGACCCGAAGGAATTCGCATCGCCCCCGATACGATCGGGCTGCGACGGCGATCTAGGCGGGGTCGAGATCGGGGGCTGGGGCAGCGAGGGGTAGCTGTGGAACGCCGTTCTTGCCGAGTGGCGTGGATTCCGCGCGGACCACGGCGGCGAGCGGGAGGTCGGCGTAGAGGTGGGGGAAGCGCTCGCCGCCCCGCGAAATCTCCCAGCGCAGCGCGCCCTCGGGGAGGAGATTGGGATCGACCTCGAGCAGCATCAGATCCGGGCGATCGCGAAAGTGCTTCTCGGCGGTGCCGCGCAGCTGGGTCGCGCTCGACAGATGGATGAAGCCATCGCGCTCGTCGACGGGAGCCCACGGCAGGTGGCCGTCGCGCTGGCAGGCGGTCCAGTCGGCGGCGGAGCAGATCTTGTAGATGTAGCGAGCAGCAGCGTCGGGCATGCGAGGGCCGTGGTCCGTGATATCGTAGCATCCGCCATGCCGTTCCTGCTCTTCGGGTCCAAGGGCAAGGCTCGTCGGGTTCCCGACGGCCAGTTCGAGAAGCGGCGGTGCCCCGAGTGCGGCAAGACCACCGTGTTTCGCGAGTGCTTGGTCGAGAAGACCTTCACCGCCTATCACTTCCTCGATCTGTGGAGCTCCGAGTCTACGCAGTTCGCTTGTGATGCCTGCGGCTCGTTGATGGCGCTCGACAAGACCCTCGCCCCCGAGCTCTCGGAGCGCGAGCAGTCGCAGCAGCGCGCGCTCGAGGCCAAGCAGGCGGCCATCGCGGCCAAGCAGGACGAGCTCGAGCGACTCGAGGCGCGACGTCGCGCGGAGCAGCGCGAGCAATCGCGGCGGCGGGGGATCGAGGACGAGCTCGCGGCCATGAAGGCGCGCATGGGGCTGGGCAAGAAGTGAGATCAGCTCAGAGCGAGTAGCCCTCGAAGAACTCCGCGATCTCCTCGCTCGCATGCAGCGTCTCGGTGGTGCCGCCGAACGGGCAGAAGGTGTTGCCCGGCCAGCAGTGGCCGCCGTTCTCGATCGTGCACAGGGTGACCTCCACGTCGGCGTCGCAGCTGGGCCAGGTCTCGCAGGTGACGTCGGCCATCTCGAACGTGACCTCGGACTGGGCGTCGCAGCCGTTGCGGCTGGCCCAGCCCGACATGGTCTCGGCGACCGAGACGTTGATGGCGCCACCGTCGTAGGGGACGAGCGTGTCGTTGGTCCCGTGGAAGTGGAGCACGGGCACGGGGCGCGAGGGGTTGCAGTCCTCGGGCGGGATCCCGAGGACGCCGGCGACGGGACCGATCGCGGCAAATACGTCGGAGGCCTCGCACGCGAGTCGGTGCGACATGAACCCGCCGTTGGACATCCCCATCGCGTAGACGCGGTCGGGGTCCATGCACAGGATCTCGGCCACGTGGTCGACCAGGGCGCGCGCAAAGCCGACGTCGTCGACGTCGTTGCTGGCTGCCTGGCCGCAGCACGAGCCGCCGTTCCACGAGTTCGCGATCCCGGCGGGATACACGACGATCATCGAGTGGTCCTCGGCCGGACCGTTGAACTCCGAGAAGAACGCCTGCTGCGAGGGGTTGCTCGTGTAGCCGTGGAAG
>JBFIJN010000704.1:0-3372 GCA_041600735.1 Nannocystaceae bacterium
CTACCTGCGCCGCGTGACCGAGGATGGCCTGGTGCAGCGCCTGGCCGCGATGCGTCGCACCGGGATCCCGGTGAACGAGGACGAGTACCGCGCGCGGCTCGCCTACGAGCTGCGGGTCATCGAGCAGATGAACTTCCCCGGCTACTTCCTCATCGTGTGGGACTTCATTCGCCACGCCAAGAGCATCGGGGTGCCGGTGGGGCCGGGGCGTGGCTCGGGCGCGGGCTCGCTGGTGGCGTACTCGCTGCGCATCACCGACCTCGATCCGCTGCGCTACGACCTGCTGTTCGAGCGCTTCCTCAACCCCGAGCGCGTGTCGATGCCCGACTTCGACATCGACTTCTGCATGGATCGCCGCGACGAGGTGATCCGCTACGTGATCGATCGCTACGGCGAGGACCACGTCGGCCAGATCGCCACGTTCCACAGCCTCAAGGCGCGCGGGCTCGTGCGCGACGTGTGCCGGGTGATGGGCTGGAGCGTGGCCGACACCAATGAGCTGGCCAAGCTGATCCCCGAGGGCCCCAAGGTCACGCTCTCGGCCGCGATGACCGACCCCGAGCCGCTCAAGGCCAAGGCCAAGAAGGACCCGTCGCTGGCGAGCAAGCTGCGCGACACGATCCAGATCGGCGACGCCGCGATCCGGCTGCGCACCCGCGCCCAGACCGACACCCGCGCGCGCGAGGTGCTCGACGTGGGCTGCTCGCTCGAGGGCCTCAACCGCCACGCGGGCATGCACGCGGCGGGGATCGTGATCGGCAACCGCCCGCTGTGGGAGCACGTGCCGTGCTTTCGCGCCGACGGCAAGATCGTCACGCAGTACACGATGGGCGACGCCGAGAAGGCCGGGCTGGTGAAGTTCGACTTCCTGGGCTTGAAGACCCTCACCGTGATCCACAACGCGGTGCGCCTCATCAACGAAGGCGGGCTGCATCGGCTGCCGGGCGCGCCGGCGGAGGGCAAGGACGTCGAGTTCGACATCGAGTCGATCCCGATGGACGACGTGGGCGTCTACGAGATGATCACCCGCGGCGACACCACCGGGGTGTTCCAGCTGGAATCCAGCGGCTTTCGCGAATTGCTCGGGCGCCTGCGGCCCGACTGCTTCGAGGACATCATCGCCGCGGTGGCGCTGTACCGACCCGGCCCGCTCGAGGGCGGCATGGTCGATCAGTTCATCGACTGCAAGCACAAGCGACGCGCCATCGAGTACCCGCACCCCTTGCTCGAGGACGTGCTGTCGGAGACCTACGGCGTGTTCGTCTACCAAGAGCAGGTGATGCAGGCCGCGCAGGTGCTGGCCGGGTTCTCGCTCGGGTCCGCCGACCTCATGCGCCGCGCGATGGGCAAGAAGAAGGCCAAGGACATGGAGGTCCAGCGCTCGCTGTTCGTCGACGGCTGCCTGAGCCACAGCCAGATCCCGGCGAAGAAGGCCAACGAGATCTTCGACTTGATCGACAAGTTCGCGGGCTACGGCTTCAACAAGAGCCACTCGGCCGCCTACGGGCTCATCACCTACCAGACCGGCTACCTCAAGCACCACTTCCGCGTCGCGTTCATGGCCGCGCTCATGACGTGCGACAAGGACAAGAACGAGAACGTGGTGAAGTTCATCGCCGAGGCGCGCGGGGCCAGCATCGGCGTGCTGCCGCCCGACGTGAACGAGTCGGGGCGCGACTTCTCGGTGGTGCGCAAGGGCGACGAGGAGCAGCTGATCCGCTTTGGCCTCGGCGCGGTGCGGGGCGTGGGCGCGGCGGCGGTCGACTCGATCCTCGCCGCACGCGACGACGGCGGGCCGTTCACGAGCCTGTTCGAGCTGTGCCGGCGCATCGACCTCAAGAAGGCCAACAAGCGCACGCTCGAGGGCTTGGCGCGGGCCGGGGCGTTCGACAGCGTGTCCGACGGGCGCGCGCGAGCGGCCGTGTTCGGGGCGATCGAGAGCGCGGTGGAGCAAGGGCAGGGGGCCCAGCGCGATCGCGAGAGCGGGCAGCGCAGCTTGTTCGACGCGATGCTCGGCGACGGGGCCGGGCCGGCCGTGTACGACGAGAAGTATCCCGATGCGGAGGAGTGGAGCGCCAAGGAGCGCCTGCTCGGCGAGCGCGAGGCGCTGGGCTTCTACCTCACCGGTCACCCGCTCGATCGCTTCCAGCAGGACGTCGAGCGCTTCGCGACCACCCACATCGGCAACCTCCGCAAGGACATGCACGGCAGCGAGATCGTGCTCGCGGGAGTGATCTGCGAGTTTCGCGAGGTGCAGACGCGCAGCGGCAAGGGAGCGATGGGGTTCTTCCAGCTCGAGGACCAGTACGGGCGTCTCGAGGTGGTGGTGTTCCCCAAGACCTACGCCAAGGTCGACGATCAGACCGGAGTCTCGGTGGCCGAGCTGATCGATCGCGCCGGTGACGAGCCGGTGCTCGTGTCGGGCAAGGTCGAGGTCGAGGTCGGCGACGACGGCGAGGTGCAGCGCTACAAGCTGCTGCTCGAGACGCTCCAGCCGGTCGCCGAGGTGAGGGCCGAGCGCACCGCCCGCGTGCACCTCACGCTGCGCCAGGATCAGCTCACCGACAAGAAGCTACTGCTGCTCAAGCAGGTGGTCGCCGACCACGGCGGCCAGTGCAAGATGGAGCTGACCGTGCACGTCGACGATCGCTACACCAGCAACATCGTGTTTGGCGACGAGTTCTGCGTGAGCGCCGACGAGGGGCTGCTGCTGGCGCTCGAGCGCTTGTTCGGCAAGGGCGCGGTGGAGTGCGGCTGAGCGCGACTGCGGGCCGCTAGATCGCGGTGAGCAGCGCCCACGACTGCTCGGGGTACGGTGCGTTGCAGGCGTTGAGATCCTGCGCTTGGAACAGCGTGAAGGCGTGCTGGATCCCGTTGCTCTGGGGTAGCTCCACGGTGGCGGTCTCGCCGGGCGCCACCACGTGGCCATTGATCGCGAGGCTCCAGAACGTCACTGCCCCCTCCGCCTCGCAGCAGACGTCGTCGACGGTGACCGCGTTGCACTCGCACGTGATCTCGTTGACTGGCTCGGGCGCGATGTCGGCGAGGAGCTGGCCCCCGATGGGCGTCGGCTCGGTCGAGCCGGTGGTTGCGACGATGTAGGGCACGTCGCTCGCAGAGTCGAACACGGTGAGCGCGCCATAGTGGCAGCGAGTGTCGGTCTCTCCCACGAGCTCTTCGGCTTCCAGCATCAGGCAGGCCCCCTGAGGGAAGTAGTCCTCGACCGCTACGAGCGGCAGCATCGACAGCGGATTGCCTTCGCTGCCCGAGCACTGGCTGCAGCCCGCGTTACAGGTGCTGAGCACGACCCCGTCATCGCCGAGGTCCTGGAAGGCCGTCCACATCGAGAACCCCGTCGGGCACACGCCGCCA
>JBFIJN010000705.1:0-3346 GCA_041600735.1 Nannocystaceae bacterium
ACGATCCCCTCATGGCCCGGCCCACGCTGTCCTCGATACGGACGTTGCGCCAAGCTGCGGTGCTGTTCTTCCATCATCCCAGCCCGCGTCTGCTCGCCGCCCATGTCCTCGGGCTCGCCTGCTTGCGGCTGGCCCATGGGAGCTTCGCCCTCGGCGACTTCCTAGTCCTGCTCGGTGTGGGGATCTACTGGCCGCTCCAGGAGTGGGTGCTGCACATCTACGTGCTCCACATGCGGCCCTTCGCATGGCGAGGTCGCACGATCCATCCGTTGGCCGCGCGGGTCCATGGCGCCCATCACCGCGAGCCGTGGAACGTCGACCTCGTGTTCCTGCCGGTGAAGGTGGTGCTAGCCCTGGTCCCCGTGAATGCCCTTGCATGGTGGGTGGCGCTGCCCGAGCTCGGTGCAGCGCTCACGGGCATGACCGCGATGGCAGCCGCGGCCCTCGCATACGAGTGGATCCACTACCTCACCCACACCCCCTACCGCCCCCGCTCCCGCTACTATCGGTCGATCTGGCGCGGGCATCGACTGCACCACTTCAAGAACGAGCGCTACTGGCATGGGTTCACGGTGCCTCTGGTCGACACGCTGGTCGGCACCAATCCCGACCCGCGCACGGTAGAGCAGTCGCCGACTTGCCGCGACCTTGGTGGGCACGGGGGCCACGACGGCCTCGCCTGAGCCGCTGCGTGTTTCGAGGTCGCGCGGGGGTGAGCGGTGCGGCATGATGGCCGCGATCATGATTACGCGAGGCTTCAACACTTGGATCGTGGCTGCGGGCTTGGCCCTGCTGGTCGGCTGTGGTGACGACGCGGGCGCCGAAGGCTCGACCGCCGGACCGGGCACGACCGCGGGAGAGACCGGTGGCACCTCGGACACCGATGGCGTCGCGAGCAGCGGCAGCAGCAGCGCCAGCGGCAGCGCCTCGAGCGGCGTCGATTCGACCAGCGAGGGCTCCTCGGGCACCACGGCGGGCATCTGCGAGCTCGAGGTCCCCGCCATCGTCACCGATATCGACGAGACGCTCACGCTCTCCGACGGAGAGTTCATCATGCAGATCGGCGACGGGACCTACGACCCCATCGAGCGCGAAGGTGCTTCCGAGCTCATCGGTGCCTACGCAGATCTGGGCTATCGCATCATGTATCTGACGGCCCGCTCCGAGGAGATCGTGGTGCTAGGCACCGATGAAACGGCCCGCGAAGCCACGGAACGTTGGCTCGTCGAGCACGAATTCCCCACGGACCCCGAGACCACGATCCTCGTGCTCTCGCCGAACTTCGTGGTGGGAGACAGCGCGCAGGAGTTCAAGGCCGGGGCGCTCATGGAGCAGCAGACAGCAGGCTGGCGCTTCGACTACGCGTACGGCAATGCCACCTCCGACATCGGAGCCTACGCCGACGCCGGAATCGACCCGTCGGTCACGTTCATCATCGGGGAACACGGAGGCGAGGGCGGCACGGTCGCGATCGAGGGCGAAGGCTGGGTGGAGCACACCGCTGCGCACGTGCCCACGGTGCCAGCCGTGTGCGAAGCCGAGTGACGCCCATGCGACTCACGATCTCACGAGCCAGCTGCGTCGGCGCAGCACTGCTGCTCGCGTGCGGCGAGCCCAGGAGCAAGGGCGCCGAGTCACCGGGCTCCGAGGCGGACCGACGTGGCTCTCCGGAGTGCTCGGCAGGTGGTCCGTCGGTCTCGATCAACATCCGCGGTCGCCACGGTGGCCAGGGCCTCGCCGCCGACGAGCTCGGGACGCTGCTCGCCTGGATCGGCGGGTTTGCGCAGCCCTGCCGCGAGGCGACCCCCGAGGCCCCCTTCTTCACCCTTGCGATTCACCTCGATGAGAGCGATCAGCCGCCTACGTTCGACCTCATCGACCGAGCCACCCTCCCCGGTCTTGCAGCGTGCCTCGACGAGAGCTTCGCCAAGGCACCACCACCGCCAGCGGAATCGATGACCGTAGCGATCGTGATCCCCTGGGGCTGTCCCACGCTCGGTGCTGGCTTTCAGCCCGGCTACACCGAGCCTTCACCGTAGCGGGCCGGCGACACACACGCCCACGTGTTCGTAGCCGGCAGGCGCCATCCCGAGAGGAAACCACTCTTGGCACTCGAGCCCCTCGCACTCGAGCGCCGGCTCGGGCGCCTGTAGATCGCAGAACGCCGCGCAGCACTCCATGCCCGCACAGTCGGGGACCGCAGCACCGTCGTAGCAGGTCGTTCCTGCCACGCAGTCACCCAAGCCGCTGCACACCTCGCCCAATCCATTGCCAGGCCCCACCGCCGGGACGCAGCCGAACGGCTCGCGCCCCGCATCACAGGGGCCCGCCGGGCAATCCTGGGCAACCGGATCACAGGCGGGCTCGCACACGGGAAGCGCCAAGTCGCCCGGCTGCACCACGCATGCACCTGCCTCGCATTCTTGCGCGCCGTCGAGACCCGCCGAGCACAGCGCCCAGCACACGCCGACCAGCGACGCCGCGTCTTGCGGCACGCAGAACGAGCCTCGCTCGCAGTCGTCGAGACCCGACCATGGGCTGCCGGTGATGGTGCACGCCTCGCCCACGCCGACCGGTCGGTCGTCCACGGGTACGCAGTGCGTGGAATCCCAGCCATCGCCGCCATCCGACGACCACGGGTTGCACTTGAGGCCGCTGCTGCAATTCTGCTGCAGCGGGTCGCAGTCCTCCGGAACCCCGATGCAGTGAAACGAGCTACCCGGCGGAGCGGCACCCCCACAGTCGATGAACGCCGAGGAGTCGAACGTATCCTCGCCATCGGCGACGCTGTCGGCCGAGCTACTGGTCAGGCCCGACGTGCCACTCTGGCTCATGCCGGTGCTGGAGGCCGAGGTCGGACCACCACTGGCCGCACTCGACGACCCATCATCCTCGCTCAGGCCCACGCCTGGCCCACAACCGAGCCCGAGCCCGAGCCCAACGACGACCACGCGCACGTTCATGGTTCCATCGTCTCACGGTCGAGACGACTCGTGGGCAGCGAGCCACTCGGCGACCTCGGCCACGAGGGTCTCCTGCCCCATCACGGCTGCGTAGCCGTCCCGCGCCTCCTCGGCCAAGGCCCGCGCCCGTACGCGGTCGCCCCCGACCTCCCACAAGGCCTTCGCGAGGGTGTAGCGCGTCTCTGCTAGCTGGTCGGGAGGGACCCGGGTGGTCTGGCGCAACGCCAGCCCACGCTCGAGCAGGGCGACGGCCTCAGCCAAGCGGCCAGCACCGAGCTGGGCCTCGCCCAACCCCTGCAGCGCGTACCCCACGAGGAGATGATCGGGGCCCAGTGCGCGCTCCCATGTCTCGAGCGCACGAGTGTCCAGTTCGATGGCTCGCT
>JBFIJN010000706.1:0-3342 GCA_041600735.1 Nannocystaceae bacterium
GCGGTCGCGCTCGATCACTCGAGGCAGTGCTCGGGGTCCTCGGTGGGGTCGAGCCGCGGAGGAGCTCCGTTGTGCGGGCAGATGCGCATGTAGACGTCGCCCGGCTCGTCCACCGGCAGCTCGAGCCGGTAGCGGCCGGCGGGCAACGCATTGAGGAGCGACTGGCTCAGCGCACTGCTTGCGGCCAGTGCCGGGTCGGCGGCGACCAAGGGCTCGTCGAGACACGGAGTGAGGGAGGCCCGCTCGCCCGAGGGAATCCACGCGACCAGCGGCACGCCATCGAGCTCGGCCGGAACATCGACGGTGACGACGACGGCCAGCGGCGCCGATGCAGCGGTGGGCTCCGTGGCATCGACGTCGAGCGGCCCGAACACGTGCGGTGCGTCGCACTCCGCCGTGACGCGCAGCTCCCAGCGATCGCCGCTCCACGGCACGTGCACGAGCCCATCGCAGAGCCCAAGCGCTGGGTAGATCGTCGCGGCCGTCGCCAAGTACTTCGCCTCGAGCGTCTCGAACGAGACACCGAACACCTCCTCGACGGCCGCGAAGACCTCCGCTTGGGTGGCGGAGCCGTCGAGTCGCGGCGGGAAGAGCTCGCGCAGCGTGGCCGCACCGTAGCGATCGATGATCCAGCGGGTGAAGTGCCCGCCGCCGTGCTGCGTGCCCCCGGCCACCTCCGTCGGACGCTCGGAGCTCGCGAGGCTGTGGACGGAGGTGACCCCGCGCGCATACTCCTCGATGCGATCGAGCCCCATGGCGATGCCCTCGGAGAACACGATGTCGCTGCGCCCCCACGCCGGGCTGACCAGCGCATGGACCACCTCGTGGTGCACGATCCGACGATCGGCATGCACCACCCCGTAGCCGGCATAGCACCCGCAGCTCGACGGACACCAGTCGCAGCTCGAGTCGGCCCGCGCCCCCACGGCGTGCTCGTTGTACCAGTAGATCGTGGTTCGCCGATCCACGCGAATGTCCAGCAGCTCGGCGACCGAGTCCATATACCGATCCAGCTCGTCGAGGGTGCCGCGGCAGATCGGCTGCGCAAAGCCCGGAGCGATGTCGAAGTACTTCGTGCGATACCGAACCTCGAAGTCGGGCACGTCGGGGAGCACATCCTCGGCCCCGTCGCCCATCGAGTCGTTGCCGGGGAGGGCGTCGTCCGCTGGGCTGCATGCGAGGGGTAATGCCAGGGCGAGACCGATGATCTGTGGGCCTCGCATCGCAGGGGAATTGTGAAGCACGACGCGGGGTCGGTCTAGAGCGCTCGCCCGCAAGGGATGCGCACGGCCGACAGCCCTGGCCGAGGCGCTGGTCGGGCCCGTGCAGGCGGTCTGGCACGAGCGCATGGATCCTGCGCAGTATGTGGAGCTCGCGAGCAAAGCTGCACCGTTCGTCGACCGGGCCTTCGTCGAGCGCGTGCGGGAGCGGATCCGGCGGCTCTTGGGGCAGTGGAAGGGCACGCCGTTCCACGAGACGATGGCCGGAGGCTCCTCGGAATCCGCAGCGTCGGGCCATCGGTCCATGAAGAGGTTGAGGCGCGAGTGTGCCGACTGGATTCTCTCCGAAAGTCCGCGTGCTGGTGGTGCGGTGGTTTGGGACCAAGGGTTCGAGGATCAAGGATCGAGTGAGGCGAGAGAGTGGTGGTTGGGCGAAATGGTCACTTGGTACCAGCGGCGGTCCTGGCACACCGAGATCCAACATGGAAGTAGCGGCTCGTAGGAACGCTGGCGTGGTTGCGGTACGACGCGCGGAAGTACTGTGGATCGTCGAAGTACCACGAGCCACCACGCACCATGCGCCGGTCGTTCGACTTCGACGAGGTCCACTCCCACACGTTCCCCGCCATGTCCTTCACACCATCTCGACTATTGCCACTTGGCTTGCTCCCTACGTGCCATGTTCGGCCCTTGCCGCATCCATCTCCCCGGATCCCTCGCGCCCGGAGGCGCTCCGAGCCGGGTACGGGATTTCGCTCAATGTCCATGGGTCACTCCTCGCACGTCTACATCACGGGCGCATCGAAACCCGACGTCGCTCAGCTCGGTACTCTCCCGAATGAGCAACTCGGTGAAGACGGGATCATAGTCCCCTCGAATGAGCACGCGCACCGGACCCTCGTCGTACGAGTACTCCGGTACTCCATCTGGGTTGAACCTTCCCTTGGTCCAGCTCACGTACTCCATCACGTTGCCCACCATGTCGCACAACCCGTGCGGCGAATTCTCGTCCGGTCGGCTGCACACGGGCTCCGTCGGCTCGGACCGGCGAGTCTTGAAGCAAGTCCCTCGACCGTACTCGCCTCGCGTCGTCAGCTCGCCCCACGGGCAGTAGTAGTCCTGCCTCCCGCCGCGCGCCGCGTACTCCCACTCCGCGTCGGTCGGCAGGCGCTTGCCCATCGCCTCGCAGTACGTCGTCGCTTCCCAGCGCGCGATGCAGTTCATCGGGTGGTCGGCTCGGCCATTCTTCGGCGTTCGATCCTTGAGCAGGCCCGTGTTGCAGTCCTGCTCGACGAAGTCCACAGATCTTCCCGTGTACCCGAGCTTCATCGGATCCCAGGCACACCGCCCGCTCTCCCTACACGCGAAGAACTGCGCCGCGGTGACCTCGGTGCGATCGATGTCGAACGGAGCCAGCTCCACCTCCAGCGTGTGAACCCACCGCCAGCCCTCGCGCTCCTCGTCCGTATCATCCTCTGTCGGCTGAAACCGGTCGATGTACCGATCCGGCCCCGGCGGACCCATCCGGTACTTCCCGCCCGCAAGTCGAACCATGTCCGGCCCTTCGCTCAGCACGAGCTTGCGGGTGACCTCTTCGTCGGCCGCATACGTCCGCTCCTCCGTCCACGCTCCGAGCCCTTCGCTCTTCACGTCGATGCGGTGCGGACACGCCGAGAGCGTGACCTCGCTGTGCTGCCCCTTGGCCACTTCTTGCTCGTCCACGGACAGGGTGTGCACCAACACCTTGCCGTCGAGCCCACGCGCCGAGACCTGCAGCGTCGCGAACCCCAGCGCTGGCGCGTCGCTCCGCTCGATCCGCCACGTCTGACCTCCCTCGAGCGAGACCTCGACCTCCGCCTTCGCGCATGCCGTGGTCAGCGTGACGGCGTGGGCGCCCGCAGGCAGCTCCAGCCTGGCCACCGGCGTCGTTCCACGCGCCTCACCGTCGACCTCGACCTCGACCCCAGCGGGTAGCGCCAGCTCCAGAAGTCCCGCCGAGGGGCCCTTGGACGTCGCCGCGGGCCGCGTGGGCTGACACGACGCGCCCAGCCCGATCCATGCACATGCGATCCAGAGTCGTTGCATCGTCACACCGAGAATTGCACAGGATGCGGGGGAGGCA
>JBFIJN010000707.1:0-3320 GCA_041600735.1 Nannocystaceae bacterium
GGCCCCCGGCTACCCGCCCAGCACGATGTGCATCCCTTCGTCGTGCACCAGCGATGCCTCGTGCGACAGCATGCAGTGCGAGCTCGGGTTCAAGCCGGTCGAATGCGCAGTCGATGAGTATCGCGCGGCGTGTCGCTCCCCCGAGGACACCTGCGCGTCGTCGAGCGAGTGCGAGCTCGACGGCGACTGCTACCCCGAGCCGAGCGGCGGGCCGTGGTCGTGCATGCCGATGACGATCTGCTGAGCTTGCTGTGGCGCAGAGGGGTTTCCCGCGTCGGCGGGCATGCGAGCGTCGGTCTGGCCTATGCTGGCACGGTCATGCGTCGTGCGAACTCGATGGTCCAGTTCGGGGAGCGAGTCTCGAAGGGCCTGAGCCTGCTGCTCGTGGTCGTCGCTTGCGGGGACGCGAGCCCTGCGGCGGCGCCAGTTGCTGCCGAGGTCTCGTTGGATCCACCTGCGCCTGGCCCCGCGAATGCGAACGCAAACGCAAACGCGAGCGCGAGCGCGAACGCGAGCGCAAACGCAAACGCGACCCCCACCGAGCCCGCTCCCCCGACCAAGCGCGTCGAGCCGCCGCTCCCCAGCCCGGAGACCCTGCGTGCCTTCACGAAGCAGCTCAATCGCGGTCGCAGCCTGACCGCGCGCAAGGATCATGCACAGGCGATCGCCGCCTTCGACGAAGCGCTGACGCTGGTCCCCGATCAACCCCGTGCGCTCGCGGCTCGTGGCTATGCACACCTGCAAGGCGGGCGCACTCGTCGAGGCCGAGACCGACTTCCGCCGCTGCCTCGCGCTGCCGATGAAGCCCAAGCTCGAGGCGACGGTGGCCTTCAACCTGGGCCTCGTGGCCGAGAAGCGCAGTGACCCCGAGGCAGCGCTCGACCACTTCGCGCGCTCGATGGCGCTCGCGCCCACCAAGGCCGCCAAGAAGCGGCTCGCCGCGGCCAAGCGCCTCGAGGCCTGCGCCGTGGCCGACACGCGCACGGTGCCCTCCACCGAGCACGCGAGCTGGCTGGCGCTGTGGCGGGACCTCGCTCGTCAGATGGTGGCCAAGGACGCGAAGATGAAGCTGCCGCTCGAGCCGGGCGCCGATCCAGCGGCGCGACTCAACCTGTGCAGGTACCGAGACGAGGATCACTGCAAGGGGGATCCTCCGTGGCTCGTGGGGCTCACGGAGCTCGATGCAACCTACGAGCGTCGCCTGCTCGTGGTCGTGCAGCCTACCGCCGACGGGAGGCTGCGGGTCTCGAAGCCGTTCGAGATTCGACGACCGGAGGAGGACATGCCGGACGTGTGCCAGAGACTCGCCACCCTCGAGACTGACTCATGGGTCCATGTGTCGATCGAGGAGTCTTGCGAGGGCTGGGAATTCGACTGTGGCGAGGACGAAGACCCCGGCGACTTCTCGGACTGCGACAAGGACTACTTCACGAGCGGTGAATGCCGCGATTACGTGCTCGTACCCGACACACTCGAGCAGCGCCTGGTGGTGACTCGCGACGGTCACTCCGCCGGGTGGGCCAGCGAAGGTCACGCGCTCCGGTACGACATCGACTTCATGCTCTTCGACGAAGAGGCCGTGCTCACGGGCCGCAGCTGCGAGCTCGTTGTGCCGTTGCCCTGAGAGCGGCAGCGTGAAGGACCTCGCCTCCCCATCGCGGGGCTAGGCATCCCCACGAAACCTGCGGGCACAGGCGCTCGCGAGGCACAGTGTGAACCGCGCGCACGGCTCCATGGGCATCAACTATCTAGAATTAAACGTCATTTCCCACTCCTAATTTATACTTTGCCAATTATCAAAACAGGATTCATGCTCCATCCCATGAGCCCGTCCGGCAAGCGTGGACGTCCGCGGAACGACCCGGCCACGCTGGCGCGTTGGCAGCCGCCCGAAGGTTGGGTGCGGGTCGTTGCGTGGGTGAGCCCGGAGGAGCGCAAGGCGCTCAAGCGGGTCGCGGTCGAGGCCGAGAGCTCGGTGGCTCAGCTCGTGCGCGCGCTGGCCAGCGGTCTGGCCCACGGTGTGATCTCGGCCGAAGAGCTACTGGCAAGCGTCAAGAAAGGCATCAGCGTAATGGAGAAGATTCCCACGGTGTTCGATCGAGGTCCCAACTTCAATGTCATCGACAAGGTTCGCGAGGGGTGCGAGTGGGTGTTCGACGGCCAAGGCGCGGCCACCGAGAAGCTCGACGGGACCAACGTGCGCCTCACGGTGCGCGCAGGTCGGCTGGTGCGGCTCGAGAAGCGGCGCAACCCCAGCAAGGTCCAAAAGCAACAGGGCATCATCGACGGCTGGTATGTCGATGCCGACGAGCACAGTGCCGAGGACAAGTGGATCTGGGAGGCCGCCCGCCACACCGACGTCTCGAGCTGGCCCGATGCCGAGCACTCTTGCGAGGCGCTCGGGCCCAAGATCCAGGGCAACGCGCTCGGGCTCGAGCACCACCTGTGCGTGCCGTTCAACATGGAGGTGCCCGTGTACGAGGTGCCGAGGCGCAGCTTCGCGGGGCTCCATGATTTCCTGGCCGAGGTAGAGAGCCGCTACGCACCGGGGCACCTGGCGGAGGGCATCGTGTTCCACCACCCCGATGGGCGTCGCGCGAAGATCAAGCGGCGGGACTTCGCGCTGTGAGCGGGGGGTCGCAGGGGTTGTCGACGATCCCTTGGAGGCTTGTAGTCCTCCTCCGGATCGTCGGTCCACTGGAGGGGCGGTCGGCGAAGTGAGACCATCGGCGCATGCTCGCTCGTGGCCTACGCCGTGCCCTGGTTCCTTGGCTCGTGCTGCTCGCACCGGCGTGCACGACCGAGCCCGGCGATGACGGTCAAGAGACGAGCGCCGAGAGTGGAGCGAGCGCGGGTAACGAGACCACGGCGATCGACGGCTGCGAGTTCCCCACCCAAGTCCTGCAAGATGGAGTGACCCCCGACGCGCCCACGGGCTTCGTGCGCTGCAACGGCGGCGCGATCCGGCGGGTCGACGCGGTGCAGTGCCAGAGTCCGGCGCCCACCGGAGTGGCGTGCAGCGGTCAGGGAGGCTCGTGCGATTCAGACGCCAACTGCACGGCGCAGCCCTATGGCGCGTGTCTCTACCAGCAGAGCTTCTTCTCCGGCTGCGAGTGTGCGTACGGCTGCGCCACCGATGCCGACTGTGAAGACGACGAGATCTGCGCGTGCGGAGGCACGGCCCCCGGCTACCCGCCCAGCACGATGTGCATCCCTTCGTCGTGCACCAGCGATGCCTCGTGCGACAGCATGCAGTGCGAGCTCGGGTTCAAGCCGGTCGAATGCGCAGTCGATGAGTATCGCGCGGCGTGTCGCTCCCC
>JBFIJN010000708.1:0-3319 GCA_041600735.1 Nannocystaceae bacterium
TCGATGGACCGAGGATACTCCCATCCGAACCGCATGAACGAATCGGATTGGCCCAAACGGGCTCGCCGACATCGGATACGCTCGCAGCCCCACGCTAGCCGCCGAGGTCGATCAACCGCCGCTGCACCGCCGCCGCGCGCAGCTCCCCGCGCATGTCGGGGTGGGCCACGCGGATCAACCGCTCCGCCCGCTCCCGCAGCGTCTGCCCGCGCAGGTTCACCGCGCCATGCTCGGTGACCACCCACTGCACGTGGCCGCGCGTGGTGACGACGCCCGCGCCCTCCCGCAGCCGCGGCACGATGCGCGAGATCAGCTCCCCGTGGCCCGCAGTCGACGGCAGCGCAATGATGGCCAACCCGCCCGGGCTGCGCAGGGCACCCTGCACGAAGTCCATCTGCCCGCCGATTCCGCTGTGGATCCGCTCGCCCACCGAGTCTGCGCACACCTGCCCGGTGAGGTCGATCTCGAGCGCGGAGTTGATCGCCACCATCACGTGCTGCTTGCGGATCTCGTTGGGGTCGTTGACCACGTGGCTCGGGTGGAACTCGACGAACGGGTTCTCGTGCACGAACTCTTGCAGCGCAGCGGTGCCGGTGGCGAACGAGGTGACCACGCGCCGTTGGAAGCGGGTCTTGTGGCGACCGGTGATCACCCCGCGGCGCACGAGCTCGACCATGCCGTCGCTGAACATCTCGGTGTGCACGCCGAGGTCGTGGTGGCCGGCGAGCGCGGCGAGCACGGCGTTGGGCACCTTGCCGATGCCCATCTGGATCGTGGCGCCGTCGGGCACGAGCCGCGCCACGTGCTCGCCGATGGCTCGGTCGATCGCATCGAACGGTGCGGTGGGCACCTGCGGGAGCGGGCGATCGATCTCCACGCCGTAGTCGATCTCGCGGATGTGGATCGCCGAGTTCCCCATCGTGCGCGGGACCTGGGGGTTGAGCTCCGCGATCACGACCCGCGCGGCCTGGACCGCGGGCAGGGCACAGGCGACCGAGAGCCCGAGGCGGCAGTAGCCGTGCGCGTCGGGCAGGGAGACCTGCACGAGCGCCACATCGAGCGGAAGCTCGTGCGAGCGAAACATCCCGGGGATCTCACCGAGGAACACGGGGGTGAAGTCGGCACGCCCGTCGGCCACGGCGGCGCGGGTGTTGCCGCCCACGAACAGCGCGTTGTGACGTAGGTGTCCCGCCAGCTCGGGGGCAACGTGCGGGGCGGGACCGTCGGTGTGCAGGTGCACGAGCTCCACGTTGGTGAGCTCGGGGGCGCGGGCCACCAGCGCCTGTAGCAGCGACTGGGGGACCATCGAGGCCTCGTGCACGTAGACGCGCTGACCCGAGGCGATGTTGGCGACGGCGGATGCGGCGGAGCAGATCTTCATCGGCGGGCTGCGGTCATGGTCGCACGGCGACGACGTCGCAGCAGGCCTACGAGCTCCAGCGGCGCGAGTCCCGTCGGCGGGCTCGCCGGTGTCGCTCGTGGGTCTGCGGTGGGCCATCCGCCACCAATCAGCCGTCGAAGCACCCCTCACACACCAATCCCGCTCCCGTGAAGTAGCTATCCGTCTCGGCCACCCTCACGCCACAGCTCGAGCACGCGACCTCCACCCTCACCGTCTTAACGGCCGCCGCAGCCGGGCTCGTCGGCGCCATCGGAGTCCCGCAGTACACACAGCTCTCGCGGCTCGGGTTCACGAAGCGCTGGCAGTGTCCACACCGCGGGCTGTCATCCCGCACTCGCTTCGCGATCCGTCCGTCCTCGACGCCGTCGGCGAGGTCGAGCTGCTGCATGAGCACGCGCAGCTCGGGGGCGGTCGCGAGGCCCTTGGCCACGAGCAGCTCGACGAGCGAGGTGCACAAGAGCTCGAGCTGCTCGATGCGAGCGGTGTTGGCCCGCACCTGGGCACCATGATCGGGAGCGGCGAGGAGCTGCCGCTGAAGGCTCCGGATGTCGCGACGCTGGCGATAGTCGCTGTCGAAGAAGAACTCGGAATCGAACATGTCGTCGAAGATGGACATCGGGTCGGAGCCTAACCCGGAGGTGGGCAGCAGCGCGGCGGCCGACGCCGCCGAGCGTCTAGGGTGCCAGGCGCTCGATCTCGAGCTCGCCGGGCGGTTCGGCGGGAAGATCCTCTAGACGTCGGCCGACCTCGATGCGAGATGGACCCACGAGCCCGAAGTCGATGCTGCTCGACCCGCCGATCCCGGTATACGCAGAGTCGTCGTCGGCCGAGCAGCGCAGCTCACAGGGTCGGATGAACGCGCCGACGGACGCGGACGTGGTGAAGCGGTGGTCGCCGTCGGTGAGCTCGACGACATAGGGGCGCCACACGGGCGCGAAGGAGTTGCTGGGGTTTGGGCCCACCGCGAGGGGTTCGTCCTCACAGTCGCTCGGCGCCTTGCCCGACCACCTATCATCTTGCAGCACGGCTTGCTCACCCACGCAGACCGTGAAGTAGCAGGTGGTCCGGGGGATCTCGACCTCGAAGTCCTCGCCGGGGAACATGATGTCGGGCTCGAAGAGCGCGGTAATCGGTCGATCGAAGATGCGCTGGTACGCGTCGCGAACCTCGGACGCGGTGGCGTCGGGCGCTACCGCGTGCCACAGCTCGCGCAGGCCCTCGAACCCGTGATCGCGGACGACCTGCGAGACGAAGAACCACGCCTGGAAGTAGTCGAGGTCCTCGGCACGGTCCGCTTCGAGCAGGGGATCGAGCGAAACACCCTCGGGCCACGAAGTCTGGAGCAGGCCCGCGCCGTCGAGCAGGACCGCGAGGCCCTCGTGCATGAAGGGACGGCTCGCGGGCCAGACCTGACGATGAACCGCGTGGACGAGTGCGTGCTCGCGCAAGAGCAAGTCGTCGCGAACGACATACTGATCACCTTCCTTCGACGTGACCCCGTGCTCGATATCTAGCCACTCGTAGCGCACGAAGACCCGGTCGGGCAGAGTCTCGCCCAGCAAGGCCGCCACTCCCTCCACATATTGATCCATGAACGCCACCGTGCCGCCGCAGATGGGATCGTCGCGGTCAGTGGCGAGCTCGACGTAGCGGCCCCGCGCGACCACCGGGAGCTCTTCGTCGCTGCAGCCCGAGAGCGCCAAGACGAGGGCGATCGCGCATGCTCGCGCACGCGGGCCAACAGGGCTGCATACGAACGGAACGTGGAGTGGCTCGTCGATGGACCGAGGATACTCCCATCCGAACCGCATGAACGAATCGGATTGGCCCAAACGGGCTCGCCGACATCGGATACGCTCGCAGCCCCACGCTAGCCGCCGAGGTCGATCAACCGCCGCTGCACCGCCGCCGCGCGCA
>JBFIJN010000709.1:0-3318 GCA_041600735.1 Nannocystaceae bacterium
AGCGCTCGCTGAAAGCTGGTCGCTGCGGCCGAGGATCCAAGCGGGTGCGTTGCCGAGGCGACCGAGGCGATCGAGCCGGCCGAACCGCTGGCGTAGCGCATCGAGGCTGGCGGCTTCGGTGACCAGCGCGTCGAAGTCGAGGTCCGCGCCGGCTTCGATGCAGCTGGTGGCGACGACGACGGTCGGCCGTGCGTCCGCGCTCCGGACCACGCCCGCTCCGGCCGCCCGCTCGAGCGCGGCTTGGATCTCCGTCTTGTCGAAGGGTCGCATGCGGCCCGTGATCAGCAGCACTTCGAGATCGCTGCGCTCGCGCAGGCGTGCCGCGGCTCGCCGCGCCGTGTCGACGCGGTTGACCACGATCCCCACCGCCTTGGCGCCCGCTTGGAGGGCTTGGGTGGCGCGCTCGCAGGCGGCCTCGGCCACGCGCGCGCGGTTGATCGCCTCGTCGTCGGCGTGCTTGGTGCGCTTGGTCTTGACGGTGGCGAGCGTGGCCAAGCGCGCCACTTGGAGACGACGTGCGAGGACGGGGTGGGCTCGATCCTCGGCGTCGAGGCCAAAGGCCGCGAGGGGGCTCGCAGTGGCTCGTGGGGTGGCGCTCATGCGAACCACCCGCAGCGCGCGACCGATGCCGCTGCGCTCGGCCCAGCCCGCGTAGGTGCGCTCGAGCCGGTCCAAGGTCTCCTCGAAGGCGGTCGCGAGGTGGACCTCGTCGAGCAGATACAAGGTGTCGCGTGCGAGCACGCCCGCGTGGACGGGCCGCATGCTCTCCGAGACCCCGTAGCCGCGAAACAGCAGTCGCGAGCCGACCTGGTCGACGGTCGACGCGATGATGGTGGGTTGATCGGGGGTGCCGACCCAGCGGTCGTCACGGGGGATGCCGCCGCGCAGGTGCACCACCCGCACGGGCTCGGCGCTGGACCCCGACGGGCAGAGCGCACGCAGGCGGTGGGCGACCTCGCGACAGACCGGCCGCTCGGGACTAGCGAGCGCGTGGGCGAGGCGGCGAGCGAAGGCATCGACTTGATCGACGATGATGCGTCGATCGACGACGAGCGCGATGCGTCGATGCGAGCGCTCGGGCGCGAGCGCCAGCGCGTAGAGGGCCACGAGTAGCGTGGAGGTCTTGCCCGTGCCGGTGGGGAGGTCGAGCAGCGCGGGCCAGCCCGTGTCGAGCACGACCTCGAGCAAGCGCTGCTGCCAGGGGAACGGCGCGTGACCGGTGACCTCGGTCATGAACGCGGCGAGCTGTGCGGGGCCGAGCTCAGCCATGGTGGTGGCCTCCGAGCGGTCGAAACACGCCGAGGCCACGGTAGCGGCCCGCCCCGAGCAACACCGGCCCGCGCACGGGCTCGGCGAAGCGCAGGCGCACGTGGATCCGCGGGCGTGGATCGGCTCGCGTACCGCGGCGGCCGAATTGGCTGGCGTTGCTCGAGCCGCGAAAGAACGGCGCGGGGCTGAGCTCGATCTCGACCGGCGCGGGCAGACCGATGCGCTCGCAGGCCTCGCGCAGGATCGCGTGCGCGCGCTCGATCGCGCGGCGCCGGTGGGTGGCGCGACCGTCGTGGATCGAGCCGGGATGCCGGTCGAAGAGTACGGGCGTGACGCTGGCCCACGAGGTGGACGGGCGCGTCCACGTGCGCTCTTCGAGGTTGCGCAGCGGTGGCGTGTCGAGGCAGCGCTCGAGCGTCCAGCAGCCCAGCGTGCCCATGGTGAGCACCGCGCGCGGCGTGTCGCTGGCGGACGCCTGCGCCGCTTCCCAGCGCGCGAGGGCGGTGTAGAGCGGCTGGAGGTCTGCGCTCGCGAGGCCGGCGGGGGGCACGAGGGCGATGCCCAGCAGGTCGCCGGAGGCGTGACGGTCGCCGACGTGGGCGAGGGGGACGATCGCGAGGTGATCGGCTTGGAGCGGCTTGCCGTCGGGCTCGTGACCGCTGATGAGCGCCGCGGGGGGATCGTCGGCGTGGCACATCAGCGCGCGACGGACGGTCTCGGCCACGGCCTCGCCTGCGGTGAGCGAGAGCCGCGGCCCCTCGACGCGCCGCAGCACGATGAAGCTCGAGGAGAAGCGAGTGGCGGCCGTGCGGGTCGGGGGGCGCGTGGCTCGGTAGCGCGCGACCACGTAGGGCATCACGCGCTGCTCGGCGTAGGGGGCCGCCGCGTGCAGGGCCTCGAGGGCCGCGAGCTGACCCGGGCTCACCCAGCGCAGCACCTCGTCGCCTTCGGCGTCGGGGGTGAGCGTGAGGACGGGGCCGGGCTCGGTGGCGAGCTGGGTGAACGCGGCCGCGACGAACGAGCTCGAGTGGCCCACGCGGACGAGCTGGGCCGCGAGCCGCTGGAGACCCGCGAGGACCTCGGCGGGCGGATCCTCGGCCCAGGTGAGCGAGACGACGGGGTCCTCGGGGGTGACCGAGGGGAACGTGCGTGGCTGCTTGGTGCGGGTCGCGGGGAGCACGTGCTCGACGCTCGCGAGGAAGCCCTTGCCGAGCTTCTCGGTCGCCGCGCCGGACTTGGCGTAGGCGTTGGCGAGCTTGGCCTCGGCGGCGGCGCGTCGCTTGGGGGGGAGGTCGGGGGCGAGCAGCTGCGCCCAGGCGTTCTGCACGGTGGTCGCGTCGCTCAGCGCCTTGTCGTTGACGGGCACGTAGTGGGTGGCGAGGTCGCGCGTGGAGGCGGGCGAGAACGTGAGCCCCGGCGGCGGCTGGCGCTCGAGCCAGCGCAGCGCGATCGCTCCCGCGTCGGATCCACCCGCTTCGTGGTGCGCGGCGACCAGCGCCGAGAACACGCGGGCCGGGTGCAGCGGCCACTCCGCGGCGTTGCGGTCGTTGAACTCCGAGGCCACGTAGCGGCCCGAGAGGAGCTCGAGGCGAAGGGTGAGCATGGGGCCGCCGCTAGTCCTCGGCCTTGCCCGCGCGCAGGATCTCTTGGCTCGCACGCACGAGCTGCACGAGCTTGGGCATGGGCTGGAGCAGCAGCTCCTCCTGCGGCCAGGGGATCCCGAGCGTGCGGGCCTGGTCGAGCGCGGCGGCGAAGAGGGCGTGGGCCTCGGCGACGGACAGCGCGAGCGGCTGGGTGGTGCCGTCGGCGGTGACGAGCTCGACCGCGGCCGGGGCCTCGGGGACGAGCGTGCAGCGGCTGCGAAAGTCGTAGCCCTCGCGGCGCTGGAGCACGAGCGCGAGCAGGCCGAGCGCGGCGAGCAGCGTGTGGGCGGCGGAGGTCTTGGCGGGATCCCAGTCGCCGAAGCGCAGGCGTCGGAGCGCGGGGAGCGAGAGCACCGCGGTGTGGAGCGCGTACTCGAACGTGACGCCGCCGGCCTCTTCGTCGCGG
>JBFIJN010000710.1:0-3260 GCA_041600735.1 Nannocystaceae bacterium
CAAGCAGTGGCGCAAGCACGGCTACTACACGCACCTCACGACGCTCGATGCCACGCCGCCCTCGCACATGGTGGTGCGGCTGCGTCGGGTCGAGCCCGCCGAGCGCCGCGCGTGGTTCCACGTCGTGCTCGACAAGCTCGACCAGAGCGGGGTGTTCGTGCGCGCCTCGATCGAGCTCTCGCAGCGCGCCTCGTTCTGGAGCCGCCCGCTGCTCGAGCTCGACGAGGACGCGGTGCGCGAGACCGAGGCGCTGCGCACCATCCTCTACCGGCTCACCTCGCTCGATGCCGAGCTCACCTTCGTGCGTCTGGCCGACACCGAGGGGCTCGAGGTCGAGCGCGTGGTGCGAGGGACGGTGGGGCCGATCTACGTGGCCGGCACGGTGCTGCCCCCGGCGCTGGCGGACGCGCTGGCGCAGCCGCCCGGGCCCGACTTCCTGGTCGCCACGTTCGGCCTCGACATGGCCGCGGGCGACGTGGCCCGCGATGGGGACAATGATCCGCTCGAGGACCTGCTGAGCGCCCGGCTCGCGCCCGCGGGGCAGGCTGCGTATGCCGAGGCGCGGGCTCGCCTCGGCTATCGCGTGTACAAGGATCGCAAGCTCGTGGTGGGCAGCCCCGCGCTCGTCGCGGCCGCGCAGGGCATGTGCGCGCGCATGGGCACGCGCAACGTGATCTACGCGCTGCGCGGGGGAGGCCGCGGCGCATGAGCACCCCGCTCGACGTCGGCGTGGCCGATGCGCTCGCGGAGCTCGTCGATCAGTTCGCCGATCCGCTGGTGTTCCTGCGCGAGCTGGTCCAGAACGCGCTCGACGCGGGCAGCCCCGAGGTCGATGTCTACACCGAGCTGCGCCCGTCGGCGGACGACCCCACGCGCGGGGTGATGGTGATCGGCGTCGACGACTACGGCGAGGGCATGGATCGCACCACGATCGACACCAAGCTCACCCGCCTGTTCAGCTCGGCCAAGGACAAGGATCTCACCAAGATCGGGAAGTTCGGGATCGGCTTCGTCTCGGTGTTCGCGCTGCGGCCCGATGCGGTGTGCGTGGATACCTCGCGCGGCGGGGAGCACTGGCGGATCCTGTTTCGGGCGGATCGCAGCTTCGTGCGCATCGCTCGCGAGCATCCGGTCGACGGCACCAAGATCCAGGTGATCAAGGCCGTGACCGTCGAGGAGCACGGCGAGCTCGCGCGCCGCGCCGAGGCCACGCTGCGCTTTTGGTGCAAGCACGTGAGCGGCACGGTGCGCTGGCACGACGAGGAGATCGCGGAGCCGTTCGACCTGCCCGACGCGCTCGTCACGGTGCGACACGAGCGCGAGGGCGTGCGCGTGGTGGTGGGCTACCCCGCGCGCGGGGCTCCGTTCCACGGGTTCTACAACCGCGGGCTCACGCTGCTCGAGGGGCGCGGCGCGTCGTTCATCGAGGGTGTGGCGTTCAAGGTCGACAGCAAGTACTTGGAGCACACGCTGGCCCGCAACGATGTGATGCGCGACGCCAACTTCGACAAGGCGATGGCGGTGGTGCACGAGCTCGTGGGGCAGCTGCCCGCGGCGCTGCTCGAGCGCGTGGCGCAGCGACTGCGCGCAGGAGACGGCCCGGCGCAGCTCGACGCGACCCACCGCGTGCTGGCCTCGATCGTGCGCGACCGCGGGGTCGCGCCCGAGGCCCCGCTGCTGCGCGGCATCGACGGGGTCGAGCTCGGCGCGAAGGCGCTGCGCAAGGCGGCCAAGGCCGGCACGCTGTGGGTCGCCGAGGAGCGCTCGCCGCTGGTCGAGGCCGCGCTCGCGGACGGCCACGTGGTGGTGTCGCAGCCTCGCGGTGTACGCGGGACGGCGGTGTTGCTGCACGCGCTGGTCGAGCGCAGCGTGGTGCTGGCCGGGCAGGGGCTGCTGCGACCCGAGCCCGCGCGCGACGAGGCCGAGGCGCGCGCGTGGGCTCCGCTGCTGGCGGCCACCGGCGCGCTGCTGCGCGCGCTCGAGCTCCCGCTGGCCGCTCTCGCGCTGGCCCACTTCGACTACCCCGATTCGTGCGTCGCCGAGCGCCTGTTCGTGCTGCAGCCGAGCGCGTGCGCGCTCACCCCGTGGAGCTACGCCGTCACCCGCCCGCCGCCGCAGTGGCAGCGCACCGACGCGCTGGTGATCAATGCCGATCACCCCGAGCTCGCTTCGCTCGTCACGCTGGCGCCGCGCGAGCCCGAGTTCGCCGCCTATACGCTGGTCAAGCTCCTCCATCTCAGCGGCGGCCCGCTGCCCGTGGAGGTCGACGCTGCGCTCGCCGCGGCCAGCACGGCGCTGCGAGCCGAGCGCAAGGAGCGGGTCCCATGATCGACGACGTGCTGCGCGAGCTCCAGTCGGTGGGCGAGGTCGACTCCGAGGGCGAGTTCACGCTGGACCGGGTCAAGGCGCGCGAGAAGATGCGCCGCTTCCAGCTCGCCGATCCGCGCGCCTACGTGCTCGAGCTCGTGCAGGCGGCCGCGCTCAAGGGCGCGACCAAGGTCGTGTTCCAGATCGACGCCCGCGACATGGTGATGGAGCTCGACGGGCGCCCGTTCACCACCGCCGACTTCGACGACATCTACGGGGCCGCGCTCACCCGTCGCCTCGATCCCGACGTGCTCGCCCGCCGCCAGCTCGCGCTCGGGGTGAACAGCGCGATGGCGCTGCGGCCCCGCTTCATCACGGTGGAGAGCGGTGACGGCCAGCGTGGCGCGCGGCTGCGCCTGGAGCCCGACGAAGACGACGCCTACGAGGAGATCGAGACCACGCGAGTCGGCACGCGCATCCACGTGCGCGAGCGCTTCTCGATGGGGACGTTCAGCGCCTTCTTCAAGAACCTGGCCGGGACCTTGGCCGAGGAGCAGCTGCTGCGAGACCGGTGCGGCTACGCCTCGTTCGCCATCGACCTCGAGGGCACGCGCCTGGATCAAGGGCTCGCGCTCGACCCCGCGGCCGTGCTCGACGTCGTCACGCTCGAGCGCGGAAATTCTCGGGTGGTCTGCGGCCTCGTCCCCGAGGGCAGCGGGCTGCCGCAGGTCCGCATCGTGAAGGACGGGGTGTGGATCACCACCCACGATCTTCCGGTCCCGCCGTTCGCGGCTGGCTTCACCGCGGTGGTCGAGGACCACGCGATCCGCAAGGAGGTCTCGCAATCCGACATCGTGCGCGACGACGCCTACGATGCGCTGATGGGCGTGGTGCTGGAGGGCTGCCGGCGGGCGCTCGCCGCCCTCGCCCGTCGCCAGCTCGCCGGGCAGGCG
>JBFIJN010000711.1:0-3252 GCA_041600735.1 Nannocystaceae bacterium
CAGGATCGCATCCACGGCCTCACGATGATCCGCCGTGTTCTACACCATCCCCTGAAAGCTCGCCGCCAGCTCGAGCGCCGTGTCCATGTCGAGGTCCCAGCTGCGATAGGCCGCGCGCTTGGTCAAGCTCACCGCGAGCGGAGCATTCGCGGCCACCAGCCGCGCCCGCGCCTTCGCTGCGGCCACCACCTGGTCGGGCTCGACCACCGCGTGCACGAGGCCGATCGCCAGCGCCTCGTCGCTGTCCACCAGGCGGCCGGTCAGCACCAGCTCGAGCGCCCGCGAGAACCCGATCGTTCGCGCGAGAAAGTACGCCCCGCCATCGCCCGGCACCAAGCCCACCTTCACGAAGGTCGAGCCGAGCTTGACCCCGCGCGCGGCGACCCGCAGGTCACACATACACGCGAGATCGAGCCCTGCCCCGATCGCAGCGCCGTTGATCGCCGCCACCACCGGCTTGTCGCACGCGGCAAGCCTTCGCGGCACGCGCTGGATCCCCTCGATGTACTGCCGACGCAGCGCAACCGGCCCGCCCTCGAACATGCCGCTGTGCTCCTGCATGCGCTTGAGGTCGCCCCCCGCGTGAAACGCAGACCCCGCGCCCGTCAGCACGATGCCCCGCACGGCCGCATCTGCCTCGGCGCGATCGAGCGCCTGCACCAAGCTCTCGACCATCGCTTCGCTGTAGGCGTTGCGGGCATCGGGTCGGTCGAGGGTGAGGATCGCGAGCTCGCCGTCGAGCTCGTAGCGAAGGTCTTGCAGCTCCATGGGCGCGCAGGATAGCCGGACTCGGTCGCGAGTGCGGGGAGCGCTCGCGAGACCCGGTCGCGGCTCGTTTCGTCACAAGAATCCGCGGTCGCCCGGTCGACTCGTGCCACCCTTGGAGCGATGACCGTCGACCTCACGGCCGGGCTCGCGGGGCTCGCGGTGGCGCTCGCGAGCTTCGCCGGGGCCCGAGCCGCGGAGCCGCGCTGTGGCAACGGCGTGGTCGAGGCCGGCGAGGACTGTGATCTCGGCATCGGCAACGAGGTGGGGCGCCAGTGCACGATGCGCTGCGTGAGGCCGCGCTGCGGCGATGCGATCGTCGACGTGGACGAAGCGTGCGACGACGGCAACCTCGTGGACCGCGACGGCTGCTCCTCGAGCTGTACCGACGAGTCACGGCCGCTGTGGATCAGCACGTTCGACAGCGGCGCGCCGGGGGGCGAGTGGTTCGGCGCAGTCGCGGCCACGCCGGACGGCCTGGTGGCCGTGGGCGACCGCTCGTGGAGCTGGCCCGCGACCGCCCCGCTGGTGGTGGGCTTCGATCGCGAGGGTCGCCGGCGCTTCGAGGACCTGCTGTGGTCGGGACCGGGGCCGGGCACGGCCAGCGCGGTGGCAGCGATCGACGGCGACGGTGACGGCGTGGTGGTCGGAGGATCGGTCGCCGATCTCGGCGCGGTCGAGCACCCCGCAATCTGGCGCTACGAGGCGGATGGAACGCGGCGATACGCGATCGAGCTCGAGGGGCTGGGAGGCTCGGGCACGATCACGGCGGTCATCGCCCTCGCCCCCGATCGCGTGATCGTGGGCGGGGTTCACAATCCGGCCGTAGGGGGCGAGACGGGCTGGATCGGCGAGCTCGATGCGCGCGACGGCACGCTGCGGTGGCTCACCTCGCTCGCCGACCGGCAGCGCCTGTACGATCTTGCGCTCGCGCCCGACGGGTCGCTCGTGGGCACCGGCTACTCCACGGCGACGGGGTCGAAGATCTGGGTGGGGTCGTTCGAGCTCGACGGGAGCCCTCGCTGGGCTCACATCGTGGCGCCGGAGCACTACGACTACTGGAATCGAGGGGCGAGCGTGGTCGCGGCCGCCGATGGCTCGATCTACGCGGTGGGCTGGGCCGCGCTTGGCGTGCACGAGGCAACCTCGTCGATCGAGAACGAGATCTGGCTCGGAGCCTTCGAGGCCGACGGCACGCCGCGCTGGACGAGGACCCAGCGTGGACCCGAGGGCACGTCGAGCTACGCGAGCGACGTGGTGCTCGATGCCGCGGGACGACCGCTGGTCGTGGGTACGATCCGCACCCAGCCGCTGCTGGTGTCGACCTCCTGGGATCTCGACGTGTGGCTGCGACAGTACGATCGCGATGGCGAGGTGGCGTGGACGTGGACCTACGACGGGCCGCTGCACCTGTCGGACTACGGCTCGGCCGCGTTGTTCACCGAGCAAGGCACGCTGGTGATCGCGGGCTCCACGGCCGAGCGTCGCCAGGGCGGGAACGCATGGCTCGCCGAGCTCGACCCGTGGTTCGCGAGCGCAGGGCGAAGCGCCGCTCCCGTCTCCGCCGCGCCCGCGCCCCCGCCGAGCGTGCTGCGCCAGCTCGACGCTTCACCGGCGGCGCTCGACGAGCGCGGGCCGCATCGCGCGACCCTCCACCTCGATTTCGATGGCGGCACGCTGCGGCCGGGGGACCGCGGCAGCCTGCGCGAGGTGCCCTGCGTCCAGTCTCCGCTGACCCTGCCTGGGCTCGCGCTCGATGAGCAGTCGGTCCAGTCGATCGCCGATCGTGTGGCAGCCGCAATGTCGCCATATGGAGTGGACGTGCGCGTGGACGCGGCGCTACCGCGACACCTGCCGCGCACGACGGTGATGGTGGGCGGCCTCGCAGAGCAGCTGGGCCTCGATCCCGCGGTGGCCGGCTTTGCTTGCGTGGTCGACTGCGGCGATCGCTGGTCGTCGGATCTCGCGCTCGCATTCGTGCGCGATCTACCGAGCATCGCCAACAACGTGCTGCACGAGGCCGCCCACACGTGGGGCCTGGATCACGTGGTCGCGCAGGATCAGCTGATGTATCCGCTGGGCGCCACCTACGATGCCACGTGGGGCTCGGGCTGCATCGCGCTCAGCGAGGACACCACCGCACCCCGCTGCCTCGCCGAGCACGAGCGCTGGTGCCCAGCGGGGCAGCAGGACTCGCACGCCGAGCTGCTCGCGGCGTTTGGAGCGGCCGCGGTCGACCTCGAGGCGCCGCACGTGGAGATCGTCGCACCGCCCACCGGGCATACGCTCGCGCTGGGCGAGCCGCTGGTGCTCGAGCTGCGCGTGGAGGACGAGGACGGGGACCCGGGCCATCGGATCGTGGTCCCGGAGCTCGAGTGGGAGCGCGTGGCGCATCACGGCGAGACGCAGCTCGAGCTCGCGCTGCCGCCGGGGGTGTTCACGGTGCGGGTGGAGGCGATCGATCACGCGGGCAACGAGAGCGCGGCC
>JBFIJN010000712.1:0-3243 GCA_041600735.1 Nannocystaceae bacterium
CGCGAGCAGCCGGTGTGCGCGGCGCTGATGCAGCCGGCGCCGGAGCGCGTGGATACTGCGCGGGCGGAGCTGCGGGAGCTGCTGCGGGCGTACGGGCGGGCAGGGGCGCAGGCGCGGGCCGAGCTGGGGCGCTGCATGTGCGAGGTGGCTCGGGCGGCAGATCTCGTGAGCCTGCTGGCGCCGTGCCACGACGAGCCGTATCGGGCGTCGTGCGAGCCGACACCAGCACAGCTGCAGCGGGTGCGGGCCGTGGTGGCGCCGCTACAGGCGGCCCTGGCGGCGACGCCGGTGGCGCGGCTGCACTGGCGCGTGGCAGGTCGGAGCGATCGGCCGGGATGGATGGTGCAGCGCATGACCGAGCTGCTGCCGCGCCACGCCGGTGGGGCGACGGTGTTCCTTCCGGGCCAGGCGATCCCGAGTCGCAACAATCATGTGTTGGTGCGTCGCTTGCTCGAGGTGCCCGGCACGCAAGCGGTGCTGCGCCTGGATGGCGGGCGCTCGCTGCTGGTGATCCGCGAGCTCGAGGGCGCGCAGGTGCTCGACCTGTTCGCGTTCCCCAAGGTCGATCCCAAGCTGGTGCCGCTGCTGCCGTTCATCGACGAGGCACGAGCGCAAGACGTGGTGGATGCGCTGGCGCAGCCGGCCTCGGCTTGGTCGCCGCCGCTGGGGCTCGATCGCGGCAACCTGGTGCACCTCGATCGCGCAGGGCTCGAGGCGGTGGACTCGCTGCTGCTGGCGACGGCGGCGCTGTCAGGCGAGGGCAACGCTCCGACGACGCTGCCGGAGCGCACCCCGGCGCCGCTCGTCGACGCCGTAACGCTGCAGGCGGAGTTCGGGGCGAACGGCAAGCAGCTGCGCGCGCGCCTGCAGCTGTCGGAGGCGGGCGTGCAGTGGGCCCAAGCGCGCTCGAACGCGCCGCTGGGCTCGGATCTCGAAGCGCTGGGGCTACCGCTCGAGCGCGCGGCGGGGCGCTCGCTGGCGGTGGAGCTCGACTTCATCGCGCACGCGCAGGCGACCGAGCGACTGGTGCTCGACGGGCTCGCGGGGATACCGGGGCTGCTGCACAAGCTCGAGATGCATCACCCGAGCTCGGTGGGCGGTCGCGTCGATGCGTGGGACGTGACCGTTCCCGCGGGAGCGGTGGCGCCCGGAGGCACGGTGCCGCCCCCGCTCGAGCTGCGCGAGTGGGCGCAGCGCGTGGGCTCCGAGCCCTACCGCCTGCGCGCCACGTTCGATCCGCGTCGCGAGCACTTCGATCTCGTGCTCGCGCCAGACTAGCCGGCTTCGGTGGCCGCGTCGGGCTGCGCGGCCTCGGGCTTGGCGGCCTCGGGCTTGGCTTCCTCGACCTTGGGCTGCTCGACCTTCACGGGCGTGGACAGGCGCTCGGGCTGCGGGCCCTTGCAGGCCTTGGTCCTCACCTTGCAGCCGCGCACCTTGAGCTCGCTCAGGATTCCGTCGATCTCGGCGGTGTACTGGGCCTCGTAGGTGGCGAGGCCGGCGAGCTGGAGCACCACGATGTGCTCGTCGCTGACGAACAGCACGGCGGTGTAGAAGCGCGGGGGCTCGTCTTCGCCGACGGGGGTGTACGAGAAGTCGAAGCGGGTGCCGACGACGCCGTTCTTGGTCTTGGTCTCGCTCTGGCTGACGAGGTGGTAGTCGCGCTTGCCGAGCTTCTCGACCATGTCGCGGCTCCAGAAGGCGAGCGTTCCACCCTCCACGTTGTCGAACACGCGGATCTTGAGGCCGACGTCGTTGTTGGCCTTCATGTGGGCGCCGTAGTCGTCGGCGTAGACCTGGGCGAAGCCCGGCGGGGGCTCGAGTCGGTAGGCATTGCAGCCCGCGGACAGAGCCAAGAGGGCAGGGGCGAGTATGAGCATGATGCGTCGCATGGTCCTCGGTCCTCCGTTCACTTCCACTCGGTGGCCTCGACGCCCAGCTCGTCGACCCAGGGGAACGGGTCGTTGCTCGACGGGATGGCGGTGTGGGGGCCGCGCTCGAGGAGGTTGAGGGTGAGGGTAGAGAATGAGACGAGGCTTCCGAGCCGCCGCAGGCGACCCTTCAGCACCTCGAGCTCCATCGTGATCTCGTCGAGGGCTCGCCGCACCTGGAGCGCTTCTTCCACCGTGCGCGCCTTGGTGAGCAGCTCCATCATCTGCTTCTGCGTGACCTCGAGCACCTCGATGCGGGTCTCGATGTCGAGGTACTCCTCGGTTACGTCCTGCGCGTCGAGGGTGCGGTTGTCCACGATCCCGAGCCCGGCGATCTCGTCCATGGCGGGGCGCAGCTGCGCGGAGGGGATCCGCATCACGAAGTAGCTGCCCGACATGTTCTGCACGAACCCGCCATACTTGATGGGCATGGCCTCGGCCCGCGCCATCGCGTCCTTCAGGTTGAACACCGAGACCTGCATGGTGGCGGTATAGATGATGTGCCGCGCGGGGCCGTTGTTGGGCTCGTCCTTGGGTGCGGGCTTGGTCTCGCCACCGGGGTTGACCGCGGGCTCGGCGGGCGACCCGGCCATGGGGGCACCGGGCGCTTCGGCCTTGTCGGCCCGCGACATCCGTCGCTCGCGACGGGGGCTGTCGGCCCGCTCCATTTCCATGACCGGCGCAGGAGCCGAGGCCGTCATGGGGCCGGCGTCCATGCTCTCTTCGGCGTAGTCGTAGTAGTCGCCGTAGGACGACTCTGCGCCCATGCTCTTCTTGCAGCCCACCGCTCCCACTAGGAGCGCGAGCGCTAGCCCTGCGCGTGCATACATGGTGATTCGTGCCTCTCGTATCGGTTCGAACGGACGGGTCGTGGTGGGGTCGCTCGACCCTCGGGCCCGGAACGCCTGCGGCCTGGGCAGCCTTACAGCAGGCCAAGAGCCTCCGCAACGGGCGGAGACGGCAGGGCTTCGAACGCTGGTCGGCAGCGTTGCGTGCCCACGGTGCGGTCGGGTATGGCTTGCCGGGTGAAGGCCTCGTCGCTCCCCTGGCTCCTCGGCTCCTCTTTGGCCATGTCGCTCGCCTGCGGCAAGGCGGTGGTCCCCGAGTCGATCCCGCCCGAGGCGCCGTCGGGCGGGTTCTCGGTGCACGAGGCGGCCCACGACGACGACGACTTCGACGAAGGCGACGAGGCGACGGCGGCGGTAGACCTGCCGGCGTGGGCGCACGAGGCCGCGCGCAAGATCACCGCCCATGTGGCCGGCAAGACCCGCGCGTGGGATCGCCTGGCGCACGTGGCCGATCGCTTCGGCCACCG
>JBFIJN010000713.1:0-3219 GCA_041600735.1 Nannocystaceae bacterium
CAACCTGGCCTACCTCGAGCGGGGCGCGCTGATCCCCGCGGAGCTCCGGCCCGAGTATCTCGCGGTCGCGCGGGCGATCATCGCGGCCAGCCTCCCGCGGCTCGAGGGCGTGCCGTTCATTCGCGTGCACGGCGACTTCGGCGTCCACAACCTGCTGCGTAGCGCCAGCGGCTGGGTGATCGCCGATTTCGACGATTTCACGCTCGGCCCGGCGGTGTTCGATCTATGCCGCCTGCACATCCGCGTCACCACGCCATGGGGTGCCCCCGAGCACGACGAGGGCGCGCGAAGGCGGGCCACGCAGACGTTCGTGGCCGGCTATCGCGAGCTGCGGCCGCTGCCGGAGCAGGAGCTCGCCGCCGGCCAGGCGCTCCGCGCCATGCGGACGATCGGGAACGACGCGTGGAAGCAGTCGCGCCTGCACGACCCACACTTCTGCCGCGTCCGCGCGGTGATCCGCGAGCACGCGTTCTGGCACCAGCGGATCGCGTGGATGCGGGCCCAGCTCGCGCGCATCGGCGGGGACTAGATCACGAACGAGCGCAGCGCCTCGATCACGGGCGCAGCCGCTTCGTCGTGGATCTCGTGGGGCTCGATCGCGCAGCATTCGAACACCTGGGTCTCGATCTCATGCGCATGCGCAATTAGCGCAGATGCGCGCGCGCTGGCCATGAACGCGCTCGGATCGGCGCGATAGCGCTGCTTGGCCTCGGCCAGCCGCGCCTCGAGCGAGAGGATGCCGAACGGCCCCACCCGCTGATCGGCATAGGCCGCGAGCTTGGCGTGGTAGTCGTCGCTCGCCGCCGTCTCGTCGTTGCGCATGAAGTCCATGCGCGCGAGCAGCTCGAGCTCCTCCGCGCCAAGGCCCACCTCCCGCGCGATCGTGTGCGTGGCGAGGCGCTCGTCGCGAGCGAAGCGGGCGTGATAGCGACGCTGCACCTCGAGCCAGTGCGCGACCCGGGGCTGCTCCTCCTCTAGCAGCTGCGGCAGCGCGACGTAGTCGGCCTTCACGATGTTGCCGATGTCGTGGAGCAGCAGCACGCGCACGATCCGATCGCGTGCGAGCGCCGGGCCGCGCCAGCGCTCGAGCACCAGCTCGGCCACCGCCGCGACCCGCAGCAGGTGCCGCTGGAGATTGGGCGGCACCTCGTAGCGGCGGTAGAGGTCGATCACGCGCTCGGGCATCGGCTTTGACGCTCGTTGCTTAGCACGAGAGCATCACCGCGTGATCGAGGACCTCATCGGCCCGGGGCCCCTCCTCTATCTCGCACCGCACTGCGACGACGCGGCGTTCTCCTCGGCGGGCCTGCTGCACGCGTGCACCTCGCGAGCGATCGAGGTCCGCATCGTCACCTGCTTCAGTCGCTCGGCCCACGCGCGTAGCGGCCTCGGCTCCGATCCCGCCGTGGTCACGCGCGCGCGCGAGGAGGAGGACCGACGCTTCCTCGCGACCCTGCCCGGGCCGGCCCACGTGCGCTGGCTGGGCCTCGACGACGCCCCGCTGCGGCCCGCGCATCGCGGCCGCCACCCGTGCAAGGAGACCTCGATGACCGCGGAGGACCAGGCACTCGGCGAGCAGATCGAGCGCAGCCTCGCCGACGAGCTCGCCCACGCTTCGTGCGTGCTCGCGCCGCTCGGGCTCGGTCGTCACATCGATCACTTGATCGTTCGCGACCTCGGCGTGCGCCTCGCCCGTCGCGGCCGCGCGCGCGTGGTGCTGTGGGAGGACCTGCCGTACGCGGGTCGCGTGACGCTGACCGCCCTCGAGCGCGAGATCGAGGCCACGATCGAGGAGATCGGCCTGCCGCTGCAGCCGCGACTGCTGCACGCGGCGCAGCTCGAAGCGCACAAGCAAGCGGCCCTCGCTTGCTACCCCTCGCAGGTGATCGAGGTGCATCGCAGCGGGGTCCTGGGCCACCTGCGACGGCTGGCGCGCGACGGCAGCGCGGCCGAGCGCCTGTGGGCCGCACCGCTCGCTCACGCGGGCCGCAGCAGCACCGCGCTGTAGACCGGACGCATCGCGCTCGGGTGCGAGGCGCTGCGGTCCCACTCGAGCTGACCGCCGGGAAGATCGACGACGCGCCCCTCGACGACCATGCGCTTGGAATCACCGCCGTCGAGGTTCATCCCGCGCACGCAGCCCAGGGCCTCGAGGAGCTCGGCACACTGCGCGAGAGTCATGCCCACCGCGCGGGCGAAGTCGCGGCCATCGATCGCAACCAGCACCAGCGCCCCGCTGGCCGTGAGGCCCGCGACCATCCGCGGCAGCAGGTTCTGCCCCGCCGTCTCGTCGGCGGCGAACGTGTACGGGGGAACGGCGGGGCTGAAGTCCTCGGCGAGCAGATCGATCGGACCACGCCCGCCCGCGTGCACCAGCATCGGGCCCGCCGCCACGCCCTGCTGCGCCGCGCGAGGCAGGCCATAGCGCACCCGCGCCCCCGCTCGCCGAGCGTCGGCCGAGAGCTCGACCCCCGCGGGCAGCGTGAGCACCATCCCCGCCTTGGGAATCGGCAGCGCGCCCCGAGCGACCGCGATCGTGCGCGTGCCGAGCAGCGCCAGCGACCAGCCGTCGTGGGCCGGGCCGTGCGAGCCCGCGGTGCGGCGAAACACCGCCGGTCCGCGGGCGATCGCGGCCTCGTCATCGCAGCCCTCGATCGTATACGAGACCCCGGCGAGCTCCACCCGCAGCCCCACGGGCCCCACGATCTCGATCTCGAGCCCCCGCGGCCCATCCAGCAGACACGCGCGGCGAAGCACGGGCGGGCTGCACACCTCGCCATCGCGCAGTAGCAGGCCCACCGGGTCGGCATGATCGCTCGGCGCCTCGATGTCCATCGCGGAGCTCAGCGTGAATCCACCGGAGATCCCCGCGATCGCCCCGGCCTCGCGCACGAGCCGCTCGAGCGGCACCGCAGCCTCGTGGCGATGCACGACGTGCAGTCGAGGCCCGTGCGCGCGCAGCAGGTTGACGTGCATGGGTCCGAGGCTCGTGTGCCCCGCGACCGTCGCATGCTCGAGGCCGGTCGCGACCGTACGCCACCGCGCCTGCCGCACGCGATCGCAGGGGCTCGGCAGGCCGGGGCGTCGATGGAGGAGCACGGCGGCGTAGCCGTAGTGGAAGTCGATGAGATCGCGGACCCGCGAGCGCCTGCGCTCGCGCTGCCCCAGCACCTCGGACATGCACGCGAGCAGGGCCACGCGAAGGATGCGGGCCTCCGG
>JBFIJN010000714.1:0-3217 GCA_041600735.1 Nannocystaceae bacterium
ACGTCGTGCGCGGCCACGCTCGCGTGGGCGAGCTCGAGGTGACGGTGCACGACACGGTGCTCGCGAGGCCGCGCCCGTCCATCGCTTCGACGATCACCATCGCCGGTGACGCCGATATCGTGCTCGTACGGATCACGCCACGCTGACCGACTGGACGTATCGTCCGAGACATGCTATAACTAATGAGCGAGCTAGTGGTGATCGAGCGACGAGGTCAGGTGTCATACACGCCAGCCCCGTCCAGAATCCAGCCTAGCATGCATTAGCCAAGGCTTCCTGATCGGTTTCAGGAGGCCAATCAACCCCGGGCTCTGCGCTCCATGCGACTGCGCCCAAATCTGCCAGCGACGCCATTTCGTCGGATCGCGGGCCAAATGAAAGATGTCCATGTCAGAAGCACTCCATCCATCAGTCGATCAACCAACCCTGGATCCTTCGCGCCCGCTGGTGCGACACGCTCGGCGTGAGCAATGGGGGCGGGCGCTGATGGTGTGGGAGCGCGAGAACAAGCGCGGCTATCAGTTCGAGGACGGTGAGGTCCGCGTGTTTGCGGAGCCCTACTTCGGCCTGCTGCAGCCCGCCTCGCAGCCCGATGCCGTCCTGCGCCACCAGCTACGCGAGCGTGCGGTCCTCAATGGAGTGCTCGAGCCGGTCACGACCACGCGCAACGGAATCAGTCGCGCCAAGCAGAGCGCACCACAGCCGAACCTCGACGATCAGCTCACCGTATTCGAGGCGCTGTTTCCCGAGGGCTTTCACGGAGCCCGCTGGACCGATCAGCGCCGCGGACGGGTCGAGGGGCGAAGGCTCAAGCGTCACCTCGATCCAGCCATAGACGATGCCGCGGTTCGTCTGGGCGCAGCCCCGCTGCAGGCGCTCATCGACGAAGGACGCCATGCCGAGGTTCTGCAGCGCTTCGTGGATGTCGTGGGCAGCACTGATCTGGCCACCAACAAGCAGCTCGAGGGCTTCCGCAAGCTCCGCGCCGACGCCGAGCTCACGCAAGCGCTGCATGGCTTCTTGCACGACACTCGCCGCGGCGACCTCGCGCCGATGGCGAGGCTTCGGTTGGAGCTCGCGCGGCTCGGCTTCCGCAAGCTGCCGTGGACCGCGCTGACCGCCGCACGAGCGCTGCTGTATCCCACCGATCACATGGTGGTGCGCCCCTCGGTGGTCCGCGCGCAGGCCAAGCTGCTCGCGCCGCGCTTCCGGCTCGGGCCGGTCCCTTCGGCCGCCGAGTACTCGCGGTCCCTCGAGTTCACCATGACCGTCCGCGCGCACCTGACCAAGTCGGGCCTCATCCCCCGCGACCTGTTCGACGTGACCGGCTTCATGCGGGTGACACTGGCCGCCTCCGCCAAGCGGGCACGACTAGAGGCGATGGTCGAGCGTAGGAGCGCCGAGAACGGCGCGACCGAGGCCGGCGCGACCGAGAGCGACGCGACCGAGGCCAGCGCGACCGAGGCCGGCGCGGCCGAGGCCGGCGCGGCCGAAGCCGGCGCGGTGATCCAGTAGGACACCGCGCGGCGGAGCGAGCCACGAGCTCAGTGCGCCGAGCGGGCGCGTGCCTCGGCGCGCGCGGCCGCGAGGCGCTCGTGGTGATCGGTCGATCCCGCCGCGTCGAGGTCCTCGCCGGCCTTCCCAAACGCGGTGCGAGCCCGCCCCGCGTAGAGCCGCGACGCATCGCTGGCGCGCGCCCACTTCGCGTAGGCCTTCCAGCCCTCGTCGCCCTGCGCGGCAAACGGTCCGATCACGTGCGCCGCCTCGATCCATAGCTCGGCCGCCTGCTCCCACGCGCCCGCGCCTTCGATCCAGACCTCGCCCGCGTCCTCCATCAGCGCGCCCGCCTGCCCGCGATCGCCGGCGCTGCGATCCGCCTTCGCTTGGTCCTCGACCGCGTTGGCTCGCGTGCGCAGCTCGGCCGCCTGCTCCTCGAGCTCCGCCGCCGCGCGCCCGAGGTCGCCGTGCCGCTCGCGCGCCGCGACCTCGATGAGCTTGGTCCACAGCTCGGGCGCCACGCCCTCGCCGGCGAGCCCATGCTTGGTGCGAAAGCCCGCGACCGCGGCGTCGGTCTTGGTGCCGTAGATCCCATCGATGGTGCCGGGGTCGAAGCCCACGCGCTTGAGGTCGAGCTGGAGGCGGGCCACGTCGTGCCCGGCCATCCCGGCCTTCAGCGTGCGCTCGAGCTCCGGCGCGGCCTCGAGGGTTTCGGAGAGCGTGAGATCGTCGGTGGTATCGGGCATGGGGACTCGGCCGCAGGCTACCCGCGCGCGCTACGACGCGGCAACGTCCGTTCCAAGTGCGCTGCGGCGGGTGCTGCGGCGAGTGCTCTTCGGCGTGAGCAACACCGCCCACGAGCGCGACACACTGCGTTATCCTCCGCACCGATGTCGGAGAGCACCAAGCTGACCCGGCGCGGTCTGTTTCGCGGCGTGGGCACGGCCAGCCTCTTGAGCGGCTGTGTCACGCGCAAGGGCCCCGAGGGCCCACACGGGGGCGTGGTGGCAGACACCACGACGCCCGCCGAGATCGGACCCGATCCAACCCCCCTGAAATTCACCCTCGACGGCAAGCCGGTGCAGGTGAGCGTGGAGCCGCGCGTGACCCTGCTGGAGGCGCTGCGGATCGACCTCGAGACCACCGGGCCCAAGGTCGTGTGCGATCGAGGATCGTGCAGCGCCTGCCTCGTGCTGGTGGACGGGCTCCCGCGCAATAGCTGCATGATGCTCGCGCACGACGTGGCGGGCCGCGAGGTCACGTCGGTCGGCGGGCTCGCCAAGGGCGACGAGCTGTCCGCGCTGCAAGCGGCATTCGTGCGCCACGACGCGCTCCAGTGTGGCTTTTGCACCTCCGGGATGCTGATCTCGTGCACCGCGCTGCTGCGTCGCCACCCCCCGGGGGAGACGCTCACGGCCGAGACGGTGCGCAGCGCGATCTCGGGCAACCTGTGCCGCTGCGGCACCTACCCCCATGTGGTGGCCGCGGTGCTCGACGTCGCGGGCCAGCAGAAGGCAGGCGCATAGATGGCCGATCGCAAGGAAACACTCGAGCTCGGATTCGCCGGCCAGCTGCGCAAGGTGAAGATCACCGTGCCGGAGGGCGAGGCTCGCCCCTGGGACGCGAACAGCAAGCTCACCGTGGTGGGCACCGAGGTCCCGCGCATCGACGGTCATCTCAAGGTCAGCGGCCGCGCCAAGTACACGTTCGATGTCGCGCT
>JBFIJN010000715.1:0-3210 GCA_041600735.1 Nannocystaceae bacterium
AACGAGGCCGATCAGGTGCGGCTGCAGCGGGAGGCGCTGGCGCTGGCCAAGCTCAGCCACGCGAACGTCGTGGGCGTTCACGACGTGGGGGTCCACGAGGGTCGGGTGTTCGTGGCGATGGAGTTCGTCGCGGGCCAGACGCTCGGCGAGTGGATGCGAGGGTCCGGGCCCGAGGGCCTTCGCCCGTGGAAGTCGGTCGTGCGCGTGTTCCTCGACGCAGGACGCGGGCTCGCAGCCGCGCACGCGCGCGGGCTCGTGCATCGCGACTTCAAGCCCGACAACGTGATGATCGACGACGGCGGGCGCGTGCGCGTGATGGACTTCGGCCTCGCGCGCACCGATGAGGACACGGACTCGATCGAGCTGCCGACCGACGAGGATTCACTGGCCGCAGTCCGCTCGCAGACCTCGAGCCTCAGCCTGAGCCTGCGCCTGACCCGGACCGGCACGCTGCTGGGGACGCCGGCGTACATGGCCCCGGAGCAGTTCGCGGGCAAGGCCGCGACCGCGTCCAGCGACCAGTATGCGTTCTGCACGGCCCTCTACGAGGCCCTCTACGGAGGGCGTCCCCATCTCGGCACGACGATGATGGAGCTGATCGCAGCGGTCACGCTCGGCACGGTCGAGGAACCCCCGCGCAGCTCCAAGGTGCCCGCGTGGGTCCGACGCGTGGTGCTGCGCGGGCTCGCGCTCGAGCCCGTCGACCGCTTTCCCACGATGGACGAGCTGCTCGCCGCACTGGCCGACGACCCCGCGGTACGCCGTCGAACGTGGCTGATCGGGCTCGGCGCGGTCGTGGCGGTGGGCGGCGGCGCGTGGGGGCTCGTGGCCAGCATGCAGCCCGAGTCCGAGGCGTGCACGCAGATGGGGCTGCCGCTGGCCACCGTGTGGGACGACGCGCGCCGGGCCGAGGTCCGCGAGGCGATCGAGGGAACCCAGCTCGACTATGCGCCCGCGACCTGGACGCGAGTGGAGCAGCGGCTCGACGAGTACTCGAGCCAGTGGGTCCGAGCTCGAACCGAGGCCTGCGAGGCGACCCAGCGCGGCGTGCAGTCGGCCGAGCTCCTCGACCTGCGCATGACGTGCCTCGACGAGCGGCTACGCAGCCTTCGCGCCACCGTGGACGTGCTCGCCCACGCCGACTCGACGGTGGTCGAGAAGGCGGTTCCTGCGGTCGCCCACCTCCCCGGGCTCGAGCGCTGCGCCGACGCGTCTGCCCTCACCGCCGAGATTCCGCTGCCCGACGATCCCGCCGTGGCCGAGCAAGTCGCGGTGCTCGAGGGTCGGCTCGCCGAGGCCGCCGCGCTGGAAGAAGCGGGGAAGCTCGCGGAGAGCCTCGCCATCGCCAGCGAGGTCTTGGCCGCCGCCGAGCCGCTCGAGTATCGACCGCTGCTGGTGCGGGCGTGGCTGCTGCTGGGCGAAGTGCACACCTCCCTCGCCGACTACCCGGCCGGGGAGGCGGCGTTCGAGCGCTCGTACCGACTTGCCCTCGAGCTCGGCCTGCTTCGCGAGGCCGGAGCCGCGGCGACCGGGTTGGTCGACCTCGTGGGCTCGACGCTCGCGCGCCACGAGCACGGCCGCCGCTGGGCCCTCGACGCCGACCCACTGACGCGGGGCTTCGGCGGTAGCACCACGCGCATCGCCTACCTGAACAGCCTGGGCACCCTCAGCTTCCACGAGGGCGAGTTCAAGGCGGCCGCCGCGGCGTACGAGAGCGCGCTCGAGCTCAGCGAGGCGAGCTCGGACACGGTGCGGGCGGCCGCGTTGATGGGCAACCTCGGGGGCATCGCGATCACGGCCGGCGATCTGCCACGAGCACGCGATTATCTCGAGCGCGCGCTCGCCCTCGAGCGCGAGCTGCTCGGCCCCGAGCACCCCCGCGTCGGCCGTACGCTAGCCAACATCGGCATCGTCTCGATGCAATCGAACGATTTCGAGAACGCACGAGATCACTTCGAACGCGCGCTGGACATCGAGACGCGCGCGCTGGGACCCGAGCATCCCACGGTCGCCACGACCATCAACAGCCTCGGCGCCGCGTTCATCCGCCTGGGCGACCTCGAGCGCGGGATCCAGTCCTACGAGCGCGCGCTCGCCATCAAGGAGCGAGTGCTCGGCGACCACCCCGAGGTCGCCGGAACCCTCCAGAACCTCGGCAACGCGATGGAGGATCTGGGCGACCTCGAGCGGGCGCGGGCCTACCACCTGCGCTCGCTCGCGATCCGCGAGGCCACGCTCGGGCTCGATCACCACGAGATCTCCATGGGGCTGACCAACCTCGGGCGCCTCGAGCTGCGCTCGGGCAACTCCGAGCTGGCGCGCCAGTACTGCGAGCGCTCGCGGGCGCAGCTCGAGAAGCAGGAGCACCCGAGCCAGCACTTCGCGCTCAGCTGCCTGGGCGAGGTCGCCGAGCACGAGGGCGACTTCTCGAGCGCGCTCGCCTACCACCAGCGGGCCTTGGAGATCCGCGAGGCCACCCTCGGCCCCGATCATCCCGACATCGCGTGGGTCCTGGGCAACATTGGCCGAACCCTGCTCGGCGCAGGCAAGGCGGAGGAGGCCGTGCCGCTGCTCGAGCGCGCCATCGCGATCTGGGGTCCGGACACGGACGACCTCGACCGGCTGCCCTCGCTCGCCAAGACCCAGCTCGTGCTCGCCCGCGCCCTGTGGGATCTGCCGGAGGGCCGCGGACGCGACCGCGCCCGCAAGCAGGCCGAGACCGCCCGCGCGACCTTCGAGCGAGCCGCCGGGCCGAGCGCCACCCCGCGCAGGTTCGAGGAGCTGGCCGAGGCGGACGCGTGGCTGGCGAGCCATCGCTGATGCGGCGGGGCGAGGCGTAGCCCCGCGATCGTGGTGCTGACGGCGGCCATCACTCGAACATGTGCGACGCCCATGTAGCCGTCGCGCGCGCCGACCTCAGCGCTCGAGCCCGTGCTCCTTCATCACCGCGGCGTTGACCGCATCGGCCCGCTGGAGCGCAGGCCGTGCGGCCAGGCGCTCCGCATACTCGGTGAAGACGGGGCGGGGATCGATCATCTTGAACTGGAGCATGAAGCGCAGCGTGCCGCCGAAGATGACGTCGGCCATCGAGAACTGCTCACCGAGGATGTAGTCCCGACCCGCGATCGCAGAGACCATCGCGTCGAGCATGGACTCGTGGGTGCCCCAGCCGACCGTGCCGGGCTTGTAGTCCCAGCCGGCGGCCTTGGC
>JBFIJN010000716.1:0-3198 GCA_041600735.1 Nannocystaceae bacterium
CTCTGCGTTCAGCAAGGCGGCGCGGTGATGAATCTCGGCACGCACCTGCACTGCGAGCTCAGCTCGGTCCCGCTCGACGAGGCATTCTTCGGGCCTCCCTGAGCGCCGGTCGGGCGCTGGTCAGGGGGCGGTGAGCAGCAGCCGGACGACGGCTTCCTCGAAGCTGCCCACCACGATGTCGGGGGCCCCGTCGTCATCGAAGTCGGCGACCGCGATCTGATCGACGGGGGCATCGAGCTCGATGCGCGCGGGCTCGCCAAAGCGCCGGCTCGGCAGACCGAGGCGGGCCTCGAGCCGCGCGGCGCCGGGCTCGACGCGCAGCAGGTCCACGTGCCCGTCGTCGTCGAGGTCGGCGAGGGCCCCGGCGCTCGGTTCCAGGCCGGGGATCGCGGTGCGGACGCTCTCCACGAGGGTGGCGTCGGGACCGGTGCCGCTCACGTCGAGCACGATCAGCACGTCGTCGGCGTAGCTCGAGACCAGGATCTCGACGCGGCCGTCCCCGTCGAGGTCGCGTGCAGTCGCGCCATCGGGGACCAAGCCGGCGGGCGCGACCCGCTTGGCCGCGCCAAAGCGCAGCCCATCCTCGCCGAGTGCGATCGCGAGACCTTCGAAGCCACCGGCGTGGACGAGCAACAGATCGAGTCGCCCGTCGCCATCGAAGTCGAGCATGCCAAAGCCATTGGGCGAGAAGTCGCCGGGCGGGCCGACGAGCTCGGTCATCACGGGCGCGGCGAAGCTGCCGTCGGGATTGCGCTCGGTGACGCTGAGCGCGAGCGCACCACTCTCGCGCGGGCCGAGGACGACCACCTCGCGCGCGCCATCGCCGTCGAGGTCGAACACGCCCGAGCCGATCGTGCTCACGCCGGTGGGCACGGTGACGGGGGCCGCGAACGCGCCGCTCTGGGTACCGAGGAACAGCGACATCGAGGGGCCGCAGTCGGCGACGAGCAGGTCCGTGATCGCGTCGCCGTCGATCAGGCTCGGCACGGGGTGGGCGCTGCAGCCGGAGACCCCCGGATCGAAGGGCGGCGCGAAGCCACCTGCGCCATCGCCGAGCCAGGTGCGGGCGGTGACTGCACCGCCCGCGTCGGTGCCGAGCACCATCAGGTCGGGCAGCGCGTCGCCGTCGAAATCGGCCACCCGCAGCGAGAGCGGGGCGAGCGAGTCGATCACCAGGCTGCTGCGCGTGCCCTCGCCCTGGCACACCTCACCGGGCGAGAGCCGCCCGTCGCCGCACACCCGCTCGTGGATCAAGCGCTCGACGCAACCCAGGCTGGCCAGCGCGAGCACGGCGGTACCGAGGGCCGTGAGTGCCGATGTCGAGCTCGCCATGCGGGGTCAGGATGGCGGGATCGTAGCAGGCCCCGGCCACTCGCGATCCACACGCGCGGGGCGGCGCTCGGTTGCCACCTGGGGCTCGGCGCGGCCGCAGCGCGAGATCGGGCCCGGGCGGCGGCTAGAAGCGCGATTCGAACTGGAAGCGGATCCAGTGCTCGGGGCTCGGTCGGCGCGTGAGGGTGCTGTCGCGACGGTCGAGATAATTCCAGATGTCGTAGCGCAGCGTGGGGATCGCCCACGAGCGGATCTTGTAGCGCACCTCGGCGTAGGCCCAGATGGAGTGCTCGCGCCGCGAGTTGTCGGCGATGTCCTCCCAGTACCAGCGCACGCGGGTGCGCAGGCGCAGCGCATCGGTGGGCTGCGCCGCGAGCAGCAGGAACGCGTTGATGTCCTGGCGTAGCCCGTCGCGGTAGGTGGCGCTGTCGACGAAGCTCGAGGGGTCGAGCGGATCGTAGAGCTCGTAGTCGAGCACGCCGTCGTCGAAGGAGCTCGCGGCCGACGACGACGAGACGTCGCCGAAGAAGTAGTTCTGCACCTCGTGGCGGTACTGCACGGTGAACGAGAACCGCTTGACCGGCTGGAAGCGCGAGCGCGCGGTGATCTGGAAGCGCTGCCCGCCGCAGATGAACACGCTGTCGGGCACGCCCAGCACCGGGTCGGGCACCACGGTCTCGTCGATGCAGTCCTTGAAGCCGGGGCGCGAGATGTCGTTGTTCTGGTAGTCGAACCACAGGCCGGGTCGCCACCATGGGGTCGCTTCGACGTCGGCCCTGGCGAGCGTGCGGGCGCGCGGGATGTTGCGCGAGGGCACGACCCAGAGATCGGCGGCGGTGCGGAGGTCGACGCGCTCGACCAGCTCCGCGTTGTAGCGCACGCGCACGCCGGCCTCGTCGCGGGCTTGGTTGCCGCCGCTGCGATCGCGGGTGGAGATCGGTCGCGAGTACGGGTTGGCGTAGTGCGGGTCGTAGTAGCGGCCGACGACCTCGAGCTCTTGATCCCCCCACGAGGCGGTGTGCCGCAGGATCCCGGCGAAGCCACCTCCGCCGTCCTGGGACACCGGGGTCTGGTCGAAGCTGCGCGAGACCTCGCCAAAGATGTCGGCCCAGCGGTAGCCCCACGCGAAATCGGCGCCCACGGCCCCGAACGCTCCGCCGCGGGGGAAGCGGCTGTTGGCCGCGAAATCGAGGTCGGCCCCCTCGGCGCGCCAGCGCGGCACGGCACCAAAGCCGGTGACGCCCGCGTGGATCCGATCGTCACGGAAGTACGTGACGTTGGCGCCCTGCGTGATCACGTCGACCATGTTGGGCAGTACGCGCGAGCGCAGGCCCGTGGCCGGTGCCAAGGGATCGGGCTGCGCCGCGTACACGTCGATCGAGCACTCGGGGTCGGTGCGGGGGTCCTCGCACCCGGGGCCCCGGTTGTAGAGGAGGTACTGGTAGACGTCGTAGTTCTGCAGCGACCAGAACCCGTAGAGCTGCATCCAGCCCACGGGCAGCGGCAGCCGCTTGGCGCCGGCCGCCACGCCGCGCAAGCCCGGGCTCACCTGGAAGCTAGGCGCCACGCGCAGGTCGTCGTCGCTGCACGGGGAGTCGAGCGTCTCGCCGGCGGTCTCGCTGCACGAGCGCACGAGGCGATAGCGGGCCACCATCGCGTCGTCGAGATAGATCCCGTTGGGCGTGTAGCGGCGGCTGTCGTCGAACGTGAGCCGCTGGCCAAAGCCGGCGCGGTAGGTGCCCGCGATGACCGTGAAGCGGTCGGTGTCCCACTGCGCAAACGCCTTGGGCAGGCGAGGGCGCACCGCGTCGGGCTCGGCCACCAGCGCGGCGCGGTTGGGATCCCAGGTGACGTCACCGAGGCGGC
>JBFIJN010000717.1:0-3187 GCA_041600735.1 Nannocystaceae bacterium
AGCGCCAGCTCGACCAGCCCAAGGTGCACCAGCGCCGACCCAACCTCTGGATGATCGGGACCCCACGTGTGCTCGAAGATCGCCAGCGCCCGCTCGGCGGGCCCGAGCGCCTCGGCGGGCCGCTCGAGCTTCAGCAAGACCCCGCCCACGTTGCCCAGCGACCGCGCGAGGTCGGGATGATCGGCCTCGAGCACCCGCTCCTTGATCGCCAGCGCCCGCTGGTGATGGTCGAGGGCCGCTTCGAGCTGCTCGAGCCCCTGCAGCGCCGCGCCCATGTTGTCGAGGACCGTAGCCACATTGGGGTGATCGGCGCCCACCGTCTTGATGAAGATCGCGTGCGCCTCGCGAAACTCCTCGAGCGCTTCCGCGTGCCGCCCTTGACGCTCTAGCGTGACGCCGAGGTTGAGCCGGGTCGCCGCCACGTTGGGGTGATCGGGGCCCAGCACCTTGGTGAAGATCGCGAGCGCGCGCCCGTACATCGCGCGGGACTCGTCGAATGCATCCTGTCGGCGCAGCGTGACGCCCACGTTGATCAGCGTCGCGGCCACGACCGGATGCTCGGGCCCGAGCGCCCGCTCCCGGATCGCGAGCGCACGCCGATGATGGAGGAGCGCCTCCTCGTGCTGCGCCTGTTCCTCGAGCACCGCCCCCAGACTGGTGAGCGTGGAGCCGAGCTGGGGGTGGTCGGGGCCAAGGACACGCTCATGGATCGCGAGCGCGCGCCGGTGGTAGTCGAGCGCCTCGCTGGGCCGCCCCATCACGCGCACCGTGTTGCCGAGGTTGTCGAGCGCCTCGGCCGTGGCGACGTCGTCGGTGCCCAGGACTCGCTCGCGGATCGCCAGCGCCCGCTGGTGATGGTCGAGCGCCTCGGGGTACTTGCCCTCGCGCAGTAGCACGTCGCCCACGTTGATGAGCGTGCGCGCCACGGCGCCTTCGCCCTGCCGCTGGGCCAGCGCCAACGCGGTGATCCCCCACTGGCGCCCCTCGACGAAGCGAGCCTGGCGACCGCCGACCACGTCGACCAGGATCTCGGCCGCGCCCGCGGTGACCTGCTCGTGACCGTGCTGCAGCGCGAGTGCATAGGCCTGCACCAGCAACGCCTCGGCTTCGGGGTAGTGGCCTTGCGCGCCGAGGATCTCCGCGCGCTGCAGCGCCAGCTCGGCCATCAGCGGCGGGTGATCGAGTGACTCGACGTCCTCGACCATCGCGGCGACCTCGGCCGCGGCGTCGTCGATGCGGTTGGCCGCCACGAGCGCGGCCACTCCGGCGAGCTCGTCCCGCAGCGCTCGCACCTGCGCGGCGACCACGGGATCCTCGGGCGGCGGAAGCTCGGCCTGCAGCGCCTCCACGTCGTCGCAGCGCGCGAGACCCGGCAAGCCCGCCACCATGCTCACCGCCCGCTCCGCGACCCCGGGGTCGGCGTGGGCCAGCACCTCGACCACCTCGCGCAGCGCGATGCGGCGGGTGCTGAGGCAGCCCATGCGGAGATTGGTCAGCGCCTCCGTCTGCGTGCCGCCGAGTAGACCCGCTTCGCACGCCTCGCGGTGGCGATCCACCCACGCCTCCGCATAGCCATCGAGGCTCGCCTCCACCCGCGTCCACGTGTCGCCCGCATACGGCACATCGGTCGCCCGCAGCGCGGCCTCGACCTCGTTGCGGCGCGCCTCGTCCCAGGCCCCGTCGAGCAAGCTTCGTGCGCTCTGGCAGCGATCGGACGCGCGCGCCTGCTGCCACAGCCCGCCGCCCAGCACCGCGAGCCCGCCGCCCACCGCGAGCGCGATCCAGCGAGCCCGTCGCGGCGCGATGAGCCGCGACAGCTCCATCAGCAGCGCGTCCATCGACGGCCAGCGCAGCAGCGGCTGCGGTGAGAGCCCGCGCAGCACGATCCGGCGCAAGCGCGCCGGAACCCGACAGCCTGGCGGCGCCGGACGTACGGTGCCGTGCGTGAGCGCTACCGTGAGCGCGCCGACCGAGGAGTCGTCGAACGGGCGCTCACCATGGAGTGCCTCGTAGAGCGAGGCACACAGGCTGAACTGGTCGCTACGCTCGTCGACCGTCTCCCCGTTGAGCTGCTCCACGGGCATGTAGGCCAGGGTTCCCAGGATCGCGCCGGTCTGCGTGAGCGACGAGGACAGCGAGGGCTGGGCCGACTCTCCGGCGCCGTCGTCATCGTCATCGTGATCGACCTCCGCCGAAGCGAAGCGCTCGCGCGCGAGCCCGAAGTCGAGCACGCGCACCTGCCCTTCCTCGTCGACGATGCAGTTGCTGGGCTTGAAGTCGCGGTGGATCAGCCCCACCCCGTGCGCCGCCGCCAGCCCGCGACCCGCTTGGAGGTAGAGCGCCACGCACTCCTGCCAGGTGGGCCGCTGCGCCTGCCAGGCCTGCAAGGTCTTGCCGCGGATCCGCTCCATCGCGATGAACGTGCGGCCGTCGACCTCCCCCACCTCGTAGACCTGCACCACGTTGGGATGCGAGAGCCGAGCCAGCGCCTGGGCCTCGCGGACCAGCCGTGATCCGTGGCGCGAGCCGCCGCCCTCGTGCAGGATCTTGAGCGCGATCTCGCGATCGAGCGCCTCGTCGTACGCCTCGAGCACCGTGCTCATGCCTCCGCGACCGAGCACCCCACGCACCGCGAAGCGACCGATGCGCGGCGGGAGTGCGGCCGGGTCGCCGTCGGCGGAGCGCTCGCGGAGGCTCGCGACGTCGTCCCCCGCGAGCGTCGCCAGCTCGCTCATCGAACGAGAGCGCTCATCACGTGGTGAGGCCTCGGTATCGCCAGCGCGCACGAGCCACATTCTATACGATCTCTCCTACCGGGCTGCTGCCCGACCGCGCGCTCGCGCGGCTCGGATTCCGCTGCGCGAGCGGGTAGCCTGTCCAGCATGCCCGAGTGCTCGCTTCGTCACGCCCTCGCTGCGGCCCTCGTGCTCGCCCTCGCCTGCCGCGGCGACGACACGCCAGCCATCGCGGACGGCAGCAGCACGGGCTCGACCACCGCCGCCGTCACGACGTCGGCCGCGAGCTCGTCGACCGCGGCCGAGGGCAGCTCGAGCGGCAGCAGCTCGGGCGCGGTCGACGACACGACGGGCGCGGACAGCAGCGGGAGCAGCGGGGTCGAGGAGCCCCCCCCCGTCGAGCTCCTGTTCAATCACGACGGGCTGGCGCGCATCGAGATCACGCTCGGCCA
>JBFIJN010000718.1:0-3184 GCA_041600735.1 Nannocystaceae bacterium
CCCGTCAACGACGAGGCGCGCTTCGAGATCCTGGTGCGCACGCCCGAGAGCAGCAGCCTGGCCGCGACCGAGCTCATCGGCGAGCGCGTGGCTCGACAGGTGCGCGCGCTGCCGTGGGTCGAGGGCACGCTGGTCACCATCGGCGACGACGAGCAGCGCACGCCCAACGTGGCGAAGATCTTCGTGCGCCTCACCAACCCCGTCGAGCGCACGCTCAGCCAGGACGCCATCAAGGACGTGGTGCGCGAGGAGATCCTCGCCGATCTTCCGCCCGAGCTGCGCGTGACCGTCGTCGACGTGTCGGCGATCTCGGGCGGCGGGTTCTCGGCCGCCAAGGTGCAGTACTCGCTGTCGGGGCCCGATCTGGGGCTGCTCACCGAGGTCAACGATCGCGTGCTCGCGCGCATGCGCGAGGTGAAGGGCGCCGTCGACGTCGACTCGACGCTGGTGGTGGGCAAGCCCGAGGTCGGGATCTATGTCGATCGCGAGCTCGCGGCCGACCTCGGCGTGCGCATCGTCGACGTGGCCAACGTGCTGCAGATGCAGGTGGGCGGGCTCAAGATCTCGACCTACCCCGAGCGCGGCGAGCAGTACGAGGTGCGCATGCGCTCCGAGGCGCGCTACCGCTCCGACCAGGATGGCGTGCGGCTGATGAGCGTACCCTCGAGCTTGCTCGGCTCGGTGCAGCTCACCGATGTCGTGTCGCTAAAGGACGGCACGGGCCCCTCGGTCATCAACCACTTCGGGCGCCAGCGGCAGATCACGTTCTACGCAAACCCGGCCCCCGGCTTCAGCGAGGGTGCGATCGGCGAGGAGATGCGCACGATCCTCGACGAGGAAGCCCCCAAGGCCGGCTACACCGTGCGCCCGGTCGGCGGCGCCAAGCTGATGAAGGAGACCGCGGCGAGCTTCATCCTCGGCCTCGGCCTCGCGTTCGTGTTCATGTACCTCGTGCTCGCCGCGCAGTTCGAGTCGTGGCTGCACCCGATCACCATCCTCTTGTCGCTGCCGCTCACGCTCCCGTTCGCGCTGCTCTCGGTGGTCATCTTCGACCAGGCCCTCGATCTATTCTCCGCGCTCGGGATCTTCGTGCTGTTCGGCGTGGTCAAGAAGAACGCGATCCTCCAGGTCGATCACACCAACGTGCTGCGCCGCCACGGCATGTCGCGGCTCGACGCGATCCTCCAGGCCAACAAGGACCGGCTGCGCCCGATCCTGATGACCACGCTCGCGTTCGTAGCCGGCATGATCCCGCTGGTCACCGCCAAGGGCATCGGCTCGGGCTTCTCGAACGCCACCGCCGGCGTGGTGGTGGGCGGCCAGAGCATGTCGCTCCTGCTCACGCTGGTGGCCGTACCGGTCGCCTACTCGCTGTTCGATGATGTCTCGCTGTTCTTCGCGCGAGTGTGGCGGTGGGTCACCCGGGCCGGACCGCCCGAAGACGTGCCCCCGCTGCCGCCGCGACCGCCCGAGCCCGGAGAGTGAAAGCATCCCAAAGCCCGTGGGGCCCGTGGAACGCGGGAGCCACCTCGCGATAGCATCGGCCCGTGGCGCCCATGGCGACGAGACCGGCCGCGAGCTTCGTGACGATCCTGGCCATGGCCTGCGGCCCCTCGCTGGTGGATGAGCCCACGCTGACCGATCCGTTGGTGTACGAGACCCTGGCCGAGCGCTGCGGGAGCACCGATCCGATCCTGCTGCTCGCGCTCGCGCCCAACGAGACGATGGCGTCGGGGTATTCGCAGTACTTCCCCAGCCCGGGTTCCATCCAGAGCACCGATCGATGGATGCTGAGGATCTCGACCTACGACCGCGATCTCACCCAGACGTCGTTCTGCGACACGAGCGAGGATGGACCGAAGCCTGTGTCCTCGCGCGTGGTCTCGGTCGATCGCTGCGGCGGCGATCTCCAGATTCTGCCCGACTACAGCACCTCGGTGCGAGCGCCCAAGGGCACCGAGCCGTGGAGCGCGTGCGGCCCGGGGCACACCATGATCATATTCGACCCCAACGTGGAGGGCAGCGAGGAGTCGTACCCCGAGCTCGAGTGCACCGCGTATGCGGTCGACGGTGCCTTCGTCACGTTCACCACCGAGGCCCCGGACCAAGATCTGATGTTCGTGCGGGCGCGTCTGCGGCTCGGCGAGCCCGCCGAGATCACGCCGCTCGTGTCGACCTGGTGGCCCCCTCAGCGAGTGGGAGACTCGGACATCTTCTTGGCCAGGGACCTCCAGCTCGATCTGCTCGAAGTCAACGCGCGCACCGGGCAGACGAGAGTGCTGCGTAGCGGGGTCACGGGCTTCAAGCCCACCGACGACGGTCGCTTCGTGCTCTGGACTCCGATCACCGGAGACTCGCCAGCGCCGTGGTATCTCTGGGACCGTCAGACCGATCAGGAGCGAGCGCTGGGCCGGTCCGAGTGGTCCGGCTCGTGGCTCGATGCATCCCTCGTGGGAGACGTGGTCTCGGTGTCGCTCCTCGAGCAATATCCGAGCTCCACGCAGCTGATCCTGGTGCCGAGCGGCGAGGAGCTGCTCGTCACTGGCGACTGGTCGGGCTACGCACGGATCGGGGACACCTACATCTTGCAGAGGCGACACGAAGACTCCACCCTCTCGCTCGCGCTCATCGAGCCCGGCTCGGACGTCCCACACCCGATTCCCCACGGCATCCTGCACGAGTCATGGATCTCCGGGGAGAGCCTGTGGACCCTCGGCTCCGATGAGGTCACGAGCTACGGCCTGCTCGAGCTCGCCGCGCCCGACTTCACGCCCCGGGTGGTTGCGACCGATGTCTGGTACCCGCAGCGCTTGGCCGATGGGCGCCTGCTCACCGTGCTCGACCGCAACGCGAATGATCGCTACGGCACGCTGGTGCTGGTCGACGCCGACGGTCCCGTCGCCGAGATCGACCACGACGTGCTCAGCACCCGCACCACGATGAACCCCCTCATCGACGACGAGCTCCTCTACATGGTTCGCGACCCGGATCACGTGCGCACTGGGGTCTGGCTCGCCCAGATCGCACCGCTCGTCGAGTAGCGCTAGTCCAGCGTCTCGCGCAGCGCTTCGATCAGCCGCTCGACCTCGTCGAGCGTGTTGTAGTGCACCATGCTCGCGCGCACGACCCCGTCGACCTTGGCGAGCCCGAGCGCATCGATCGCGCGCTTGGCATAGAAGTGGCC
>JBFIJN010000719.1:0-3184 GCA_041600735.1 Nannocystaceae bacterium
GAACGCCGCCCCCAGAGCGAAGGCCGCGGCCGTGGCCGTCGGCGTTCCCAGACCGCCCGCCGCCCCCACGCGAATCGGGCGCGCATACCCATGCTCGACGACCTTGGCGTCGCGCACCCGACAGATCGTGGGGAACAACGCGGTGAGCGCTTGATTGTCGGTGTGCCCCCCGCTGTCGGCCTCGACCGTGATGTCCTCGGCCACCGGTAGCTGACGCGCGAGGCTGGCTTCTTCGCGCGTGAGCCGGCCTTGCCCGACCAGCGCCTCGAGCATCTCCGCGGGCGGCGGGCTGAGGAAGCGACTCGCCACCTCGGGGCGGCTGATCTTCGCGAACACGAAGTTGCTGCGCTGAATGTGACCGGCGGGATCGCGGCGCACCCCGTGGAACGCGTAGCCGACGATCGCCGGGGTCAGTGCCATATAGGCCGAGGCCGACACCCGACGCACGCGCTGCCGCACGTAGAGATCCGCCACCGCCTGCTCGAGTCGCGGCTCGTTGGGGCTGTGGATCAAGTTGCTGCCCCACGCATGACGCTCCCCGAGCGAGGACTCGAGCTCGGCGATCGAGCGCTCGACCCGCTCGAGCGAGAGCCCTGCCGCACCAAAGAAGCCGAGCATCCCCGCCTGCGCCATGGCCTGCACCAGCGCCACGGTGTTGATCCCGTTGGCCATCGCACCGGCGACATACGGGAAGCGCAGCCCATGGACCTCGAGGAACGATCGATCGCCGAGCCACTCCGGGTACAGGCACGGCAGTCGGCCCAAGCACGGCAACCCTGTGCTCTGGCCCACACTCCCGCCGAAGGCCACCCCGATGCGGCCCTGTGGCGACTCGCGGACGATGTGCACGGGCTCGCGCACCCGCTCGATCGCGGCATGCAGCGCGGTCGGGGAAAAGGCGGCAGAACAGCCATCCGCCTGCCAAACCCCCAATATCGACGAATCGGCCCGCATGCACTCCCGTGTGGGCGAGAGGGTATACCGGAGCCTCGCCGACTCCAACGCTCGCAATCGGGGCGCACCTCACTGGCCCGCGCATTCGAAGCCGAGGACCTCGTCCTCGGACATGCACGGATAGGGAACCTGCGAAGGGTTCATCCACTCCGCGAGCTCCTCACACGTGAGCGTGCCCAGGCAGGTGTAGAGGTCCTCCCACGCCGCCGCGCACGCGACCTCGAACGCCTCGGCCTTCATGAGGTTCGCCTCACACGCATCGACGCACGCCTGCTCGGTGCGCCAGTCCTTGGTGCACGCGAACTGGACCGCACAGCTCTCGGCGCACGGCATCGCCATGATGGACTCGGTGGTGCTCCCATCGGTCTGCGAGTCCGTGGTGGTCGACCCCGTGCTCGTGCTCCCGCTGCTCGTGCTCCCGCGGCTCGTGCCGCTCGTGTCGTCGCTGCTCACCGCGCCGGTGCCGTCGATGACCCCGGTGGTGCTCGTCGTGCTCGTGCTCGTGCTCGCGGCCGTGGTCGACTCGGACTCGACCCCGCTCGTCGTGCCCTGCGCTTCGGCACCGCGCCCCCCGTCGTTACACCCGGCCAGGGCCAGCCACGCACCCATGAGCCGTCTCGAGCCCGCCGCGTTCCCCATCGCGCAAACTATCTCATCGAGCGCCACGCCCTGCGCTCCCGGCTCGATGAGTGAGTTGACCCACGCCGAGCCCCAACCGTGCTGCTTCCGGCTCCACTCGCGGTAGCCTCCCGTCGATGAGCGACGCGCGACCCTTCCGCATCCTTGGCCTCCAGCAGGTCGCCATCGGCGGCCTCGACAAGCAGAACCTGCGCTCGCTGTGGAGCGACCTGCTGGGCGTGCCGCTGCGCTCGTCCTATCGCAGCGCCAGCGAGAACGTCGACGAAGACATCCTCGTACTCGGGCATGGCACGGGCGAGGTCGAGCTCGATCTCATGCAGCCCATCGACCCCGCCGCACGACCGCGCGTGCACGAGCCCGCCCTCAATCACATCGGCTTGTGGGTCGATGACTTGGCCGCTGCGGTCTCGTGGCTCGAACAGCGCGGTGTGCGCTTCACCCCGGGAGGCATCCGCAAGGGCGCGGCCGGGCACGACGTGTGCTTCATCCACCCCAAGGGCTCCGAGGCCACTCCGCTCGGCGGTCAGGGGGTGCTCATCGAGCTCGTGCAGGCCCCCGCCGAGATCATCGAGGCGTCCTGAGCCGCGCATCGCGGTAGACTCCGCGCCCATGCGAGGCCGTCGCAGCTTCTATCCCGAGATCGAGCCCTTCGACAGCGGCATGTTGAAGGTCTCGGACCTGCACACGATCTACTACGAGCAATCCGGCAACCCCGAGGGCAAGCCCGTCGTGTTCGTGCACGGCGGCCCGGGCGGCGGCACCGATGCCAAGCAGCGGCGCTTCTTCGACCCCAAGGCCTATCGCATCGTGCTGTTCGATCAGCGCGGCTGCGGGCGCTCCACGCCGCACGCCGAGCTCCACGACAACACCACGTGGCACCTCATCGCCGACATGGAGGCGATCCGCGAGCACCTCCACATCGACGCGTGGCAGGTGTTCGGCGGCTCGTGGGGGAGCACGCTGGCGCTCGCCTACGCGCAGAAGCACCCCGACCGCGTCAGCGAGCTCGTGCTGCGCGGCATCTTCATGCTGCGCAAGAAGGAGCTCGACTGGTTCTACCAAGAGGGCGCCTCGGCGATCTTCCCCGACACGTGGGAGGGCTACCTCGAAGCGATCCCCGAGGCCGAGCGCGGCGATCTCATGCGGGCCTACCACGCCCGACTCACCAGCGACGATCCAAAGGTCCGCTTGGCCGCGGCGCAGGCCTGGAGCGTGTGGGAGGCGAGCACCAGCTTCTTGCTGCAGAGCAAGGAGTACATGAGCCACGCCGGCGAGGACGAGTTCGCGCTGGCGTTCGCGCGCATCGAGTGCCACTACTTCGTCAACGGCGGCTTCTTCGAGGTCGAGGATCAGCTGCTGCGCGACGTGCCCAAGATCCGGCACATCCCCACGGTGATCGCCCAAGGCCGCTACGACGTCGTGTGCCCCATGATGTCCGCCTGGGATCTGCACCGCGCCTGGCCCGAGGCCAAGCTCGAGATCGTGCCCGACGCGGGCCACTCGGCCTACGAGCCCGGCATCGTAGACGTCCTCATCGCGGCCACCGACGGGTTCCGGCCGTAGCCGGGCCGCTAGGCCTTGTCGCGCCGCC
>JBFIJN010000720.1:0-3180 GCA_041600735.1 Nannocystaceae bacterium
CACGAGCACCGTGCCGATGCGCCGAGGATCTCGCGGCGCGGGATCGATGGCGTGCTGCGGGGGCGGGGCCACCACGATCAGCTCGTCGGCGTCCCAGCGTGCGCCCTCGGGCGTGGGCTCGAGCGCGGCACCGGGCACCCGGACCCAGCTGTCGTACTCGATCGGCTCCGCCAGCTCGGGGAGCAGGATCTCGTAGACCTGGTCGGGCGTCTTGACGTGGTGGCTGAGGCGGGTGCCCCCGTCGAGGAGGGTGGCGATGCGCAGCTCGTAGCGGCCTTCGATCGCGCCACCGTCGACCAACGAGCCGTCGCGCAGCGCGTCGATGGCGTCATCGGTGAGCGCTTGATCGCACCCGAGGGGAAGGAGAAGGAGGCAGGCCCCGAGCAGGCCCAGGTGGGTTTGGCGATTGGATTGTCGAGCGGACACGGGCAGCTCCTCGGGAAGCGGTGCAGCACACCATCGACGGCGCGATGATCTAGACAAGAGTCGCAATTCTCAGGCCGTAGATGTCGTTCCTAGCAGGATTCCGTCGTCGACCGTGAGCGAGCTAGCTCACGCTTCACGGGGCGACCGCCGGGCTGGAGGCCTCCGTGACGATGTACCGTAGCGTCGGGGGATCGTTCGCCGTGGGGTATGGCTCATCGTATGTGATGGTCACGCCGGTCCGAGAGGAGGCCGGGCTGCTGGATGACTTGGCCGCGACCGTGCGCGCGCAAGAGCGCCGGCCGCTGCTGTGGGTCCTGGTCGACGACGGGAGCACCGACGACACCGCGGAGCGGCTGCGGCGGCTCCAGCTTCGCGATCCTTGGATCCACGCGATTACGCTGCCGCGCATGTCGCAGGGCGAGCCCCGTCGGCGGGCGCAGCTCATCACGACGGGGTTCCGCTACGCGGCCGAGCTCGCCGAGGCCGAGGGGATCGACCACCGCTACGTCGTCAACCTCGACGCCGACCTGCGCTGCGCGCCGCAGCTGCTCGCCGAGATCATCGATCGCAGCGAGCGCGATCGCAGCGTGGGCATGGCCTCGTGCACGATCACCGAGTCGGCGGACGAAGGCGGGGTCGAGCGCTCGCGCGACGTGATCGACGGGATCCCGCGGGCCGAGCTCCGCGTGTGGCGACGGGCCTGCGTCGAGGAGGTCGGCATGCAGCCGGCCCCGCGCTGGGCCGAGACCACCGGGGTACGCGCGCGCAATCGCGGGTGGCTCACCCCCGTGTTCGAGGACCTGCGGGTCGAGGCGGCGCCGGCTGGCGTGGTGCGCCACGCGTGGCAGGGGTTCCGCAGTCACGGTGCCGAGGGCTGGGAGGTCGGGCTGCATCCGTTGGTGCTCGCGCGGCAGGTGGTGACCGCGTCGGTGCACGATCGCGACCTGCGGGGCGTGGCGATGCTGGCCGGCTACGTCGAGGCTGCGATCACGGGCAAGCGCCGCAGCTCCGACCCCGAGCTGCGCACCTACTTCGGGCACGACCTGCTCGATCACCAGACCCGCACGCTGCTGTCACGGATGCCGGTGGTCGGGCGTCGCTTTCGTCGGCGTCGCTAGAGCGACGGGCACGGCAACGCGCTGCACATCGCGTCGGTGGCCCGACGCGCGCGCGGATGAGGTCGCGCACGCGCGGGTTGGCTTGGTCGGGGACGTCCATGGACTATGGTCGGAACATCGCCATGGTCACGTCGCTGCTGTCGCCCACCGATACCTTCATCGCCCGTCACATCGGTCCCTCCGAGCGCGAGGTCGAGCAGATGCTCGAGACGCTCGGCATGGCCACGCTCGACGCGCTCACCAACGCGGTGATCCCCGATGACATCCACGTGGCGGGCCCGCTCGAGGTTGGGCCCGCGCGCGGCGAGGCCGAGCTGCTCGCGGCGCTGCGCGAGACGATGGGCCGCAACCGGCGGCTGCGCTCGTTCTTGGGCATGGGCTACCACGGGTGTCTGGTGCCCGCGGTCATCGGGCGCAACATCCTCGAGAACCCAGGCTGGTACACCGCATATACGCCCTACCAGGCCGAGATCTCGCAGGGGCGGCTCGAGGCGCTGCTCAACTTCCAGACGATGATGTCGGATCTGTGCGGGCTGCCGCTGTGCAACGCCTCGCTGCTCGACGAGGCCACCGCGGCGGCCGAGGCCATGACGCTGTGCCACCGCGTGACCAAGGGCAAGCGCACCGTGTTCTTCGTGGCCGACCACTGCCATCCGCAGACGATCGCGGTCGTGCAGGCGCGGGCCGAGGCGCTCGGGCTCGAGGTGCAGGTCGGCGATCCCGCAGGCTTCGACTTCGCCGGAGCCCAGCCGTTCGGCGCGTTGCTGCAGTACCCCGACACCGAGGGGCGCATCGTCGACATCGCACCGCTCATCGAGCGCATCCATGCCGCGGGGGCTCAGGCGGTGGTGGCCACGGATCCGCTCGCGCTCACGCTGCTGCGCCCGCCGGGCGAGCTCGGGGCCGACGTGGTGGTGGGCTCGGCCCAGCGCCTGGGCGTGCCGATGGGGTTCGGCGGGCCGCACGCGGCGTTCATGGTCACTCGCGAGGAGCACCAGCGGCAGCTGCCGGGGCGCGTGATCGGGGTGAGCCGCGACGCGCAGGGCCAGCCGGCGCTGCGCATGGCCATGCAGACCCGCGAGCAGCACATCCGTCGCGAGAAGGCGACGAGCAACATCTGCACCGCGCAGGTGCTGCTGGCCGTGATGGCCTCGATGTACGGCGTCTATCACGGGCCCCAGGGGCTGCGACGGATCGCGACGCGCGTGCACGTGGCCGCCGGGGTGCTCGCCAAGGCGCTGCGCGACGCGGGCCATCAAGTGGGCGCGGGCGCATGGTTCGACACGATCGTCGTCCAGCACCGCGATCTCGACGCGGCGGCCGTGGTCGCGGCGGCCGAGGGCGCGGGCTTCAACCTGCGCAAGCTCGACGCCAAGCGCGTCGCCATCGCGCTCGATGAGACGGTCACCGCGGCCGACCTCCACGCCCTGCTCGCCGTGTTCGAGGCGCCCCACGAGGATCTCGACGCGCTCGCGGGCACGGTCGCGACCGAGCTGCCCGCGCCCCACGCTCGCACCAGCGAGTTCATGACGCACGAGGTGTTCTCGCGCCACCACGCCGAGCACGAGCTGCTGCGCTACATCCACCGGCTGCAGGCCAAGGACCTCTCGCTCACCACCTCGATGATCGCGCTCGG
>JBFIJN010000721.1:0-3168 GCA_041600735.1 Nannocystaceae bacterium
ACGGCGATCACCGAGCTCTCCGGCGTCGGTGCGCTCACCGAGGTCGGCGGCAGCGTGGTGATCCAAGGCAACACGAAGCTCACCGCGATCTCCGGCCTCACCGCGCTCGCCACCATCCTCGGCGCGCTCAACATCCGCGAGAACGATGCGCTCCTCCACATCAATGGTCTTCGCGGCCTCCGCACACTGGGTACGCAATTCGCCGTCACGCACAACCCTTCGCTGTGCATCTCGAGCGTGAATCGGGTGGGTGCGGGGATTACCGATCCGGCGACGCCGGGGGATAATTGGTCGACGCGGGCCAATGACGAGGGGTGCTGACGCGCGGTGCTCCACGACCGACGCGGCGCTCCCTTGACGGCCTCGGAGCCGCGCGATTATCGTGAGCTGCGGGTGAAGTCACTCACGGAGATGTGCGGCGGGATCCAGCGCGTGCTCGAGGCTGACGATGCTCGGGAGCGCATCGCGGCGAGGAACCTCGACCGCGCACGTACTCTCGCGGACCGCTTCGTCCTGACCCATCGCACGGTGAGTCCAGGGGCGGCCCCGCTGCACGAAATCCTCGGAGATGGGCACCTTCGCGCCCGGCGCCCCTGCACTTCACGCGAGGTCGACTGTGGGATCGAGCGTGCGGTCTACTTCTTCCTGGGCTGCGCCGCCTATCCAGAGGGAGCGGTTGCCTTCCTCGTGCCCAGTCGCGTGCTCGAGCGGATTCCGGCGTCGTACTCTCCGTTCGACAGCGGCTCCCTGTCGAGCTACGCGCGCCCGCGCGACCCGCTTGCCTCGTGGGATGATCCCGAGAAGCATGCATTCCTCGACGCCCACCTGGGGGAAGGCGCCGACGCGGTCACGTTTTCGGTCGAATACGTCGCGGCTCACTTCGCGGACGCAACAGACTACGTGCGCCGACCCCAGCGCAGCGAGCCCGACTTTCCGACCTATCATGAGCTGGTGAGCCCCAGCGGAGATCGCCGAGCGTGGTCCATCGAAGTCCGGCTGCACGAAGACCTCGTGCTCGACGTGGATCACATCGAGGCCATCGTGCTCGGCCAGCCCGATCTCCTCGCCGACATCCCTGACGAGCTCGCGGGGACGGTGGTGATCGCGGAGGACGAGGGCTCGATCACCTCGCGGATTCAGCAGCTCATCGTGGGGGAGAGGCCTTCGTGAACACATCGATCCCGATCGAAGGCTCGCGAGTCATCGCCGCGATGACCCCGCCAACCTCCAAGGCACCGTTCAACCGAGGCGAGCTGATCCTCCGCGCGACCGACGGAGCGCTCGTCCGGGCGCGGACCTACACCAGCGAGGGCTGCGCCGAGGGACCCGCTCTCGACATGGATGATGTGCAAGGGCTCATCCAAGCCGGACAAGCCACCGATCTCGCCGCGTTGGCTTCCATTGCGGCGGTGTCTGGCGCGTCGCTGTGGGTGCTACGCGGCGGTCTTCCCCGCCGAGATCGTGCGCTCGCCGACCTGCAGATGAGCGGGCTCCTCGTTCATTCTCCGCTCGTGGGCCAGGATGACGCCAGGCTCTGCATCGTGAAGGAAGGCGAGGCGCAAGCCTCGGCGATGCGCGACCGCTGGCGAGACGAGGCCATGGTCCTCGCCAAGGGCCACGCAAAATCCGGGGAGTGGGACCTCGCGATGACCCATGCTGAGATCGCCCAGGCCGTCTGCCGGGGCCTCGACCCCGAGGTGCTCGGCCTGCTCAGTCTCACGTGCGAGCGCTGTGGCCGAGGCGAGCGAGCCGCCGGTCTACTGGTGATGGCTCGCCGCTCGCGGGGCGAGGAATTCGAAGCCCAAGTCATGAGTGCGCGGGAGCGCCTGCGGATTGCCCTGGGCACGGGCCGCTCGGCACGTACGCAGCCGCACGCCGGCCTCCACGCCGCCTTGCGCGTGCGCTTCCCGAGGCTGGCGCAGTCCCTCGGTAAGCCGCGATCCTCCCGCCTTGCCGCCTACTAGGTACGGGAGCCGTCCGACCTCATGTCCGACCCGACCCCGGCCGCTACGCTCTTCGAGCGACCCTGCCCGTTCATCACGTTCTACTCGTTCAAGGGCGGAGTCGGCCGCAGCATGGCGGCCATCAATGTCGCGGGCATCATCGCCGCTCGCGGCTTCAGGGTCATGGTCGTCGACATGGACCTGGAGGCCCCCGGCCTCTCGTTCCTCGCCAACCAACCCCTGAGCGAGGGCGAGCCTCGTCGGCTCCAGCCGGGCTTCGTCGATTTCCTGCTCGATGCCATCGATCGAGGAGAAGAGGCCGACCTGTTCAAGCTCTCCCCCGCGGACGCGATCCAACGCTACTCCGCGCCCTACGAGCTTCCGGAGGGATTTCGTCGATCCCCCGAGGGCTCGCTGCACATCATGCCCGCAGGGCAGATCGACGACGACTATGCCGGGCGCCTGACCCGCCTCGATCTGCCGTCGCTCTACCGCGATGGCACCGGGCTCGCGTTGATCCAAGCCTTCAAGCAGGTCGTGCAGGACTCCAAGCTGTTCGACTACGTCTTCGTCGACAGCCGCACCGGCTTCTCCGACGAATCCGGCATCTGCACCCGCGATCTGGCCGATTGCCTCATGGTCGTCTCGGGGCTGAACAAGCAGAACGTCGAAGGCACCAGCCGCTTCTTGTCGACCCTGCGCCACGCGACCGAGAGCCGCAAGCCGTTGGAAGTGATCCTCAGTCCGATTCCCAACGGCGAGGACGCTCTGGTCGATGAACGGGAACAGCAGGCAGGGAAGGTATTCGCGGAGGCATGGGGGCAGCCCGTGCGCACCGAGTTGCACATTCCTTATCACCCACAACTGGCGCTCACCGAGGAACCACATATATTTCGGCGCCGGAGAGGCTATCTGTTCGATGCGTATAATCGAATCGAGCAGGGCGTGTTCGAGTTGTTGGGTGAGAGATTCGAAGACACCTATGTTGCTGCAATTGGTGCTTTGTACGAGAGGAACTACGGCATAGCGGAGGCTCTTCTTCGTCGCGTCAGCAAGCTAGCCGACACGCAGGCTTGGATGAGCACATATTCACTCATCAACAGTACTGCATGGCTCGCCGATACCAACGCGGATGCAGTGTTTGGGTTCCTCCTCGAGCAGGCCAGCTCGGATACGACGGAGGAACTCGGGCAGCTGATTGGTTTTGCAGCTGACGTTCGTCGCG
>JBFIJN010000722.1:0-3113 GCA_041600735.1 Nannocystaceae bacterium
GGTTCGTCACGCTGCGGGATATTGGGCTGTTCGACAAGGTTCGGAGTTTGTTCAGCTAGTTTCGAGCCGGGCGAGTACTTCCTCCGCATGATCCGGCCGGTCGCGGACGACGACGGATACTTCGAAGTCGTGATCGATCCGACTTGAGCTTGCTCGGCGGCGCGAAGGGTGACTCACTCGTTCGCGGCGCAGCCGGCCTCGCCCCCCGGGGTCCAATCGGCGCAGCTGAGCCCGCACGCACCACAGTCGTGCGCCGCCTGACTCCCGCCCTCGCAGCGCACCACGAGGTCGCCGTCGCACCACGGGCGTGAGCCCATGCCCGCGCACTCGTCGTCTTCGGGGCGTACGCAGGTGAACGCGGGCTCATCGGGGCGCTGGCCGCAGACCTCGTTCGTGTCGCAGACCTCGACCTGGACGCGATCGTCCCCGCCGCAGCGCACCGCACGGCCGCGTACGCACGTGCCCTCGGCGTCGAGGCCCTCGCAGCCGCGCTCGACCGCCTGCGGCGATCGCCAGTCGAACGGCCACCAGTCGGCGAGCACGTCGACCCGCGTGTAGTGATCGTCCTGCACGCATGATGCATGGCCAGAGTCGAGCAGGCCGATCACGCGGACCCGACCGTGGTCGTCTCGCGCCAGCAGGGGGCCCCCGGAGTCGCCCCCGCAGGCTCCGCTGTGGCCACGGCCGTGCACTTCGATCGACTCCGAGGCCACCGCGGTGATCGCCTCCGAGGCGAAGCGTAGCGCGCCGATCTCCCCGAGATCGGTTCTGCCATAACCAGCCAGCTCGACGAGCTCGCCGATCCACGCTTCGTCCACGAGCTCGTCGAGCAGCGGGATCGGATCGAGATCCTCGGGCAGCGACGCGGCGTCGACGAAGAGCACGGCGACGTCGAGCTCGGGGTGTACGGTGGCCGACAGCACGGCCGAGTCGGCGCGCTGCAGGTCCCAGTAGCCCACGCGCAGGCGGGTGGGGTCCTCGGGGTCGACGCAGTGGCCGGCCGTGAGCACCACGCCGCGCGCCACGACGACCCCGCTGCAGATCGTCTCGCGGTCGGGGGGGTACACGGCGACGAGCGCCGCGAGCTGTCGGGGCCCGAGGCCGAGCGCGGTCGAGGTCTCGACTCCGTGATGGATGCGATCGACCACGCAGCTCTCGCTGTCCACGTTGGCCAGGGTGTCGCAGCCGAGTGTAGTGGCGACCGCCGCAACTGCGACGGCCGCCACTAGGTCCCTTCCATACCCCCGCACGGTCATCCCCGATCCATCATCCGATCCCTGGCGCTCACCAGCAGCGCATGTAGTCGCGACCCGACTGCGAGTAGCGCGGGCACGCGGTGCCACCGTCTTGCGGGGTGAGGTTGATGCCGTTGAGCATCAGGCGCGTCTCGATCCAACTGATCTTGTCGGCGGTCGCCGCCCAGCGCTGCGTGCCCCCGGGGTAGGGGCAGAAGTTGCTGCCGCCGCTGTACTCGGAGGCCATGCCGCCCGCGAGATCGTAGGTGAGGTTGTTGGCCCCGCGCTCGAGCCGGAGCGGGCCCCCCGAGTCACCCTTGCAGATGCGTGCGCCGCCCTGGAACACCTCGTCGGTCACGTGCCGCGAGCCGGCCCAGTCGAGGGTGACGTTTCCGTAGCGAAGCACGCCCGCCCCGGTCCCTGAATGAGTGAGGATCCCCCAGCCGTGGAAGACTCCGGCGTCGCCCGCTTGCAGGGGCGAGATCAGCACTCGCATGGTGTCGGTGCTCACCGTCACGTTCGGGAGCGGGTTGTTGAACACCACCAGGCCAATGTCGTCACCGGGGTCGCCGACCCCCGTGTAGTCGGAGTGGCGGTAGAAGGTCGAGCTCTGCGTGACCCAGTCCTGCACCACCCCGTTCTCCTCGCGCCGCACGGACATGTTGCTGGAGCCCGCCGTGAAGCAGTGCGCGGCGGTGAGGACCACCCGGGGGTTGATCAGGGTGCCGCTGCAGCCGTTGGAGGTGCCATTGTCGACCGCGTTCGGGTTTCGGGTGAGGCGAACGACGGCGCCATGGTTGGACTCGCCGTCGGCCTCGCCGACCTTGTCGACCTGCTCGCTCCCGGCTTCCTCGGGGAAGCTGCCCCCCACGTAGGTGGTGGTCTGCGGCAGGGTCTCCTCGTACTCGATGCGCAGCAACTGGTGCTCGCGGGCCTCGTCGCAGGTCTCGATCCGCTCGAGCCCGAGGTACGCCTGCCACTGGCGATCCTCGGCGAGCTGCTCGTTCATGCGATCGAGCAGGTAGAACTCGGTATCGCGGTGCGTGCCCGCTTCGCCGAGGTCCGCTTCCCACACCGAGCACACCGTGGCGTCCCCGTCGCGGTACGGATAGTCCGCGGCCACGAGCTCGTACACGGGCTCGCCCTGGAGCTCCTCGGCCTCGAGGTCCGAGGGGAAGTCGTCGGGCGAACCCGCACAGGCGCCGGCCAGCAGCGCGAGGCCGAAGAGGGTGGAGGCACTGCACGCGGCGCGCAGCGAGGAGGTTGGGAGGCGGTAGATGTTCATGGCGTTCATCCACCTGGTTCCCGGCCCGCGTGGATCGGATCATTCGCCGTCGCGGCGGCGTTCGCCGGTCGCACGCGTCAGCGAAGGAGCTCGTCCAGCTGCTCGCAGGCGCGCGCGTCGGTGGTCGAGGGGCAGGCGCGACCGTAGTAGTCCTTCGCGCGGGCGACGTCCTTGTCGACCTTGGTGCCGGTCGCGTAGAGCTGCGCGAGCATGCGACACGCGTCGGCCGAGCCCAGCTTCGTGCAGGTGCGATCGAGCAGCGCGGCGCCCTCGGCCGTGTCCTCGATCGCCGCGAATTCCTTGCCCCCGCCGAGCAGCCCGAGCGTGAGCATGGCCAGCTCGTTGCAGCGCTTGACGTTGCCCCCGTCGCAGCCGCGACGCATCACGGCCTTGCCGCGCACGATGTCCTGCTGGGTGCCGAGGCCCTTGAAGTAGCGGCTCGCGACGGTGAAGCAGCTGTGCTCGAGGCCGAGATCGCAGCCGCGCTGCCACAGCGCCGTCGCTCTGGCCTGGTCGACCGGCCACCCGTCGCGCTCGCCGTGCGCGAGACGATCGGCGAGCTGGGTGCACGCGTCGGGATCGCCCGCCGAGCA
>JBFIJN010000723.1:0-3105 GCA_041600735.1 Nannocystaceae bacterium
GATGGTGAGCGCGCGCGGAGGCTCGACCGCGCGCTCGGCCGCGAGCGCAGCCACCAGCGTCGAGTCGAGGCCGCCGCTCAGGAACACGCCCACGGGGACATCGGCCTGGGTCGTGCGGTGCACCGCGGCCTGCACCGCCGCGCGCAGCTCGGGCTCCAGCGCATCGTCGTCGCGATCGGCGAGCAGCTCGAGCGGGCCCCACGTGGCCGTCAGCAGCCCCGCGCGATCGATGCGCAGCAGCTCTCCAGGCTGGAGATAGGCCAGGCCCGCGAATGCCGGGGCCGCCACGCCGCTGAAGCACGGGGCGGCGAGCCCCTCGAGCAGCGCCTCGACGTTGGCCCGCGGACGCCCGGGCATGGTGGCAGCCAGCACCTTGGCCTCGGAGGCGAAGCGAAGCCCGGCGGCCGTGCGCTCGTAGGCGAGCGGCTTCACGCCCAAGCGATCGCGCGCGAGCAATCCGCGCTGCGCGTGCTCGTCCCACCACGCGAGCGCGAACATGCCGTTCATGCGCGGGAGCGCGGCCTCGCCCCACACGCCGAGCGCGGCCAGCACGACCTCGGTATCGGAGCGCGTGCGGAACACCCAGCGCTCGCGCAGTGCCTCGCGCAGCTCGCGGTAGTTGTAGACCTCGCCGTTGTAGACCAGCACGTAGCGACCGCTGGGGTCGACCATCGGCTGGGCCCCGCCCGCCCGATCGAGCAAGGAGAGACGCGTGTGGCCGAGCGCGGCGTGGCGGCCCTGCCAGTGGCCTTGGTCGTCGGGGCCGCGGTGATGCAGCAACGCGATCATGCGCTGCACCGCGGCCTCGTGCAGCGCGGCCGGTCGCGCGAAGTCGACTACCCCGACGATGCCGCACATGCTCGGGGCTCCGCCGCGAGGGCCTCCCACAGCAGGGACAAGGTGGCGTGGGCGCAGCGCGAGCGGGCGTCGTCGAGGCGCGGCGGCGGCAGCCCGAGCTGGGCGGCGAGTCGCTGCATGGCTTGCGTGCCGACGAGCTGCTCGACGCCGAGGTCGGGCGTGAGCCGCTGCAGCTTGGGCGCCTCGGCCAGCGCGCGCGGCAGCCAGCGCGCGGCCACCTCGCGCAGGGCTCGCTTGTGCGGATCCACGACCAAGCCTAGCGCATGCGCGAGCACGCGCGGATCGAAGAACGGCGAGCACACCTCGACGCCCTCGCTGCGCATGAGCCCGCCCACGAGCGGCAGGTAGTTGTGCTGGGGCGCGCCCGCGAACACGTGGTCGGCCGCGTCGCCGGTGAGCACCGCGGTGAAGCCCTCGCGACGGAGCCCGCGGGCGAGCAGCAGCTTGGACACCGGATGCGGATTGAACATCGGCACCTCCACGGCGCGCACCGCCGCGGGGAGTGCGGCCAGGTAGTCGCTCGCGGTTGCGCGGATCTCGTGCAGCTCCACGCCGAGCTCGCGGGCCATGCGTCGCGTGGCCTCGATCTCGCCGTAGTCGGGGATCTCGATCGCCAGCGTGAACACCGGGACCTCGCGCCCGAGCTGGCGCAGGACGAGCGCGAGCACCAGCGCCGAGTCGAGCCCGCCCGACAGCGCGAGCGCGAGACGTCGGGGCCGCGCCAAGATCGCGGCGAGGGCCTCGACGAGCGCGTCTTCCAGCGAGCCGCGAGGCTCGGGGAGCGGCTCGGGCGTGCACAGCCTCGGGGCGCCGCCCTCGAGCACGAGCCGATGGCCGGCCGGCACCAGCCCGATCCCCTCGAAGCACGTGTGCCGATCGTCGGGCGTGCCCGCGAGGTAGGCCTGCAGGCCGCGGAGATCCGCGCGCAGCGGCGCGGCCGGGCGCCGAGCCAGCAGCGCCGCGATCGTGTCCGCGGCGGCCGAGCCATCTTCGAGGAAGTAGCGCGGGTACACCCCCAGCCGGTCGCGGACGAAGCCCGGGTCGGAGGTCATCGGCCGCTCACTCCGACCAGATCAATGCGGCGCGCTCGCGCACCTGCGCGGCCAGCGGGGCGAACCCTGGCCATGCGCGGAGCTCCGCGAGCGCGGGGCAGTGGGCCAGCCAGTCCACGTCGACCAGCGCATCGTTGGCCGCGTGGCGCAGGTACTCGAAGGCAACGTCGAGCTCCCCGCGAGCCGCGAGCACCTCGGTGGCCAGCTGGTGAACGCTCGCGATGGAGCGCGGGCTCGTGTCGCGCTGCATCACGAGCTGCAGCGCGGCTCGCAGCTCGTCGACGCTCACGCGCCCGAGGTAGACGCCGCCCAGCAGATCGAGCAGGCGCTTGCGCGGCGGGTCGACGGTCCGCCACGCGCGCTGGAGCGCGCGTACCTGATCGGGGCGCCCGCGCCACAGCGCCATGCGCAGGTAGATGACCGCGATCGCCCCCTGGGTCTCGGGGTCGTCGGCCCGCATCCGCTCGAGCATGCCGCTGGCCTGCGGATAATCGCCTCGCTGGGCGTGATGGAGCGCGGCGCTCAGCAGCGAGCGCGGATCGCTGGGCTCGAGCTCCACCGCCATCGTGAGGTGGCGGTAGCCCTCGTGGGCGCGACCGGCCTCGCACTGCAGCGCGCCCAGGTGCGCGTGCGCGGCCGCGTAGGTCGGTGCCAGTCGCAAGGCCTCGCGCAGCGCCTGCGCGCCAGCCCGGTAGTGGCCGCGCTCGCAGTGCACGAGCCCGGCCGCGAGGTGGCTCTCGGGCTGATCGGGCGCGAGCTCGAGCGCCCGCTGCACCGCCTCGCCACAGCGCACCGACCAGTCGTCGCCGTCAGGCCCCTGACCACGGATCGACCACAGCCGCGCCAGCACCAGCGCGCGGGTGGCCAGCGCGGGGGGGAAGCTCGGCGCCTGCTCGAGACAGCGAGACAAGAGCCGCTCCGCGCCATCGGGGCCCAGGCCCCCGAGATCGAAGCGCCGCGCCTGGTCGCGCGCCTTCATGTACAGCTCCACGACCGGAGCGGCCACCGCGGTGGTGTGGCGGTGGGTGTCGAGCTCGAGCCGCAGCGCCTCGGCGATGCGATTGGCGATGCGATCCTGGAGCTCGAAGACGTCTTCGAGACGGCCCTCGAAGCGCTCGCTCCACACCTGCACGCCATTGCTGGTGTCGACCAAGCGTGCGACCACGCGCAGCTCCTCGCCGTGGCGCTGCACCGA
>JBFIJN010000724.1:0-3100 GCA_041600735.1 Nannocystaceae bacterium
CGATCGCGGCGGCAGCCGGCGATGTTGCCCAGCGAGTAGAGGAGGTCGGGGTGCTCGGGCCCGAGCAGCACGACGTCGATGTCGTAGGCGTGCTGGAACTCGGCCTCGGCCTCGGCCAGCTGGTTGCGGTGATAGAGCGCCACGCCGAGCCCGTTGTGCATCGACGCCACCAGCGGATGCATCGGGCCGAGCGCCGCGCTCGCGATCGCGAGGCCGCGCCGAAACGAGGCCTCGGCGTCCTCCTCGTGGCCCAGCTGGATCTGCACGTTGCCGAGATAGCTGAGCGCATTGGCGATCAGCGGCTCGCCGGGGATCGTGCGCTCGCGCAGCTCGAGGCAGGCCAACAGCGGCTCGAGCGCGAGCTCGGCCTCGCCCTTGGCCCAGTGCAGGTTGCCCTTCGTGCACAGCAGCTCGGCGCGCAGGCGATCGGGTCGGCCCATGCGATCGATGACCGCCTCGGCGTACTCGCCATAGCGCAGTGCCTCGGCGTAGCTCGACTGGAGCATGCCGAGGTTCCACGCGAGCGTGAGCCAGCTGTCGGCCAGGATCTCGTCGTCGCGGGCCAGCATCGCCGCGCGGGCGCCCGCGTGCAGCGTCTCGACGGCGGCCGCCGGATCATCGCCGCGCCCCTGCAGATCGCCGAGCTCGTGGAGCGCCTCGGCGAGGAGCGGGGCGTAGCCCGTGTGCTCGGCGCTCACCCGCGCACGCTCGGCCCGCGGCAGCGCCTCGGGGTAGCGCCCGGCGTGGCGCAGCGCTCGAACCTCGCTCAGCTCGTCGCGCACGGCCTCGACCGCGGCGCGGGTGTCGGGGTCGGCGGGGGGCGGGAGCTGGCCGAGCGCCTCGACGTCGGCGCAGGCAAACGGAGCGGGCAGCGTGGCCACCATGCGATCGGCGCGCTCGATCGTACCGGGCTGGCCTTCCACGAGCAGGCGGGTGACCGCGGCCAGATCCTTGCGCTGTCGATCGAGGCAGGCCTGGCGCAGCGCGAGCACCGACTCGGATTGCGTGCGCGCCACGTGGGTCGCCTCGCATGCCTCGCGGCGCGCATCCACCCAGCGCTCGGCCCACGCATCGAGGCGCTCCGCGGCGAAGCGGCCGGCATCGAGGGCGTAGGGCAGCTCGCTGCTCGTGAACGCCTTGGTCAGCGCCTCGCGCTGCGCATCGTCCCACGCGCCGGCCAGCGCCGCGGCCTCGTCGCGGCAGCGAGGCTCGACCTCCTCGGGCCCGCGCACGTACCCATAGACGCCCACGCCCAGCAGCAGCCCCGCCAGCACCCCGGTCGCGATCCGTCGGCGGCGCCGGCCGGGGTCGTAGGCCAGCTCGGCGAGCAGCTCCTGCATGGATGCGAAGCGATCGTGGGGTCGCGGCTGCAGCCCTCGCAGCACCGCGCGCACGAGGTGGATCGGCACGTCGTGGCCGCGCGGCGGGGGGACCACGTCGCCGCGGTTGGTCTGCACCGCCAGCGCCACGCGATTGTCCCCGCTGAACGGCCGTCGTCCGAACAGCGCCTCGTAGAGCGTCACGCAGAACGAGAACTGGTCGCTGCGCGCATCGAGCTCGCGACGACGATGCTGCTCGGGCGCCATGTAGGCCGGGGTCCCCAGCAGCGCGCCCGTGCGCGTGAGGTCCTCTTCCCAGCCGCCCCCGCTCGGTGGAGTGTCGACCTCGAGGCGCTGCTCGAGCGCCTGCAGCTCGCTGCTGTCGAGGCCGCCGTCGAGCTGACGCGCGAGGCCAAAGTCCACCACCTTCACCTCGCCGCGCTTGCTCAGCAGCACGTTGCCCGGCTTGAAGTCGCGGTGGACCAGCCCCGCGCGGTGCGCCGCGAGCAGACCCTGCCCCGCGGGCTCGAGCACCGCCAGCACGTCGCGCCAGCGATGCGGGCCGGCGGCGAGCCACGGCCGCAGATCGGTGCCATCGACCAGCTCCATGGCCACGAACACGCCCGCGGAGAACGTGCCCACGTCGTGCACGGTGATCACGTTGGGGTGCACCACCCGCGCCATCGCCTGGGCCTCGCGCAGCAGCCGGGCACGGCCCTTCTCGTCTTCTTCACCGCGCAGCAGCTTGAGCGCGACGCGGCGGTCGAGCTCGGGATCGTAGGCCGAGTACACGACGCCCATGCCCCCGCGGCCGATCGGCTCGAGCAGCACATAGCGCCCCAGCGTCTCACCGCGCCGGCTGGCCAGGCGCGCGAGCTCGGGATCGTCATCGAGCCCGCCGGAGCCGACCGTCGGATGGCGCGAGCCCACGTCGACAGCGTGTGGCGCCCCGTCCTCGCGCACTTGTGAGTCGGCGAGGGTGGAGTCCTGCGGCACGCCTCATCATGCCCCAAGCCGAAGCGCCGCCACCAGACGGGCCGATCGCGAGCTCGCGAGGTACGATGCCCGCGATGTCCGTCGACTCCGCCGATCTGCTCGCGCCCGCCGCTGCGGCCGCCTGGGCCTGGATCGACACCCCCGCCGCCCTGGCGCAGCTGGTCGAGCGCCTGCGCGCGCAGCCCCGCTTCGCGCTCGATACCGAGTCCAACAGCATGCATGCGTATCGCGAGCGCATCTGCCTGGTGCAGGTATCGCTGCCCGGGCTCGACGCGCTGGTGGATCCCCTGGCCGTCGATCTGCGGCCGCTCGGGCCCGTGCTCGCCGACCCGTCGATCGAGAAGGTGATGCACGGAGCCGACTACGACATCCTGTGCTTCAAGCGCGAGTACGGGTTCGCCTTCGCCGGGCTCTACGACACCATGCTGGCCGCGCGCGTGCTGGGTTGGCCCGGCCACGGGCTGGGGGCGATCTTGCACGAGCGCTTCGGGTTCGTGGCCAACAAGCGCATGCAGCGGTTCGACTGGGGGCAGCGTCCGCTTCCCAGCTCCGCGCTCGACTATGCGTGCCACGACACGCGCTTCCTGCTCGAGCTCCAGCGCGAGCAGCAGCAGGCGCTCGCGCAGACCGACCGCGCCGACGACCTCGCCCATGCATGCGTGCGGCAGACTCGCGTGGAGCCTCGCCCCTACCGCGCCGATGTGCTCGGCATGTGGCGCATCAAGGGCGTACGCACGCTGCCACCCACCGGGCGGGCGGTGCTGTGGGCGCTCAACGAGCTGCGC
>JBFIJN010000725.1:0-3090 GCA_041600735.1 Nannocystaceae bacterium
GCGGCGCGACAGATCGCGCTGCTCGGGCTGCTCGCGGTGGCGCTGCAGAATGCCGCGGACTTTGGGTTCGAGTTCCTCGGCGTGGCCGCGCCCGCGGTGGCGATGGCCGGCGCGCTCTCACCCAAGCCCGCGTGGCGCTGGACGCCATGGCGCGCGCGGTGGATCGGCAGCGCGGGGCTCCTGGGCGCGCTGGTGCTGGGCTGGCTCTCGCTGCCGCACACGTTCACGCAGCGACCGCGGGTGGATGCAGCGATCCACGCGGGCGAGCTCGACCCCGCGAGCATCGCTCCGTGGCGCCCGCTCGACGGGCGTTTGCACGGGCTGTGGGCGCGCAGGGCCGCGAACGACGGTGATTGGGCGCTCGCGCGCGAGCGGGCCGAGGTTGCCGTGAGCCGCCAGCCAGGCAACGTCGATGCGTGGCTGATCCTGGCCACCGCCGAGCACGAGCTGCATGCGCCCGCCGAGGTGGTCGCGCACGACATGGCGAGGGGGCTCGCGCTGCTGCACGACCCGCCCGACGAAGCGCTGGTGCAGTACCTGCTCGAGCGCTACCCCGAGCCCGAAGCGCTCGCCGCCCTGTGCCCGGCCGACGGCAAGCCGTGGCGACTGCTCGTGGATGCGCTGCGGCCGGTTGCGCCGCGGCACGCCGACGCGCTCGCGGCGGCCTACCAGGAGCTTGCCCCGGAAGATCCGGCGCCGATCTTCGTGCGCTTCGAGCTGGCCATGCAAGCCGGCAATGCTGCGCTCGCGCTGCACCACGCACGAATGCTGCGCGCGCTCGCCCCGGAGCAAGCGGCCGCGCACCTGGCCGTGGCCGCCGCGCTGCGGGCCTTCGATCCGCCGCGCCTCGCCGAGGTGGAGCAGGCGCTCGAGTACGCGCTGCGCGAGGCTCCGCTGCCGGATGACCGCGCGCGCGGGGATGTAGAGGAGGAGCTGCTGCGCACGCTCATCGACCTCGCCGACGAGGCCTCGTTGACGCGCGCGCGGGTGCTGGCGCCGGAGCTGTTGTCGCGGCCCGCCGAGCGAGAGACCCGGCGGCGACGCGAGCTGCTCACGCGGCGGCTGCCCGAGGCGGCCGAAGCCGCCCCCTAGCGCCCGCGCTCACTTGCGATGCGAGGGCGGGTTGGCCGGGCACCATCGAGCTGACGCCGTGCGCGACGATCCCTCGACCCCTCACGCATCCGGAACCTCGTCGATCGTCATCGTGTACTCGAGCATCATCTGCCCGCCATCGTAGCGGGGGAAGCGATAGTCGAACATGGTCCGGCGGGCGCAGGCCACCACGCTCGGGTGATCGAGGCCAGGCGAGACCTGGACGGAGACCGCTACCACGCGCCCGTCGGGACCGAGCTCGAGCTCGAATGCGAGCTCGCCCTTGCCCGTCAGCTTGGCGCCGTCCTTGTAGCAGGCGGCCAGATCGACACAGGCGAAGATCTGTCCCTGCATGCCCATCATGTGCTCGTGCAGGTCGATCTCCTGCAGGCGCTCGTCGCCCCGGTGCATGTTGGAGGCGCGGCTGCGGGTGCGGACGAGCTCGGGCACGCCCGCATCCGCGCGTGGCTCGAGCGGGGGCACCTCACCGGGTGCGTAGGGGCACCCGGTCGCGAGCGGGGCGAACGTGCCCGCGCGATCACTGTGCTGCCGCACGGTCGATCCGTAGATCTCGTTGCAGTCGTCGGCGGGGTTGCAGCTCGGGTCGCCGGCTGCGGCTCGAGGGGCCTCGGTGCGGGATGCCCGGCCACACCCGAGGCCGAGCAGCAGCCCCGCACCCAGCACCATCCCCCATCGGATCGGTCGCTCCATCGCCTCGCGCAGCGTCAACATGGCCCGAAATCGGAGCGCCGTCGAGCCGCCCGAGCGACCGCCTTGGACGCCGGGCGGCCGAGGACGGCGTTTGGCTCGACGGGCCCGACGATGCCCCGCGCACGCTCGTTGCCGCAATCTCCTCACCGGTGGCCGGCTCCTTCGGATATGCTCGATCCATGCTCGCTTACGTCGACTGCCTTGCTTGCGCATGTCTCATTCGCGCCCGTGAGTCGAGCTGCCCGTTCTGCGGGGCCAGCCAGCGCCACGCGCCGGCGCCCGCGCGGCTCGGCCTCGGGCTCGTCCTTGGTCTGGGGCTGGCCGCGACCTCGTGCTCCGGCGACAACTCCGGCAAGTCCACCGTCACGATCGCCGATGACGACAGCGCCGACGCGGTGACCTACGCGGGCCCCGATGAGTGGGGCACCTCCGAGACGAGCGCAGGCTCGGTCGGGACGACGGCCACCGGGGTCACCACCGTCAACGACGGGCCCGATGACGCTGACGCCGATGCGGTGACCTACGCGGGCCCAGACGAGACGACGTGGATCGACGAGCCCACGAGCACCACCGACACGTCGAGCACCACGCAAGGCACCGAGACCGGCTGCGCCCCGATCACCGAAGACGCGACCGCGATCGGCCAAGATTGCGAGTCCGACGCACAGTGTCCCGATGGCTACACATGCCAGACTTTCGTCGGCATCGAGCTGCAGATGCAGTGTCAGATCTTGTGCGAGCAGACCTGTGAGTGCCCCATGGGGCTCATGTGCAACGAGACGGTCGACAAGGGCGGCGTGCCCTGGTCTCAGTGCGGCTGACTCGAGGCCGACCCGCACGGGATCTTCTTCGTCGGTCGTGGCGGCACCTCAATGTGCGGGCGCCGGATCGCCCAAGTACCCCCGTCCCCGGGTCTCTGTACTCGCGGATCTCTCCCTCCTCGACCGCGCATCGTACGACATAGCGCATCACTTCCGCGCGTCCCTCGGGGTCTTCCGCGAACCAGTCGCGAAGCCCATTCGTCGACAGCCCATTCGTCGACAGCCCATTCGTCGACAGCCCATTCGTCGACAGCCTGTTCGTCGACGGCTGGTCGGGCTCGTCCCTCTCATCGAGAGAGGCGCAGCCGACGGATCCGACCACGGGCACAATGCCCCCGATCGACCGGCGATCACGGCTTGCGCGACCGATCGAGCGCCCACGCCCCGGCATCGCCCGGGCCCGCGTACGCACCCCGATGCCCACCGTCGTGCAGGCGCCCAGCCGCCGCCACAGGCTACGAGCAGC
>JBFIJN010000726.1:0-3033 GCA_041600735.1 Nannocystaceae bacterium
GCCGTCGTAGGCCGGCTTGGAGAAGACCTCGTGCGCGTAGAGGTCGTCGCGCTGGCGGATGCGATCGGGCGAGCGAGTCTCGCGGACGAAGTCGAAGCTCGGGTCGACGAGATCCTGCGCGTCGGGGAGGAAGTACTTCATGGCGGGGCTAGGAGGTCGCGGTGGCTCGCGTGAGCCGGAGCCCGAACCATGGCCGCGTAGATCTCCCTCAGCCGGCCGACGTCGAGGCGGGCAGGGCCGAGTCGGCGGAGCACCCCGAGCGCCACGCGGGCATTGAGCCCGTGCAGGCTCCCACCCACCACTGCGGTCGCCCGTCGATCCACGGGGACGAGGTGGTCGTGGAGGAGACCGCCCATGAGCTTGGCTCGGTTGGAGATCACGACGAGACGCGTGGGGTCGACGAGGAGCGCCCGCGCCTCGAGGAGGTCGGCCTGCATCGCGCGGACGTAGTCGGGCGACGCCACGACCACGATGGCCCCCTCGGGGTCGCTGGCCGCGAGCGCGGCGATACGGCGGGGCGCCCCAGGATCGGGGCCTGCGTAGGCCGACAGCGCGTTCCACCACTCGCGGAGCCGCGGCGCATGTGAGCCGCCTTCGCGTCGACCGAGCACCGAGTCAGCGAAGCCAGCAGCGAACGTGGCCGAGTAGGGCACGAGCGACGCATCCCATCCGACGAGGCCATACCCCGCCGATGCGACCCACGGATGGCAAGCGAAGCGAGCCAGAGCCGGTACCGTGGGCAACGCGAGCACGGTCGACCAGTGCTCGCCCGCGTAGAGATCACGTGCGCGGGTCGAGGCGACGGTCGGACCCGCGCGAAGCCGAGCCCACCACCGGGCTGCGCGTATCCAGGGCGAGCCATCGTCGATCTCGCGCAAGCGGCGAACGTCGGCCACGGCCACCGCCACGCGCTTGCGTGCCGTACACGTCGCCACGATGTGAAGTGTTTCGACCACGACGCCCGAAGGCTCTCACAGCTCTCGGCCCATGCGGAATCGTACAAATATAATTTATACCGATCATGAATTTGGGTTCGTAGGTCTGGGACGCACCACTGGCCCAGAAAGTACCAGGTCAGCGCGTGCCGCCGCGGTTCTCGCAGTGCTCGATGAGCGAGACGAATTGGTCCGGCCAGGTCAGCACCACACCCGCCGCACGACAGACATCGAACCATTCCTGGTGGGCTCCGGGGGCCCGCTCCACCAGCAGCACGGCTATGCGTCGTTCGCCACACAGCACCTCGAAGCGTCGCCGATACCACAGGACCTGCCCGAGCCCGCGCCTGAGACGATCGGTCTGGGCGCCGACAGCCTTCGGAAGGCTCTTGCTCTCGATGATGAGCCGCAGATCGTCCCGACAGGCGCCGAGGTCGTAGTCGACCCGGTTGGCCGTGGCCGCATTGGACCCGACGCAGACGATGAACCCATGGTCCACGAGGTGAGTGGCAAGGAGGTCGCGGACGTGCTCGTGGGCGCGGTCGCCCGCGAGTTGCTTGTCGGGATCGTGCGGGATCGACTTGCCCTGCCGATGTCGAGGGCTCTGGCGCGGGCCCTGGTACGGTTCCTCGAGCTCTTGTGCGCGGAAGCGGGGCTTGGGCTGGGGCCCGTAGAGGAAGCGGGGGCGGCCCTCGTCTGCGCTCGACGCGGTCGCCGCTTCGGCCTTACGACGCGGGCTCGCGGTGCGCTTGGTGGCCTCGAGCGAGGTGAGGATCTCCTGGACCCTGCGGTGTCGTTGGTCCTCGTCGGTGGCGTAGCGCGCCCAGAGCTCTGCGTAGGGCGAGGAGGGAGCCGTGGTCGCCAGGTTCGAGGACTCGAGGTCGGCAAAGCGCGAGAGCTGCTCCACCACGTGGGTGGGGCTGCGGTGACGCGCCGTGCCCACCCTGTCGTTCGCTCGCGCGAGGTCCTGGAGGGTCTTGCTCGAGGCTTGGACTTCGAGGTCTCGTGGCCCGAGCCCCCGCGGTTGGTAACGCAGGTACCAGTGCAGGATGAGCACCAGCTCGTCCTCATACCAGTGGGTCCTCGCGTCGATCACCTGGAACCCCTGGCGCTCGAGCGCAGGGACCACCGTCTTCTCGCCGCCCGAGAATTGGTCGTGGGTCATCCCGCAGGCGACCCCGAAGATCGCCTTGCTGTCGTACTCACCGCGCATCCCCTTGGCCACCACGAAGTAGTTGCGCGCCGGCCCGTACCCGTGCTCCGCGAGGAACGCATCCCGGCCCCGGTCACGGGCCTCCCGCAGGACGGCCCGCAGCCTCGCGGGGGTGGTGCGGTCCTCGAGCGACAAGCCGGTACGAAGTGTATCGGTTGGGCGTGAAGGGAAGGCGGCGGGAAGACAGCTGGTCTGAAATCCTCAGTATTTACGACGATGTTCGGATGGGGCGGGTGGGTCTTGGCTCCCGCGACGGCGGTCCCTACCGTCTCGGTTCGGCTGCGTGAAGCGGGCTAGGGTCTCCACCGCGAGACCGGATCTCCCCGGCCTTCGGTGCAAGAACTTCCCATTCGCCGGCCACGACGAGGGCGCGCAGAACCTCGCGGCACTGCGGCGTAGGCAGCCACGGTCGGAGCGGTCGAGCCTGCGGGCGGCGCAAGGAAGAAGGGTCGTCAGCTCGAACTACGGCGCGCGGGTGGGCTTGCCGATCTTCGGCGAGCGCCTGCCTCCGCTTCGCCTCGTGCGGCGAGAGTCCTACCGCGTGGTGGTCGTGCTCGCGATGCTGCGAACCCGCGGCAACATCAGTGCAGCCGCCCGCGCATTGGACATGACGCGGAAGGTCTTGCGCGAGAACCTCGAGCGGGCGCGGTTGCTCCCGTGGCGCTCGGCCCGTCCCACCGACGACGCGGGGCGCCATGCATAGAACCTGCGGAACCAATGCAAAGAGGCCCGCTCCCGAATCCTCGAAAGCGGGCCCCCAGGTCGGTGGAGGATACCGGGTTCGAACCGGTGACTTTCGGCTTGCAAAGCCGACGCTCTCCCAGCTGAGCTAATCCCCCGGGAGATGGAGCCCGGCTGGGCGGTCGGGTGGACCGCCCAGCTGGA
>JBFIJN010000727.1:0-3029 GCA_041600735.1 Nannocystaceae bacterium
GTTCCGCGGGCTGACGTAGCGTCGGGTCTGTACTCCCGAATAGCGCAGAATCTCGCGCTCCGAGCAGCTCTTCGCGGCTCGCTTGATCCGCTCCCACTCTTGGACCTCGTCGAGCACGTCTGCGAAGGCGTCGCGATGCGCCGACCACAGGTCATCCCACGTAATTTCTTGTCTTTGTGTCAGGAGGACGACGAGGAGGCACTTGGCGCGGATCTCGACCTCCCGAAGCCAGGTCGACTCGTCCGCGTATGCTGCGCGAGGGCCGGCCAGAACGCGTCGCGCCGCGAGCCACTCCTTGGTGCCGCGATCGCGGGGGTTCTCGAGGGCATCACCATCCTCTGCCAAGGCGCGCGCGAGCAGCACGGCAAACAGTGGATAGCCCTCCGAGAGTTCCAGCACCGACGCCACTCGAGGGTCGTCCCTTGCACGTAGCTCGTTCTCGATGAGCTGACGCGCCGCGGAGTCATCGAGCCGCTCGAGCGGAAAGGAGGCGATGTCAGGGTGCTCGTAGGGATGTGCTTCTCCGTCGGAGGTGCCGACCAGAATGAGTCGCGCGTTTGGGACGGCATCGGCCAAGAAGCGCGACACGACCCCCGGCACATCCGTAGTCCGAGCTTCGTCGAGCACCAGATAGATGCCTCCCGCTCGGGGTAGCCAACCAGATTCGACGATCTCTTGCCCTCGGCGAATGTCGTTGCAGTAGCGAGCGCGGGCGGTCATCTCGGAGCCGAGCACCGCGAGCGCCTCGTGTACGGTTCTGGTCTTGCCGAGCCCTGGCGCCCCAAACACCCGAATGACTCGCTTCGCGTCGGGACCCACTGATCTCATTGCTTCGAAGATGCCTTCGCGAGTCGCATCTGCGAAGAATGGAGGGGGCTCACGACCCTCGGTGAGATCCTTGGTCCACGACTCCCACGACTGCAGGCCGCCGGGTTCGATCGCCCCAAGCTTGTCGCGGAACTGAGTAGGGAGCTGTGGCTTATGAGTACGAATGATCCAGGCGAGGTGATTGGCTTCGATGAGCTCGAACTGCTGCCTGAAGCTCGCCGGCGCCTGGAGCGGGGCCTCGAGCTCGGGATGATGGCGGAACCAGAACTGGAAGACCTGCGCCAGGTCGTCGAGGAACTTGCTCTCGGACGCGGCTTCTTCATTGATCACGACCACATATCGAGCGCCTCGGGCGAGCGCCTCGAGGAGCTCGATGGACGGCCGTGCCAGCTTCTTGGGGGGAGTCTTGGCGCTCCAATGTCTCCAGCCAACGTCCGCCTTTACGCCAGCCAACCAGCCCCGCCTGCGCGTGGTCGTCTTGCAGCTGTACCAGGTGGTGAGGGGTTCGTCCCAGGTGAGGGTAGGGCCTGCATCCTCCCGAGGGATCTTCGGCCTTGGCTCGTCGTCGACCGTGAGCTGAAGATCACGCCCCCCGTCGCTCTTCCCCCGCTTGGTCGGCCCGAGGACCTTGGCCCCGCGGTGTCGGCGATCTACCTCGTTCCGCAACAGAAACCCGACGAGCTCCTCGAACTCGTGGTCGTCGAAGCCCGCGTCCTGGATCGTCGAGCCTAGGACATCCATGAGGTCCATCGCTGGACGATTCTACCAGATCAGCCCGCGGCCTCCGCCGCTTCACCCTCGGGCTCTTCGAACCCCATGCTCACCAGCTCGGCGTAGAGCCCGCCAAGGGCGAGCAGCTCCTCGTGCGTGCCCTGCTCGGCGACCTGACCGTCGCGCAGCACCAAGATCCGATCGGCCCGACGCACGGTGCTCAAGCGGTGGGCGATGACCAGCACGCTGCGACCCTGGAGCAGCTGCTCGATGGCGGCCTGGACCTTCTGCTCGGTGAGACTGTCGACATTGGCGGTGGCCTCGTCGAGGATGAGCAGCGTGGGCTCGCGCGCGGCCACCCGTGCGAACGCGACCAGCTGACCCTCGCCCGCAGAGAGGTTGCCGCCGCGCTCGCCCACCGGGAACTCGAGACCGCCCCGCGCCCGCACGACCTCCTCGGCCTGAACCACCCGCAGCGCCTGGGCGAGGCGCTCGGGGTCCTCGCGCAGCGGCGACTCGCCGAGCGAGATGTTGTACGCGACGTCGTCGTTGAACAGGAACACGTCCTGCTGAACCATCAACACGTGGCGGCGCAGCTGATCGGGCTCGACGTCGCGCAGCTCGACGCCCTTGGGCGCCGCGAGCTCGCCGTCGTCGAGGCGCACCGAGCCGCGGTAGCCGTCGTAGAAGCGAGTGAGCACGCGCCCCAGGCTCGACTTGCCCGAGCCGGTGCGGCCGACGACCGCGACCACCTCGCCCGGGGCCATGTCGAACGAGATCTTGCGCAGCACGTCGGCACCCTCTTCCTTGTAGCGGAACTCGAGGTCGCGCACGCGCAGGCCACCGCGCCAGCTCGCGAGCGGGTCGGGGGCCCCGGGCGCGGCGCGGCTCTCGGCGGGCTCGTCGAGCAGCCCGTAGATGCGCTCGAGCGAGGCGGTGGCGCGCTGGATCGTGGCGAGCTTGCCCGAGAATTCCTTGATGGGACCGAACACGCGCTGCAGGTAGTCGACGAACGCGAACAGCAGGCCGAGCGTGAGCGCGCCGTCCTCGAGCGCGACCTCGGGCGCGGCGAAGTAGATCAGCAGCGCGATCGAGAACGCCGAGATCCCGTCCATCACCGAGTAGAGCCCGGCGTCGAGCCAGTTGGCCCACTTGTTGGCGCTGAGGTAGCGCGCGCCGAGGCGGGCGTACTCGTCGCGAGCGCTCTGCTCGCGGCCGAACAGCTGCACCACGGTGACGCCCGAGAGCTGCTCGGCCAGGAACCCGGTCTGCCGCGACTGGGCCTTGCGCACCTCGAGCTGTAGACGGCGCAGGCGCGCGCCCACGTAGCGCACCAGCACGATCAGCACCGGCGCCACGGTGAGCGTGATGATGGTGAGCTTGGGGCTCAGCCAGAACATCGCGGCCAGCACCGAGGTGATCATCACGATGTCGGTGAGGATGGTGAACACCCCGAACGAGAGCGTCTCGCTCAGCGCCTCGACATCGGA
>JBFIJN010000728.1:0-3022 GCA_041600735.1 Nannocystaceae bacterium
CAGTCGAGGTTGAGCGTGAGCCGCTTGCCGCGTGATTCCAGCACGTAGCGGATGCCGTCACGCATCGCGATGATGTGGTTGTACGCGGGGATCAGGCTCGGCGAGCTGATGATCTCGTCATCGGTGGCCGCCTTGATCTCGGAGATCTGCAGCACCGTGCCTTCCAGCGCAAAGTCGTGATAGATCCACGACATCATGAAGCGCTCGTCGAAGCTCTCGCGCTGGGTGGGGGCCAGCATGCCGAGCTTCTCCCAAAGGAGCTCCGACGCTTCATGAAGCTGGCGATAGTTCCTGCTACGGGGCGGGATCATCTCGGTCTCGACTGGAGGCTGATCGGAGCTCGGGGGGCCGCAAGGTCGCCCCCCGGGCCACCGGGAAAATCAGGAAGCGCACGCTACTGGGTAGCCCCCGCCGGGTCAACATTGGATCGCGTAAGAGCACGGGATCCAAGCGGAAATTTGCCGGGCCGCCAGCCCCGGAAATTTGACGGCCCCCCCGAAAGATGCGCACGTCGGCTAGGCCGGCATGGGCGAGGACAGCGTAGCGCACATCACGGTGCTGGCCGAGGAGGTCTGCGCCGCCTTGCGTCCAGCCCTGAACGGATCGACCGGGATCGACGCCGAAGGGGGGCCACGCCCGGGCGTGGGAGTCCTGGTGGACGCCACGGCAGGCCTTGGCGGCCATACCGTGGCCTTGTTGGCCGCCACACGGCCGTCCCGAGTGATCCTGGTCGACCGTGATCCTCACGCGCTGGCCCTCGCCCGGGCCCGGCTGGGCCAGGCCTCGTGCCCCCTCGACTTCGTCCACGCCGGCTTCGCCAGCCTGGCCGAGGCGCTGGCCGAGCTCGGGGTCCACGAGGTGGCCGCGATCGTGGCCGACCTCGGGGTTTCCTCGATGCAGCTCGACGAGCCCGAGCGCGGGTTCTCGTTTCGCGGCGACGGCCCGCTCGACATGCGCATGGACCCCTCCCAGGGGCAGACCGCGGCCGAGCTGCTGGCCGAGCTCGACGCGGGGCGGCTCGCTCGAGTGCTGCGCGAGTACGGCGAGGAGCCGGAGGCCTCGCGGATCGCGGCGGCGGTGATCAAGGCTCGACCCACCACCACGCGCGGCCTGGCCGAGGTCGTGACCGCCGCCACCAGCGGCCACCAGCGCCGCAAGCTCGCCGGTCGCATCCACCCGGCCACGCGCACCTTCCAGGCGCTGCGCATCGCCGTCAACGACGAGCTCGGCCAGCTCGATCGCTTCTTGGCCGCCGCGCCCGCGCTGCTGAGGGTGGGCGGGCGCTTGGCGGTGATCACCTTCCACTCGCTCGAAGACCGCCGGGTGAAGCGACGCTTTCGCGCGCTGTGCCGGCCTCCTCAACCGCCGGCCCACCTGCCGCTGCAGCAGCACGAGCTGCCGCAGCCGCGCTTCACGACCCCGGCCGAGTATGCCGGTGGCGTGACGTCGGGCCCGGCCGAGCTCGAGAGCAACCCGCGGGCCCGAAGCGCCCGCCTTCGCCTGCTGGAGCGCTGCGCACCATGACCGATCGCACCACGAACGAGCCCGCCCAGACCGACCCCGCCCAGACCGATCCCGCCCCGCTTCCGCGGCCCTCGCTGCGCCGGCCCCGGCAGCAGCGCGTCGAGTCGCAGCCGCATGGCTGGCAGCGCGCGGCCGACCAGCCCGCGCCCGAAGCGGCCGGCCTCGCGAGCGGCCGGCGACGCAGCACTCCCGCCGGGACCTCGCTGCTGCTCACGCTCATCGTAGGGGTCCTGACCGCAATCGGCATCGCGCGCGTGCACGCCACCACCCGCGTGCTCGAGCTCGGTGCCGAGATCACCACGCTCACCGCCGAGCAGGCCGCGCTGCTCGACACGCGCCGCCGCCTCGCGGCCGAGCGGGCCTACCTGCGTCACCCCTCGCACATCGACGAGGTGGCGCGCCACCAGCTGCAGATGATCCCCATGTCGCCCGACCTCGTGCAGACCATCCGCCTGCACGAGCAAGCCCCGCAGGAGCCGACCCCATGAAGAACCTACTGCAGCGCTCCTCGGCGCTCGTGATGAAGCCGATGGCCAGCGATCTCCGCGCGGTGCAGCGCCGCGGCTGGCTGGTGGGCGGCGTGCTGTTGCTCGCGCTCTCGGGCCTCGGCCTGCGCTCGTGGAACGTGGCCGTGGCCCAGCACGAGCAGTACGCCGAGCAGGGCAACCGCCAGCAGCTGCGCAGCTACAAGGTCAAGGCCAGCCGCGGCGACGTGGTCGATCGCGGCTACATCTCGCTCGCGGTGACCGATCGCGTGCACAAGATCGTGGTCAACCCGCGGCTCATCGAAGCGCAGGGCCAGACCGACGCGGTGATCGGGGCCGTGCTCGAGCTGTTCCCCGAGGAGGATTCCGCGTACCTGCGCGAGGAGCTCGGCCAGGACAAGGCCTACCGCCGCCTGCGGATGATGCTCGATGACCCCCAGGCCACCGCGCTCAAGGCCAAGCACCTGCCCGGCGTGAGCCTCGAGCCCGTGCCCCAGCGCGTGTACCCGCGCAAGCTGCTGGCCTCCCACGTGCTCGGCCGCGTCAACGCCCAGGGCAAGGGCAACCTCGGCATCGAGTACGGCTTCGACGAGTACCTGCGCGGACGCGACGCGATGAGCCCCGCGTACTTCGCCAAGGGCAAGAAGCTGCTCACCGAGGGCTTCCCCGATGCGGGCGTCTCGCGCGGCAACACCGTCGTGCTCACCATCGACTCCGCGATCCAGGCGATGGCCGAGGAGGAGATCAACACCCTCGTGCAGGAGTGGATGCCGGTGAGCGCGAGCATCGTGGTGATGGACCCGAGCACGGGCGAGGTGCTGGCCATGACCAGCCGGCCCACGTTCGACCCCAACCATCCGATCGAGAAGCTCTCGCAGACCGTCAACCAGGCCGTGCAGGCCGACTTCGAGCCCGGCTCGACGATGAAGGCGATCACGGTGGCCGCCGCGCTCGAGCTCGGCACGATCCGCAAGGACGAGAGCTTCTTCTGCGAGAACGGCCGCTGGCAGTAC
>JBFIJN010000729.1:0-2950 GCA_041600735.1 Nannocystaceae bacterium
GCCACGCGCAGGTCGTCGTCGCTGCACGGGGAGTCGAGCGTCTCGCCGGCGGTCTCGCTGCACGAGCGCACGAGGCGATAGCGGGCCACCATCGCGTCGTCGAGATAGATCCCGTTGGGGGTGTAGCGGCGGCTGTCGTCGAACGTGAGCCGCTGGCCAAAGCCGGCGCGGTAGGTGCCCGCGATCACCGTGAAGCGGTCGGTGTCCCACTGCGCAAACGCCTTGGGCAGGCGAGGGCGCACCGCGTCGGGCTCGGCCACCAGCGCGGCGCGGTTGGGATCCCAGGTGACGTCACCGAGGCGGCGCGGGTCGAGCAAGGCGGCCGCGCCCACGGTGAGGTTGCCGAGCGCCGTGACCCGGGCCTGCAGCGCCATCGGGGGCACGCGCGGGTCCTGGGCCACGTAGGTCATGCGGTAGCGCGCCGTGCCATGGATCGTGCCGCGCGGGCCCCTGGCGTCGGGCACCACGAGGAAGGCCGCCAGCGCGGCGAGCTTGCGCTGGGTGAGCACGCCCGCGACGACGAGGTCGGCGGGGTCGGCGATGCGCCCGGCCTCCTCGCGGTAGGCCAAGATCCGATCGACGTCTTCGTAGGTGAGGTTGGGCAGGGCGTAGAGGTCTTCGCGCCCGGCCTTGTCGAGGTTGGTGCCGCGGCGCAGCAGCTCGATCAGGGTCTCGTAGGTGGTGTCGCTGATCTGATCGGTGAGCTGGAGATCGTTGATCTCCTCTTCGTCGTCGACGTCGATGAAGATCTCGTACTCCACCGCGGCGGCGGGCCGAGACACGCCGAGCCCGAGCAGGGCGACCAAGAGGGCCCAGCCGAGGCGGCGGCGGCGGGGAGCGGCGCGCCGACTCTCAATCACACGGACTCTCCGTGCACGCGGCCCACAGCCCGACTTGGCCGACCTGCGCTTGCTCTTCGAGCTGTCGGTAGTGCGCGACGCGCTCGGCACCATTGGGCGGAATGTGCAGCACGCACGCAAACCCGCGGGTCAGCAGCAGCTCGTTCACGCTGCGCCCCTCGAGCTCTACGTAGGCCAGCAAGCGGTCGTAGCGATCGGTGCACTCGTCGTCGTAGGTGAGCTGCACCGTCGCGCCCTCGACCAGCGACTTGTTGAAGGCGCTGGCCTCGGGGCCGTAGCAGCCGACCGTCCCGCTCGTCTCCGGGGTGTCGACCAGCAAGTAGCGGATGCGCTCGCCGCTGGCGAGCACCACGGTGTCGCCATCGATCACCCGCTCGACCACGCCCTCGCTGGGGCCACAGTCGGAGGGATCGCCGGTCTCGCAGGCGAGGCCGGTCGCGGTACCGAGCAGCAAGCCCAGCAGCACCCGCAGGCCGAGCCTACGGGGTCGTTCACCGTGTCGAGGGTGGTGCATCGCCAGGTCTCAGCAGGCGGGGTTGGGCGCGGCGGGGGTTCCATTGTCGCCGGCGCCGAACGGCATGGTGGCCAGGCATGCATTGCCCGGGTCGTCGTTGGAGAGCGGATCCTCGGAGCCCGGGTCCACGGACCACGCGGCTCCCGGGGTGCTCGCGGCCCAGGACACGGTGTCGAGCACCACGCCGCCGAGGCCCACGAACACCGCGCCGCCCGCATTGGTCAGGCCAAACGAGAACGTTCCGATCACGGGTGGCAGCCCGCCGTTGACCAGGGCATCGGCCTGGCGGGCTACGACCACGCGCTGGCCGGAGGCGACCGCGAGACAGCTGCCGCCGGCCGGCAGCATGCTGTCACCCAGGCCCGCGTCGTTGGCCAGCTGCAGACCATTGAGGTCGATGGACGCGGTGGCGAGCAGCTCGAACCACTCGCCGTTGGCATCGGTGACGGCCGCCGGATCGGGCATCCACTCGGTGATCACGAGCTCGCCGGCCGCGGGCGAGACGATCGGCCGCGGAACCCCGCCATCCATGCACATGCCGGCCATCATGCCGCCGCCGCCGCAGGCAGGCCCCTGGGCGCCCGGCGTGCCCCGATCACCGGCACCGAACACGTCGGTGGCGAGACACACATTGCTCGGGTCGTCGTTGCCCACCGGGTCCTCGGCGGAGGGGTCCACCGTCCACGCGGTCCCGGCGGTGCTGGTCGCCCACGTGACCGAGTCGAGCACCTCGCCGCCCGCCCCGATGAACACCGCGCCGCCGCTGTTGGTGAGGCCGAAGCCGAACGTGCCGATGACGGGAGGCAGCCCGCCGTTCATCAGCGGATCGGCATTGCGCGCCACGATCACGCGCTCGCCCGCGGCTACGCTCAGGCAATCGCCGCCGACGGGCAGGGTGCCGTCGGCCAGCGCGGCATCGTTGGCGAGCTGCAGGCCGTTGAGATCCACGCTGGCCGTGGCGAGCAGCTCGAACCATTCACCCTCGGCATCGGCGGTGGCCGACGGGTCGGCCATCCACTCGGTGATCACCAGATCGCCGAGCTGGGGGACGACCACATCGCGACGCGAGCCGCCGTCGTTGCACGTGCCCGCCGAGACCGTGCCGCAGCTCGGGTTGTCGGCGCCGGGGGTGCCAAGATCGCCGTCTCCGTAGGCGTCGATCGCCGGGCACCACGCGGCCTCGTCGTCGTTGGCCTGAGGATCGGTGGCCAAGGGGTCGAGGCTTCGCGCCGCACCGGCCGGTACCGAGGCCCAGGTCACGAGATCGAGGGTCACGCTGTCGGTGCCGATCCACAGCGCGCCGTTGCTGTTGATGAGCGAGAACCCGAACACCGCGTCCACGCGCGGCAGGCCGCCGTTGAGCGCGGCGTCCTCATCGCGGGCGATCACGAGCGAGTCGCCCGGCGTGACGCGCAGACACTCGCTGTTGTCGATGGTGCCGCGGACCTCGCCCTCTACCGTCCCGAGCGCCAGCCCATTGAGGTCGAAGGTCGCGGCGGCCCGGACCTCGAACCACTCGCTGTCGGCCTCCTGAGCCGCCGCCTCGGGGTTGGCCATGAGCTCGGTGATCGTCAGA
>JBFIJN010000730.1:0-2939 GCA_041600735.1 Nannocystaceae bacterium
GACGTGCTAGGCTCGTGTCATGGCTTACTCTCCGACCTTCTCGCTGTGGATCACTGGTCTCGCGCTCACCCTTGGCTGCACCCTCGTGTCCGTCGACGACGATGGTGCGGGCTCGACTGCGGCCGAGGAGAGCAGCGGGGGTACGGGCCCCACGACCACTGGGGAGCCGACCACCACGAGTCCCTCGAGCGGCTCGACCGATCCCACCGATCCCACCGTCACGAGCGTAGACAGCTCGGGCGACGGCAGCATGTGCCTCGCGCCGCCGGTCGACGAGGAGATCGTGAATCAGCTGTTCATCACCGCACCGGGGCTCTCCAGCTCGGTTCGCGCGGGTGAGGCCACCGATCTGCGGCTGGTGTGGATCGACAACGGCTTCCCCGACGAGGTCGATGCCTGCGTGGAGTGGAGCATCGATCCCGTCGATGGCGTGACGATCGATGCGTTCACGGGCGTGCTCGACGTCGATGCCTCGGTCCCCGACGGCACGATCGTCTCGGTCACCGCCGATCTCGAAGACGGTCGTCGCCTGATCACCGCCGACCTCGAGGTCTACATACCGCTCGAGCTGGACATCCTCGGGTTCTGGAACGAGCTGCAGCAGCTCCCGTGCGATGGCGGCCCCGCGTTCACCCCCGAGCCCACCATCCCCGAGCTCGTCTTCTATGACACCGGCGAGTTCACCGTCACCTGGACCCCGTTCGAGGTCTATATCGACTACTGGGGCACCTATAGCTACCTCGAGGGCACGGGCGCGCTGGTGCTCACGGTCGAGGGCGGCAACTACGTGCCGGATGACATCGACGGCGAGGGTGTTGCGGGCGTGGTCGATGGGCTGCTGCGGCTCGAGGACATGTGGCTCGGATCTGCACAGGAGCCGGTCACCCCGCCGGCGTGCGGGCACGTGTTCGAGTAGCCCGCGAGCTCGCGTTCGAACCGCTAGCGTTCGAACAGGCGCGCGAGCTCTTCCTTGCGGTTGCCCTTGCCGTCGAACACGGCGAGCTCGCCTCCGTACAGCGAGCCGCCGCCGTAGCGCCCGCGCTTGTCGACCGCGTAGAACCGCACATTGAAATCCGGCTTGCCGTCGTCTCGCCGCAGTCGCGGAATCTTGGTCGCATCGGCGATGCGCTGGCATGCCAACAGGCACGCGTCGGTGGGGTGCTTGCCTTGTCGCAGGCCCTCGACCACGGCCGCGCTGCCGGCCGTGACGATGTTGGCCTCGCCGCGGCCGGTGGAGCCGGCGGCTCCCACCGCGTTGTCGACGAACAGCCCGGCGCCGATGAGCGGGCTGTCGCCCACGCGCCCGGGGATCTTGAACGCCAGGCCCGAGGTCGTGGTCACCCCCGCGAGGTTGCCTGCGGCATCCACTGCATCGCAGTTGATCGTGCCGGTGATCCCGAACATCGCCTTCGCATCGGGCGGCAGATCCTTGGGGTCGGTGGGCAGCCAGTCGTCGGTGTCGGACATCGTCGACTTCCAGTAGAGCCAGATCTTGCGCGCCTCTTCGGTGAGCAGCTCTTGCTCGGCGAAGCCATGGGCCCTCGCAAAGCGCAGCGCGCCCTCGCCGATCAGCAGGCAGTGATCGGTGTAGCGCAGCACGCGAAGGGCCACCTGCGCCGGGTTCTTGATGCGCTGCAGCGCCCCGACCGCACCCGAGAGCCCGGTGGCGCCGTCCATCACCGAGGCATCGAGCTCGACCACGCCGTCTTCATTGGGAAGCCCGCCGAGCCCCACGCTGTGATCGGTGGGGTCGTCTTCCACCAGCGTCACTCCGGCGACGACCGCGTCGACGACTGGCGTTCCGGCGAGGATCTCCTCCATCGCCTTGGCGGTGCAGTGCGGATAGCCATTGGCGGAGGCGACGACCACCGGGTGCGGCGGGCGCTCGAGCACCGCGGGCGCCGTGGCCTGGCCGCGCCGCGTGGCGAGGCAGCCGGTGCCGAGCCCGAGCACGGCGGAAGAACGCACCAGGAAGCTGCGGCGCTTGAGAGGACGGCGCATGTACGCTGAGGCTACCGACAAAAGCGGGCGCAATGCGCCGCGCGGCGCAAGAGATCGAGAAATCGCGGGCGCTCCCCGTCCGCATCGTCTCTAGCGCGTAGCATGAGGCCTTGACCGACTCGCCGCGCGATCGCGAGACCGATGCTCCGCCGGGGCGTCGGGCCTTCTTGCTGGGCTCGCTGCTCGGTGTAGGCGCAACGGCAGGGCTCACCCAAGCGGCGCAGCTCCTCCACCGCGCCGCCGAGGATGCGCCGCCCGTCCCCGAACGCGAGACCGCCATCGAGACCGTGCAGGACCCCGAGACCGCGCCTGCGCCCGCGCTGGCCCCCGGCGAGATCCCGCCGCCGCCCCGAGACGTGGGTCCGATGCCACCCGACGGCCGGCGGCTGAGCTATGCGCAGCAGGGCGAGGACGTGGTCCTGCAAGCGGTGCTCGAGCACCTCGGGATCCCGCGCCCGCGCTACCTCGACATCGGGGCGTTCCACCCGAGCATCTCGAGCAACACGTTCTTGTTCTACGTGCGGGGCAGCCGCGGGGTGCTGGTCGAGCCCAACCCGTTCATGGCGGGGCTGCTGCGCCGCGCCCGACCCGAAGACGTGGTGCTCGACGTGGGCGTGAGCGTCGACGGCAGCACCGAGGCCGACTACTACGTGATCCGCGAGCGTCCGCAGCTCAACACGTTCTCGCGCGAGCAGGCCGATCGCTACGTTGCAGAGTCGGGGCCGGGTGCGATCGAGCGGGTGATGAAGGTTCCGCTGCGCACGATCAACGAGATCCTCGAGCAGCACTTCGCCGCCGCGCCGCCCGATCTGGTGAGCATCGACGTCGAGGGCCTGGATCTCGCGCTCTTGCAGACGCTCGCGTTCGATCGCTCTCGCCCCGCGGTGTTCTGCGTGGAGACGCTGGTCTACGGCACCAACGAGCAGCGCGAGCCCACC
>JBFIJN010000731.1:0-2932 GCA_041600735.1 Nannocystaceae bacterium
GCGTTGGTGGTGGCGTTCTTGATGAGCGTGCCCGAGCTCGGACCCGAGACACTGCTGCTCACCTTCGGCTTCTTGGGCGCACCGTTCGCGGGGATGCGCCTCGGCGCGGCGCTGCTGGTGGCGTTCGTCGCCGCGCTCGCATTCGGGCGCCTCGCGGGGGCCGAAGCGCGCACGCGTGCGCAGACCGAGGCGCACGAGTCGAGCGGATCGATGATCACGGGCGCACGCCCGCGCCAGCGCGAGGGCTGGGGCCTCGCGCTCGACTACTTCGACGAGCTGCTCCTCCACATCGGCCCCTGGGTGCTGGTGGGGCTGGTCGCCGCCGCCTATCTGCAGGTCGCGGTCGCGCCGGGCTCGCTCGCGGGTCTGGCCGATCGTGGGCTCGACGTCGTGGTGGTGGGGCTCATCGCAGTACCCACGTTCGTGTGCGCGGCCGCTGCCACACCGCTCGCCGCGGTGCTGCTGCTCGAGGGCATCTCCCCCGGCGCGGTACTCGTGGGTCTCTTGATGGGCCCCGCGACCAACGTGGCCTCGATCGCGATGCTGCGCCGCGGGTACGGCCTGCGCGTGGTCGTGCTCGGCATCGGCGCGATGCTGGGGCTGAGCATCGGTCTCGGCTTGCTGGTCAACGCACTCGAGCTCCCGCTGAACATGCCCGCGACCCCCACCGAGCCGCACGCGCTCGGATGGGGATGGATCTCCACCGCCGCGACCTCGGTGCTGGTGGTGATGCTGCTGCGCCAGCTGTGGCGCTGGGGCACGCACCCGTGGTTCGAGATCCTCGACGCGGGCAGCCACGGGCACGGGCATGGGCACGGCGAGCATGATCCCGATCACCATCCGCACGGCCACTCCCATGCGCACGATCACGATCACGATCACCATCACGATCACGATCACGGCCCCCCCCACGAGCATCACGCGCCGGGGGACGAGCACCGCCACCACCACGCGCACGATCACGATCACATCCCCGGCCTGCCAGACCTCGATCAGCTCGCGCCACCGGGCGCGTTGCACGAGGGTGAGCGAACCGACGTCGACCCCTGAGCCGCGGTGCCCCCGCGCGGGGGCGTTGCGCGTACCATCCCGGCCGCAATGGCCACGGTCGCAATCACGGGAGCTACGGGACACCTCGGGTCGAGCCTCATTCGCCAGTTGGTGGCGCGCGGTGACGACGTACGCGCGCTGACGCGCAAGCCCGATCCCGTGGAGCTGCAGGGCCTGCCGATCGCGCGGGTGAGCGGCGACGTGGCCTCGGGCGAGGGCCTCGACGCGCTGCTCGACGGCGCAGACCTACTGCTCCACCTCGCCGCGCAGATCTCGATCGTGGGCCCGATGAACGGCCTGGTCGACGCGGTCAACGTGCAGGGCGTGCGCAACGTGGTGAAGGCGGCCAAGCAGGCCAAGCTGCCGCGCATGGTGCACTGCTGCTCGGTGCACGTGTTCGAGCCCGCGCCGCTCGACGAGCCCACCGACGAGCAGCGCCCGCGCGTGGAGCGGGGCGAGGCGCCCGCCTACGACGTGAGCAAGGCCGAGGGCGAAGCGGCCGTGCGCCAGGCGATCGCGGAGGACGGACTCGACGCGGTGATCGTGCACCCCTCGGCGGTGATGGGCCCCTACGACTTCAAGCCCTCGCGCATGGGCCTCGTGCTGCGCAAGCTCTACCAGCGCAAGCTCCCCGCGCTGCTCGCGGGCGGCTTCGACTGGGTCGACGCCCGCGATGTCTCCGCGGGGATCCTCGCCGCCGCCGAGCGCGGGCGGACCAACGAGAGCTACCTGCTCACCGGGCACTACCGCACCATCGCCCAGCTCGCCGAGGTCGCCGAGCGCGTGACCGGCGTGCCCCGCCCGCGCTTCGTGTGCCCCAAGTGGGTGGCCGAGATCGGCGCCCCGATCATGGACCTCGTAGCGTTCGCAATGCGCGGCGGCGAGCCGCTCTACACCTCGGAGTCGCTCATGCCGCTCGAGCTGCGCATGGCCTACGACCACTCGAAGGCCGAGCGAGAGCTCGGCTACACCGTGCGACCGCTCGAGGAGACCCTACGCGACGCCTACGCATGGATGCTCGCCCAAGGCGTGATCGAAGCCAAGACCGACGCAACCCGCGGGCTACGACAGCATGTGTTCTCGGCGGGGTGAGGTTCGGCGTTCGCTGCGGTTCCGCGCATGCGCCCGCGTACGCGCACGTGCACTGCCCGTGAACGCGCGCGCATGACTCACCCGCGAGAATTGACGCGTGGGCGCAATCGTCCGCGCAGATGGTCCATGGTGCGGGTCGGAGAAACCACTCATGCGAATGCTGACCATTTCCCTCGCCCTTTCCCTCGGCTCCTTGCTCGCCTTCGCCTGCGACTCCGGGGTCGAAGACCCTGGCTCGGAGCTGGAGCTGCGCAAGGGCCCCGCCGCGGCGGCCGAGTGCAAGGACGACAGCGACTGCAATCCCGGCGAGGTGTGCGAGCCCTCGGGCCCGGGGTGCGGCGCCAATGCCTGCGTGCCGGGCTGCCACGAAGACGCAGACTGCAGCCCGGGTCAGGACTGCACGATCGTCGAGTGCATCACTTGCCCCTGCCCCGGCTACTGCGAGTCGAACGGCCCCGTGCAGTGCAAGGACGATGACGACTGCGGTCCGGGCACGGTGTGCGAGCCCGAGGGCCCCGGCTGCGGACCCGAGAGCTACTGCGTAGCGGGCTGTCACGACGACGATGACTGCGGGCCCGGACACAGCTGCGACATCGTGCAGTGCTTCACGTGCCCGTGCCCGGGCATCTGCGACTAGGGGGTGTCCCTCATTTCCGCGTGAGTGGGGAACGCCGTCAGCGGGCCGCAGGGGAAGGCGCGAGGAGGGAGTTTGTCGGGTACAAGTGACTGACGAGCAACGCAGCCATGCGGCCCGCGGGCGGTGTTACCCGCTCGCGTGGCAATGAGGGAC
>JBFIJN010000732.1:0-2897 GCA_041600735.1 Nannocystaceae bacterium
CAGCCTGCCGATCACCGACATCCGCGCGGAGCGGACGGTGCGGGCGCTCGGCGACGGGGTGCTGGCCGGGCGACCCCTGGGTGCGCTGAGCGAAGAACACTCGCTCGTCACGGTGCGGGGAGACCACTTCTCGATGTTCTCGCCCGAGTCCATCACCGATCTGGCCCGCGCAGTGAGTGCGGCCATTGGCGCTGATCTTCCGCTCATGCCGACGCGGCCTCGATAGGCCGCCGTCGCATCGGCCCGAGAGCTCGAGAGGACGACATGCAACACGAGATCATCTTCGATATGGCGCCGACGCAGTGGGCGCGAGAGCCGTCTGTGCCGCTGGCTGGCAAGTGCCCGCATGAGCTGTTCGAGCGCCACGCCGACGCGACGCCCGCTGCGATCGCGGTGGTCCACGAGGGCCAGACGCTGTCGTATGCCGAGCTGAACGCTCGCGCCGAGTGCGTCGCCGCTCACCTGGCCACCCTCGGGGTCGGCCCCGAGGAGCTCGTGGCCATCTGCATGGAGCCCTCGCTCGAGCTGATCGTCGGCATGCTGGGCACGCTCAAGGCCGGTGGTGCCTTCGTACCGATGGATCCGCGTGCTCCGCGAGCGCGGCTCGAGCACATGCTGCGCGACACCGGTGCACGGCTGATGCTGACCCAGGCGCGGCTCGAGCCGGCGCTCGCTGGCTGCGGGGTGCGACTCGTGCGTCTGGACGAGGACTGGCCGGAGATCTCGAGCTGCACGCACCGCCGCGCACGCCCCTGCCCCGCGCTGGACGCGGTCTCCTACTGTCTCTACACCTCCGGTTCGACGGGAACGCCAAAGGCGGTGCTCGTCACCGCCCGCTCGATCACGAACTTGATCGAGGACTGGAACCTGCGTCATCCCGTGCGGCCAGGTGAGCGCTTCTCGCTGTGGACCACGTTCACGTTCGACACCTCGATCTTCGAGTGGCTGTTGCCGCTGGCCTCGGGCGCGACCGTTGCAATCCCGAGCGAAGCCACGCGGCTCGACCCCGAGCAGTTCTTGCGCTGGGCGCAGCGCAGCCAGGTCACCACCGCCTACCTTCCGCCGCACATCGCTCGCCTCCTTCCCGAGCTGATGCAGCGTGGCGTCCGCCCGCCCTCGCGGCTCCTCGTGGGGGTCGAGCCCCTCGAAGAGCGCGCACTGTGCCGGGCTCTCGCCTCCACGCCGACCACCCTCGTCAACGGCTATGGCCCCACGGAGGCCACGGTCTACTCGACGCTGTTCACCGAGCCGCTCACCGAGCAACCGCGGCCGATTCCGATCGGCCGTGCCATCGCCAACAGCGTGATCTACCTCCTCGACGACGAGCTGAGGCCCGTCGCGGCGGGGGCCGTGGGTGAGCTCCACATCGCGGGCGCCGGCCTGGCGCGGGGCTACCTCAACCGCCCCGCGCTCACCGCCGAGAAGCTCATCCCCGACCCCTTCGGAGCGCCGGGGACTCGCATGTACAAGACCGGCGATCGCGGTCGCTCCCTGCCCGATGGCAACCTCGAGTTCGTCGGCCGCAGCGACGGCCAGGTGAAGCTTCGCGGGTTCCGCGTCGAGCTGGGCGAGATCGAGAGTGTGCTGCGCACGTATGCGGGCGTGCGCGAGGCGGTGGTGATCGTGCGCGAGGATGCGCCCGGTGCGAAGCGGCTGGTGGCGTACGTGGTGGCCGCGGCAGGAGCGGCGCTCGCGAGCTCGCAGCTGCGCGGGTACCTCGAGCAGACGCTGCCCGAGTACATGGTGCCTTCGTCGGTGATGATCTTGGATGCGCTGCCGCTGACCGCGAACGCGAAGGTGGACCGGCGGGCGCTCCCGGCCCCGGCGCGTGATCTCGCGGGAGTGGCCTACGCGGCACCTCGCACGGCGCTCGAGCACGCGCTCGCGAAGATCTGGGCGGAGCTGCTGCGAGCGGAGCGCGTGGGGCTCGGCGACGACTTCTTCGAGCTGGGCGGCGACTCGCTGCTGGCGATGCGAGTCGTGGCGAAGGTGCGCCATGAGCTGGGCCTCGAGCTACCGCTGCGCACCCTGTTCGAGTCGCCGAGGTTGGCGGAGCTGGCCGAGCGCACGGAGCCGCTGCGTCGAGCGGCCCCGGTGGCGAGAGCACCGGAGCTGCGGGCGCTGCCGCGACAGGGGCAGGTGCTGCTCTCGTTTGCCCAGGAGCGGCTGTGGTTCATCGAGCAGCTGGGCCTGGTGGGGTCGGCATATCACCAGCCGCTCGCGGTGCGCTTGGAAGGACCGCTCCACGAGGAATCCTTGCGGCGCAGTCTCGGGGAGCTGGTGCGGCGGCACGAGAGCCTGCGGACGCGCTTTGCCAGCTGCGGCGGTGAGGCGGTTCAGATCCTCGATCCCGCGGAGGCTTCCTTCGAGCTGGCGGTGGACGAGCTGAGCTCGTGGCCCGCGGAGGATCGAGAGCGGCGTGTACGGCAGTGGCAGCAGGAGGAGATCGGGCGGGCCTTCGATCTCCGCAGTGGACCGCTGTTTCGCGCGCGGCTGCTCCGGCTCGAGCCTCGGTCCCACGTGCTGCTGCTCACCATGCATCACATCGTCACGGATGGCTGGTCGCTCGGGATCATGATGCGAGAGCTCGGTGCGCTCTATGAGGCGTACGCACGCGGGAACGACTCCCCGCTCTGCGAGCCGACCTTGCAGTACGCCGACTATGCACAGTGGCAGCGGCAGTGGCTGCACGGCGAGGTGCTGGAGAGTCAGCTCGAGTACTGGAAGAAGACGCTGCGGGGCGCCGAGCCGCTGGAGCTGCCGACCGATCGCCGTCGACCCGCCGTGCAGAGCTTCCGCGGGGGGCTCGTGCCCTTCGAGATCCCGCAGACGACGGTTCGGCCGCTGATCGAGCTGGCTCGCTCGGAAGGGGCGACGCTGTTCATGGTGCTGTTGGC